>JAAFHC010000011.1 GCA_010906935.1 Gelidibacter sp.
GGGTGCGTTTAAATTGGTGACAAAAAATAAAGTTTCATTTTGGTTGTCTAATAAAGTAGTTTCCGAATTAAAATTATCAAGGATTGCTACAATTAGACTGTTTTCTTTCCCTAAATCTTTGATATATAATTCATTGCCTGATGTTGACACAGAAGCGCGTATCAGCAAATATTTACTATCTTCGGTTACTGTTCCTGTGAGATATCTGCGTTTTTGTGTTTCGCCAAAAATAATAGGATCATTTTTTTGTGAAGTTCCCAATTTGTGGTAAAATAAACGGTGCTGGTCGGTTTTTGCAGAAAGTTCACTTCCTTTAGGCTTTTCGTAACTGGAATAATAAAATCCTTCATTTTTTTTCCAGGAAATACTGCTAAATTTCACATCAACAATGGTATCTTCTTTAATTTCTTTGGAAATGGCATCCATGATGATAATTTTTCGCCAGTCCGATCCGCCTTCAGAAATGGAATAGGCCACCATATTTCCATCTTTTGAAAAGGAAATTTCTCCTAAAGAAGTGGTTCCGTCTTCAGAAAAAGTATTTGGATCTAAAAAAACCTCAGGAGTTTCCTCATTTTTCTGACGATATAATACATATTGATTTTGCAAACCATTGTTTTTATAAAAATAGTGATAGTCACCTTCTTTAAAAGGTGCACCAATTTTTTCATAATTCCATAATTTTTCCAAGCGGTTTTTCAATGCTGCACGGTAAGGAATTTTCGACAAATAATCAAAAGTCACTTTATTTTGGGCAATGACCCAGGCGGCAGTTTCGGCCGACATATCATCTTCCAGCCAGCGGTAGGAATCTTTTATTTCGGTGCCGAAATAATTGGTTACGGTATCAACTTTCTTTGTTATGGGATAATTCAAGGTAGTTGTTTTTTGAGATTCGGAATTTTTGCAGGAAATGGCAAAAATTCCAATCAGTGTTAAAATAAAAAGAGGTTTCATATGTAGACATTTATTGTTTTTTATTTGTCATATGGAATAGCCTATCTTCATTGGTGTTTGTTTGCAACAAACAATTTGTTAGTGGCTATTTCATACGAAGTCAAATTATTGACTTGGAACAAAATTAAATAAAAAAAGACATATCCAATTGAATATGTCTTTTAATTGCCATGAGACTAAAGTCTAAAATAATGTTTTAAATTTTTTCCAATTGGCATAAATTAAAATTACGGTTAAAATGGCGACAACTGCTCCCGCAGCAATAGAGGCAGGAGCAAGCATTATGTGAAATAAGATAATGTTTACCGACAAAATTGCAGCGAAAATTAAAGCAAGACCGGTCCATTTATTGATTAGTAACAACACGCCGGCAACAATTTCCGTGATGGCAATGAGCGGAAACATATAGCCTGTTGCAAACAATGCCCCCATAAAATCGGCCGGTGCTCCTTCCATAGGTGGTGCAGGCATAAATTGAAAAAATTTGTTTGTGCCAAACACAAGCAAAATCAATCCCAGTAAAAGGCGCAACACCATTGTTAATTTTGAATTCATCATAAATAAGTTTTAGTTAATAACTGGTTAATTAAGTCGTTAAAGTACAAATTTTCTTACACATGTAACATAGGTTACGCTAATTTTGTAAGAATTGTGCTCACTTTGCATTCTGATAGAATGGCATAAAAATTGCTGATTTATAACTATTAAATTTAAAAAAATGACAGAATTATTGACAAAAGAAACTTTTTTAGAAAAGGTTTTTAATTTCGAAAAAAATAAAGATTGGAAATTTGAAGGTGACGTTCCATGCATTATTGACTTTTATGCAGATTGGTGTGGACCCTGTAAAATGGTAGCGCCAGTTTTAGAAGAATTAAGCAATGAATATAGTGGTAAACTAAACATTTATAAAGTGGATACTGAAGTTGAGCAGGAATTGGCTGCGGCTTTTGGTATTAGAAGTATTCCTTCAATGTTGTTTGTTCCAAAAGATTCAGAACCGCAAATGGCTCAAGGCGCTATGCCAAAACATGATTTGGAGAAAATTATTGCCGATGTTTTAAAGGTTTCAAAATAAACCTCAGGAAAACCCCAAAAAGAAAAGCCGCATATTTTGCGGCTTTTTTGTTTTTGTTTGAGTAGCTCCCGTAGGGACAAGTCGCAATTTGGCTGTACAGAAATTATAAATCGTAATTCAATTTGCGTTAGCGATAGAAGCGGCATCCTTTTTTTGAAGCTGAGCGGAAAAAAAAGATATAGCGGATAGAGCGACCTGAAAGGAAACGCCCTATTTATGATTAAAGTAAAAGTTGAAGTGGAAAGTCTCTTTTCCCTAATCCCTTTTCTTATTCTTTTTTCTGTTCATAATTTTAGAATTACCTTTACTTTAGTATTAAATTTGCTAAACAAGATTACAAAATCAAACTAAAGACTAAATTTCATCAATTTAAATATACATGAATCATGAAAAAAGCATTTAAAATAATTGGAATCATTTTATTGATTTTTGCCATTGTACTTGTAGCTACGCCTTTTTTATTCAAAGGAAAAATAAAAGAATTGGTGCTAAAATCAATCAATAAAAATGTTGACGCGGTGGTGGCTTTTGAGGATGTAGATTTGAGTTTGTTCAAAAACTTTCCGAAAGCGACTGTTATAATTGATGATTTAAGCATTATTAACAAAGCTCCTTTTGAAAATGACACCTTATTTTATTCCAACACTTTCACTTTAAAAATGAGCATTAAAGAACTTTTTAAAGGAAAAGGAGAACCTATGAGCATAGAGGCTTTTAGTAGCGAAAATGCGAAGGTTAATGTAATTTACAACAAAGATGGATTGTCAAATTATGACATTGCTTTAAAAAACAAAGATGAAAAAGATGCGGCAAAAAACGATGAATTTGCATTGAATTTTCAGAATTATACCGTTAAAAATCTTCGTTTTACTTATTTTGATGAAGCATCTAAAATGCGTGTGATTTTGGACAGCATCAATCACGAAGGCAGTGGCGATTTTAAAAATAAAATGTTGGATTTAAAAACCAAATCTACCGCTAAAATGGCTGTTTCTATTGATAAAACAAACTATTTAAAAAATGTGGCATTGTCGCTTGATGCCGTTTTAGGATTGGATTTAGAAAACTTTAAATATACTTTTAAAGAAAATGAAGCATTGGTTAATTTGTTGCCAATTGCATTTGACGGATCTATTCAGATGACAGACGCAGGGCAAGTTTATGACATGAAATTTAAAACGCCAACGTCTTCTTTTAAAAACTTTTTGGGATTGATTCCCGAAATGTATTCAGGAAAATTGGATGGCGTAAAAACATCGGGTGATTTTAAGGTAAACGGCGTTGTAAAAGGAACTTATTCTGACACCACAATTCCTGCTTTTGATGTTGAAATTGCTTCAAACAACGCCTCGTTTCAATATCCGAATTTGCCAAAATCGGTTAATAATATTGTGATAAACTCCCGAATTGTAAACAAAACCGGAATATTTAACGACACGTATGTAAATCTTGATAAGTTGTCTTTTACCATTGACCAAGATGTATTTAACGCAAAAGCAACCATTCAAAATATTGCTGAAAACGCGCTGATTAATGCCGAAATTAAAGGAATTGTCAATTTGGCAAATGTAGCCAAAGCGTATCCCGTAAAGTTGGAAAAACCTTTAACTGGTATTTTAAAAGCAGATGTGGTAACACGTTTTGACATGAAATCGGTTGAAGCGAGCCAATATCAAAACATTCAAAATTCGGGAACCATTACGGTAACCGATTTTAATTATGAAAGTGAGGAAATGGCAAAACCATTTAAAATTAAACAAGCCGCCATTGCTTTCAATCCAAAAGACATTCGTTTGAATAAATTTGATGGGGAAACCGGAAATTCCGATTTTCAGGTAACGGGAAGTTTGGATAATTTTTATGGATTTATTTTTAAAAATCAGGTGTTGAAAGGGAATTTTGATATGACTTCCCGTCAATTTGAAGTGGCCGATTTTATGGAATCCAAAACCGATACCTCCGCAACAAAAACCTCCAAAGAAGCCTTAAAAATTCCTGCATTTTTAGATGTTACCATCAACGCCAAAGCGACAACGGTGGTTTATGACAATTTAAATTTGAAAGAAGTTTCGGGAAATTTGGCCATTAAAGATGAAGCCGTGACATTAAGCAATTTAAAAATGAATGTTTTTGGCGGACAAATAGCGTTAAGCGGCATGGTTTCAACCAAAGAAAAAACGCCAAAATTCAATATGGACTTAGGATTAAATGCTTTAAACATTTCTGAATCTTTTACACAACTCGCCATGTTAAAAGCAATTGCGCCAATAGCCAATGCCGTTTTTGGAAAGTTAAATTCCACCATAAAATTATCGGGAAATTTAACCGATAATATGACGCCCGACCTTAAAACCATCACAGGAAATTTGATAGGGCAATTGTTGGGCTCTAAATTAAGTCCTGCCAATTCGCAGTTGCTGACTTCTTTGGCTTCAAACGTGAAATTTATAGATCTCGAAAAGTTAAATTTGGACGCTTTGAAAATGGCGTTGACCTTTAAAGACGGCAAAGTTGAAATTAACCCATTTACACTAAAATACCAGGATATTAATATTGAAATTGCGGGTTCACATGGATTTGATCAAAGCATGGCTTACAACTTAAAATTTGATGTTCCTGCAAAATATTTAGGAACAGAAGTCAATAATTTAATTTCGAAATTAACGCCTGCCGATGCCGCAAAAATTGAAAATTTTCCTATAAATGCAAATTTAACAGGAAGTTTTACAAATCCGAAAGTTTCAACCGACTTACAACAAGCCACCACGCACTTAGTTACGCAGTTGGTTGATATGCAAAAAGGAAAACTCATCAATCAGGCTACCCAAGCTTTAGGTAATTTAATACCTGGAAAAACCAAAGTCGATACCGCTAAAACCAAAAGTGCTGACACCACAAAAACTGTGACGCCAAAACAAACAATTGAGAAAGCAAAAGACAGTATTGTTCAAAATGCCTTAAAGAATTTGTTTAAAAAGAAGCAATAAGAAAACCATATTTTTTTTACAGAAATATAATATGGTGTCTAAACATAATACAGAAAATATTATAATAATTTAAAAGAAATTTATACTTATTGTTAATTTTTAATAAAAAAAAGTATATTTGAACTCAACCTTTAAATACTTTATAAATTATGAAGAAAACAAATTTTATGAGTTTTGCATTTTTTGGAACAGCAATTTTGTTATTTGCAGCTTGTTCTAATGAAGAATCTATTGATGTAAATAGTTCCGCTATTGATCAAAGCGATGTTGTTGCCCAACAAAGCCAGGTCATTGAAGGTTCTTATATTGTAGTTTTTGAAACAAAAATTACTGGAGATTTTGGTAAAAAATATGGAAATGACTACAAAGCGGCAAAACGCGCTGTTGTAAGTGAAGCCCAAAAAATGTTTTCTGAAAACTCAATTGTTGATTTTGTAATTGAACAAAGTTATGGGATGGTATTAAATGGCGTTTCCGCTAAATTATCCAAAACTGATGTTGAAAAATTAGCAAAAGATAAAAGGGTAAAATATATTGAAGAGGATCAATTGGTAACATTGGCTCCTGGCGGAAAACCAGGTAGTGGCGGAGGTTCTACAGTTCAAGAAACACCTTGGGGAATTACACGTGTTAATGGCGTATCAAGTTATACAGGAAGCAATGTAGCCTGGGTTATTGACACCGGGATAGATTTAGATCACCCGGATTTAAATGTAAATGCAAGCAGAGGTTTTAACGCTTTCACTTCTGGAAGAGATGCAGGTGCTCCAGATGATGGGAACGGTCATGGTTCTCACGTAGCGGGTACAATAGCTGCTAAAAATAACACTATTGGCGTTATTGGTGTGGCTCCCGGAGCTACCGTAATCCCAGTAAAAGTATTAGACAGCCGTGGAAGCGGATCTTATTCAGGCGTTATAGCAGGCGTAGATTTCGTTGCTGCAAACGGCAGTGTCGGTGATGTTGCAAATATGAGTTTGGGTGGACCAATATCTCAAGCTTTAGACGATGCCGTTCTTGCTGCTTCAAACAAGGGAATTAAATTTGCTTTGGCTGCAGGAAACGAAAGTAAAGACGCTAATACTTCATCTCCTGCAAGAGTTAATGGAGCAAATATCTATACGATTTCAGCGATGAGTGCTGGAGACAATTGGGCATCATTCTCTAATTTTGGAAATCCACCAGTTGATTATTGTGCGCCAGGAGTATCTATAAAATCTACTTGGAAAGGTGGAGCTTATAATACTATTAGCGGCACTTCTATGGCTTCACCGCATGCAGCGGGTATTTTATTGCTTGGAAACGCTTCTTTCAGCGGAACAGTTAATGGAGATCCTGATGGCAATGCAGATAAAATTATGGTTCATTAAAAATCAATAAAAAATAATAAAAAAGGGAACTTTAAGCTCCCTTTTTTTGTTCAAAAAATATCTTTTATTTAACTAAACCAACTTGTTTGCAATCAAATATTCTGCAATTTGGATGGTATTTGTTGCGGCACCTTTGCGCAAGTTATCGGCTACAATCCACATATTTAAAGTGTTTGGCTGAGATTCGTCTCTTCTGATTCGTCCTACAAAAACTTCATCTTTATTGTGTGCATAAATTGGCATTGGATACGTGTTGGTATCTAAATTGTCTTGTACGATAACTCCGGGAGTTTGACTTAACAATTTGCGCACTTCGCTTAAATCAAAATCCTTTTCAAACTGAACGTTCACCGCTTCTGAATGTCCGCCCGAAGTTGGAATCCGCACCGCTGTTGCGGTAACGGTAAAAGAATCGTCATTTAATATTTTCTTTGGTTCTTTAACCAATTTCATTTCTTCTTTGGTGTAGCCGTTTTCTAAAAAAACATCACACTGCGGAATGGCATTTCGGTTGATTGGATAATGATAAGCCATTTCTCCTTTGATGCCTTTAGACTCGTTTTCAAGTTGTTGCACCGCTTTTACGCCAGTTCCTGAAACAGATTGGTAGGTGGAGATTACCACACGTTTCATGTTGTATTTTTTGTGCAAAGGTGCCAAAGCCATCACCAATTGAATGGTTGAACAGTTTGGGTTTGCAATAATTTTATCAGCCTTGGTTAACACATTTCCGTTAATTTCAGGAACCACTAATTTTTTAGTAGGATCCATCCGCCAGGCAGAAGAATTGTCAACAACCGTAGTTCCAGCTTCGGCAAATTTTGGCGCCCACATTTCAGAAGTGGTTCCGCCTGCAGAAAACAACGCAATATCAGGGCGCGCATTAACGGCGTCTTGCATTCCAATAAGGGTATATTTTTTTCCTCTATATTCCATTTGCTTTCCAACAGAACGTTCTGAAGCAACCAACAATAATTCCGTAATCGGAAAATTTCTTTCCGCCAACACTTGTAACATGACGTTTCCTACCATCCCGGTAGCGCCTACAACAGCTACTTTCATCTTAATTATTTTTTAATTTTTATACTGATGCAAATTTTATAAAAAAATGCAAGAAACAAGCACTAAATTATTGAAAATTAACAGATAAATATTTTTCTGTTAAAAAAATGATAAAAGATTTGTAACTGAAATAGTTATTATAAAAAATGTAATTTTGCAAAAAATCAAAAACAGCATGACTACTACAGGAAAAATTGAATTGATGGCTCCAGCCGGAAGTTTTGAATCGTTGCAGGCCGCATTGGACAATGGCGCCGATTCAATTTACTTTGGTGTTGAGCAACTTAATATGCGCGCCAGGGCTTCCATAAATTTTACGATGGATGATTTGAAAGAAATTTCGGAGCGTTGCAAAGCAAAAAATGTAAGAACCTATCTCACCTTAAACACCATCATTTACGATCACGATTTATCTGTGGTTAAAACCTTGCTTCAAAAAGCAAAAGAGGCAGATATTACAGCGGTTATTGCGATGGATCAAGCAGTTATTGCTTCGGCAAGAGCTATTGGAATGGAAGTTCATATTTCAACCCAAATAAATGTGACGAATATTGAAACAGTAAAATTTTACGCCATGTTTGCCGATACAATGGTATTGAGTCGCGAATTGAGTTTGCGACAGGTTAAAAAAATTACCGAGCAAATTGTGAAAGAAGACGTTCGCGGACCTTCAGGAAATTTATTGGAAATTGAAATATTCGGACACGGCGCCTTATGTATGGCGGTTTCCGGAAAATGTTATATGAGTTTGCATTCTTCAAACTCTTCAGCAAACAGAGGTGCCTGCAAACAAAATTGCCGAAAAAAATATACGGTAATTGATCAGGAAACCGGATTTGAAATGGAATTGGACAATGAGTATATTATGTCTCCAAAAGATTTGTGTACCATCGATTTTTTGGATCAAATTGAAGATGCTGGCGTAAAAGTATTGAAAATTGAAGGACGGGGAAGAGCGCCCGAATATGTGGCCAATGTAATAAAATGTTACCGCGATGCCATTGACAGTATTGAAGCGGGAACATACAGCAAGGAAAAAGTGATTTCTTGGATGTTGGATTTGGAAAAAGTGTACAATCGCGGATTTTGGAGCGGCTATTATTTGGGACAAAAATTAGGCGAATGGAGCAATGGTTCCGGAAGCCACGCCACACAAAAAAAGGTATATGTAGGCAAGGGAATGCATTATTTCCCAAAAACCAACATTGCTGAATTTAAAATTGAAGCTTACGAAATTGCCATTGGCGACACCATTTTAATTACCGGTCCAACCACTGGCGCCAAAGAAATGGAAATTACCCAAATGTTTATCAATGACGTTGTGGGAGAAAAAGCCCAAAAAGGAGATTCTTGTACTTTTAAAGTTGATTTTAGAATTCGTCCATCCGATAAATTGTACAAAATTGTTCCTATGAATGCTGAAGTTGGAAGTGCGATTGTTGAAGTTGGGTAAAAAGGAAAAGTTAAAAGGTTAAAGTCTGAAGACCGAAGACCGAAGTCGGAAGCAAAAAGTCAAAAGGTTAAAGTCTGAAGACCGAAGACCGAAGACCGAGGACCAAAGACCGAAGACCGAAGTCGGAAGCACAAAGTTAAAAGGTTAAAGTCTGAAGACCGAAGACCAAAGACCGAAGACCGAAGACCGAAGACCGAAGACGGAAGCACAAAGTTAAAAGGTTAAAGTATTTTACTCTGTGAAACTTGAAACTTGAAACTTGAAACCTGAAACCTGAAACTAAATAAGAAATAAAATCTAACAACGAACAACCAATTATGGTAATTATCACATTGCAAAGAGCCAAGTGCATTGGTTGTAATTACTGTGTTGAACAGGCGGCTGCTCAGTTTCAAATGTCAAAAAAAGACGGCAAGGCTGTGTTGCTTCATGCCAAGGAAAAAAGAGGTTTTTTCACTGTAAAATCAACGGATATAGGCATCTTGGAAGCGGTTACTAAAGCGAAAGAAGCCTGTCCGGTAAAAATTATTGACGTAAAACAAACATAAATAGGTTTTTTAACGTTTTACAGTTTGTAATTTAAGTGATATCTTTACAAATTAGTGAAGACCGTAAAATTGATTTTCAGTTTTACAAATAATATAAAAAATATAGAAAACATATGAGCTGTAATAGTTGCTCTTCAGATATAAATACCGTGCCGAAAGGCTGCAAAAGCAATGGAAATTGCGCCACCGGAGGCTGTGAAAAACTCTCCGTTTTCGACTGGTTGTCCAATATGGCGCTGCCAACCGGACAAGAACCTTTAAACATTGTTGAAGTACGGTTTAAAAACGGACGGAAACATTTTTACCGAAATGTAGATAATTTGCAAATTTCCATTGGCGATATCATTGCCGTGGAAGGAAGTCCGGGCCACGACATTGGAACGGTTTCCCTTACTGGCGAATTGATTAGAATTCAGATGAAGAAAAAAGGCGTTGCCTTTGACAGTGAAGAAGTAAAAAAAATCTACAGAAAAGCCACCCAAAAAGATATTGACATTTGGAAAGCCGCACGAGAAAAGGAATATGAAACCCAATATAAGGGCAGGGAAATTCTTGGCAGACTGGGCATAAAAATGAAACTTTCCGATGTTGAATACCAAGGTGACGGCAACAAAGCCACTTTTTATTACACCGCCGATGACCGTGTGGATTTTAGGCAATTAATTAGAGATTTGGCAAGCACTTTTAGCATTAGGGTTGAAATGAAACAAGTTGGTTTGCGCCAGGAAGCGGCCCGACTTGGAGGCGTTGGATCTTGCGGCAGGGAATTGTGCTGTTCAACTTGGTTAACAGATTTAAGAAAAGTGAACACCACTGCGGCGCGTTACCAACAATTGTCGTTAAATCCGCAAAAATTAGCCGGCCAGTGCGGGAAATTAAAATGCTGCTTAAATTATGAATTAGACACCTATTTAGACGCTTTAAAAGACTTTCCCCGACAAGATATTGTATTGAAAACAAAAAAAGGAGAAGCCGTTTTTATTAAAATGGATATTTTTAAAAAAGTGTTATGGTACACGTACAAAGAAGATAGAAATAAATGGTTTAAACTTACTTTGGAAAATGTAAAAGAAATCATGGACTTAAATAAAAATAACCAACCAGTTACTTCTTTGGAAGATTATGAATTTGAATTGTTGGTTGAAAATGTAGTTACTTTTGAGGACGTTGTTGGTCAAGACAGCTTAACGCGGTTTGATGCGCCAAAAAGGAAAAGCAACCATAAAAAAAATAAAAACAAAAATTTAAAAGCCCCGGTCCAGCCAACCCAAGTTAGCGGAAGCGGCAGTTCGAAAAACAGAAAACAAAGACCTCCAAACAGAAGTGCAAACCCAAATAAAAATACATAAACAACTAAGTTTAATCGCTTTTACTTTTCTGTTGTTTTCGTGCAACTCAAATGTTGTTTTTGATCAATATGTTTCTATTGGCAACCAACAATGGCATTCAGAAAAAGGAATTGATTTTATAATAAACAATCTGGATACGATTTCAGCAAATAATGTGTTTATCAATATTAGAAATACCAAGAATTATGAATTTAGTTCTTTATTTTTAATTGCCAAACTAGAATTGCCTAACGGCTATAAAGTGATAGACACCTTGGAATATGAAATGACCGATACTTCGGGAAACTGGTTGGGATCTGGATTTACGGATCTTAAAGAAAATAAATTATTTTATAAGGAAAATGTTGTTTTTTCTGAAATAGGAACCTACAAATTTAACATTCAGCACGCAACGCGCGGCATCAATGATATTCAGGGAAAAAATCCTTTGGAAGGCATAACAGATGTTGGGCTTAGAATTGAAAAAATAAAAAAATGACAAAAAAAGCAACAAATAATAATCAATTTTCAAAGTATATAAAATGGTTTTGGAGGATCATTCTTGGCGGTATTTTATTTATATTACTGTTATTTTTATTGGCCTCTTTTGGTGCTTTTGGAACGCTTCCTTCTTTTGAAGAATTGGAAAGTCCCGAGAGAAACACCGCTTCCGAAGTGATTTCTGTTGATGGAAAAACATTGGGAAAATATGCTTACGAAAACAGAACGCCCGTAAAATATAAAGACTTACCTGAAAATTTGATAAATGCTTTGATTGCAACAGAAGACGAACGTTTTTATGATCATTCGGGAATAGATTTTAGAGCCACAATTCGCGCTGTTGTGATGTTGGGAAAAGATGGTGGCGGAAGTACCATTACCCAGCAATTGGCCAAACTTTTGTTTCATGGAGAAGGATCCAGAAATATTGTAGAAAGGATTTTACAGAAAGTAAAGGAATATGTGATTGCCATCCGCTTAGAACGTCAATATACCAAAGAGGAAATTATAACCATGTACCTAAACAAGTACGATTATTTGAATTTGGCCGTGGGTATTCGTTCCGCATCGCGAATTTATTTTGGAAAAGAACCCATCGACTTAAAAATACCGGAGTCTGCAATGTTGGTAGGAATGCTTAAAAACGCCTCTTATTTTAATCCGCTAAAAAGAGCGGAATTGGTTAAAAATCGTAGAAATGTGGTTTTAAACCAAATGTATAAGAACGATTTTATCACGAAAGAACAAAGAGAAGTTTTTAAGGCGACCCCCTTAAATTTAAATGTGAATAGAGAAGGGCATAGCGATGGTTCCGCCACTTATTTTAGGGAATATTTGCGCGATTTTATGAAAACCTGGGTAAAAAATAATCCGAAACCAGATGGCACAGATTACAATTTGCAAAGGGATGGACTTAAAATATACGTAACTATTGATTCTCGTATGCAAAAATACGCCGAAGAAGCAATGCTAGAACATATGGCAAATTTGCAGCGGGTATTTTATAAAGAACAGAAACGAAACAAAACAGCGCCTTTTTATGCTTTAGATGAAAAACAGGTAGCGGTTACCATGGAACAGGCAATGAAACGTTCAGTTCGTTGGATTCGCATGAGAAAAAATGGCGCTTCAGAAAGTGAAATTAAAGCTTCATTTAAAGAAAAAACCAGCATGAGCGTCTTTTCTTATAAAGGAGATATAGACACCATCATGTCTCCGTATGATTCCATCAAATACTACAAACATATTTTACGCTCGGGATTAATGTCGGTTGAACCGCAAACAGGTCATGTGAAAGCTTGGGTTGGCGGTGTCAATTATAAACACTTTCAATTTGATGCGGTGAAACAACAAAAACGTCAGGTTGGTTCTACCTTTAAACCCTTTGTGTATGCAGCAGCGATCAACCAATTAAAATTGTCGCCGTGCTATAAATTGCCAAATACGCCTTATACCATTCTAAAAGAAAAATATGACATGCCGCAAGATTGGACACCAAAAAATTCGGACAATAAATATGGCGGGGAACTCACTTTGAAAAAAGCTTTGGCAAATTCGATTAACGTAATTACTGTAAAGTTAATTGATATGGTGCATCCAAAAACCGTGGTTAATTTTGCAAATAGTATTGGGATTGAAAGTGAAATTCCTGAAGTACCTTCAATAGCGCTGGGTTCTGTAGATTTATCCTTGTATGAAATGGTTGGTGCATATGCGACTTTCGCAAACAAAGGTTTAAGGATTGAACCTATGGTTTTAATGAGAATAGAAGATAAAAACGGATTGGTACTGGAACAATTTATGCCAAACTCAAAGGAAGCGATAAGTGAGGAGTCGGCTTATGTGATTACCAATTTATTGGAAGGTGTAACGGAATCGGGATCAGGTATTCGTTTGCGAACCAAAGGAGCTACTTATGCCGATAATATGGTAACAGGTTATCCCTATGGATTTACAAATCCAATTGCAGGAAAAACAGGAACCACCCAAAATCAGTCCGATGGTTGGTTTATGGGCATGGTGCCTAATTTGGTAACCGGCGTTTGGGTTGGAGGCGAAGACAGGGCGGTTCATTTTGCCGGATTGAGCAAAGGACAAGGCGCTACTATGGCATTGCCAATTTGGGGATTGTATTATAAAAAATTGTACGCCGACCCTACGTTGAATGTAAGCAAAGGAGACTTTGAAAGACCTGAAATATTAACCATAGAAACGGATTGCAGTAAAGGCAATATAGACGCAACCTCTGATTTAAAATTAGACGAGGATCCTGAATTTTAAAAGTTAAATTATGATAAATAAAGTAGTTAAAAACGCACAAGACGCCTTACTGGGAGTAGAAAACGGCATGACTTTTATGCTTGGCGGTTTTGGTTTATGCGGAATCCCAGAAAATTGTATATCTGAATTGGTGAGATTGGACGTTAATAATTTAACGTGTATCTCTAACAATGCGGGTGTTGATGATTTTGGGTTGGGACTTTTATTAAAAAAACATCAAATTAAAAAAATGGTTTCTTCTTATGTGGGAGAAAATGAAGAATTTGAACGCCAAATGCTTTCGGGTGAATTGGATGTAGAATTGATACCGCAAGGAACTTTGGCCGAACGTTGCAGGGCTACAGGAGCCGGAATTCCAGCATTTTACACACCAGCAGGTTACGGTACAGAAGTGGCGGAAGGGAAAGAAACCAGGGAATTTAATGGCAAAATGTATGTTTTGGAACATGCCTTTAATCCGGAGTTTGCTTTTGTGAAAGCATGGAAAGGAGATACGGCAGGAAATCTTATTTTTAAAGGAACTGCCCGTAATTTTAATCCGATGATGGCAATGGCCGGGAAAATAACCGTTGCTGAAGTTGAAGAATTGGTTGAGGCCGGCGAATTGGACCCAAACCAAATTCATACGCCAGGTATTTTTGTACAGCGTATTTTTCAAGGGAAAGATTATGAAAAGAGAATTGAACAGCGCACAGTAACTCAAAAATCTTAAAAAATGGCTTTATCAAAACAAGAAATAGCACAGAGAATTGCTCAGGAATTACAAGATAAATGGTATGTAAATCTGGGAATTGGAATTCCAACCTTGGTTGCCAATTACATACCTAAAAACATAGATGTTGTATTTCAATCGGAAAACGGAATGCTTGGGATGGGACCTTTCCCAATTGAAGGCGAAGAAGATGCCGATTTAATTAATGCAGGAAAACAAACAGTCACTATTTTAAAGGGCGGTTCTTTATTTGACTCTGCAATGAGTTTTGCGATGATTCGAGGGCAACACGTTCAGTTAACTGTTTTGGGGGCGATGGAAGTTTCTCAAAACGGAGATATCGCCAACTGGAAAATTCCGGGAAAAATGGTTAAAGGAATGGGCGGGGCGATGGATTTGGTGGCTTCCGCAGAAAATATTATTGTGGCCATGATGCATACTGATAAAACTGGCGAATCAAAATTATTAAAAAAATGTTCATTACCGTTAACAGGCGTGAATTGCGTTAAAAAAGTAGTGACAAATTTAGCCTATTTAGAAATTAAGAACAATGCATTCTATCTTATTGAAAGAGCTCCAGGCGTTTCAGTTGAAGAAATTATTGCCGCTACAGAAGGAACTTTAATTGTTGAAGGTGAAATTCCAGAAATGAAGTTTTAATAGAAAAGTTGATGTTTTCCTTTTTTGAAATAATAAAGACTTAATGAAAATAATATCATACAATGTTAACGGAATCAGGGCAGCCTTAAATAAAGGTTTTATTGAATGGTTGGTAGCCGCAAATCCCGACGTTATTTGTTTGCAGGAAATAAAAGCGCATAAAGAACAGCTGGATTTAAGCTTATTTGAAAATGCCGGTTATAATTATCACTATTGGTTTTCAGCAGAAAAAAAGGGTTACAGCGGTGTGGCTGTTTTATCAAAAACAAGGCCCGACAAGGTAGTTTATGGCACTGGAATCGAAGCAATGGACTATGAAGGAAGAAATTTAAGGGTAGATTTTGCGAACGTATCAATAATGAGCTTATATTTACCTTCCGGAACCAATGACAACCGATTGGAGTTTAAACTAACCTACATGGCTCAATTTCTGGACTATGTAAACAACCTCAAAAAAGAACTTCCCAATCTCATTATTTGTGGCGATTACAACATTTGCCATACAGAAATAGACATTCATAATCCGGTACAGAATAAGGACACCTCAGGATTTTTGCCTGTTGAGCGCAATTGGCTGGGGAATTTTATTGACAGTGGTTTTATAGATTCGTTTCGCCATTTAAACAAAGATCCGCATCATTACAGTTGGTGGAGTTATAGGGCAAATGCAAGAAACAACAACAAAGGCTGGCGCATAGATTACCATATGGTAAGCAACGAAATGAAAGATAACATTAAAAGAGCCTATATTTTACCTGAGGCAAAACATTCCGACCATTGCCCGGTAGTTATTGAAATTGATTAAATTAAATAAATAAAAGGAGTACAATGTTCAAAAAAACAGCAATTCTATTCATTATCGCAATCACATTTAATTCATGTGTATCAAAAAAAGTATATCAGGAACTGGAAACAAAATTCAATAATTTACGTTCTTCAAACACCGCATTAATTGAAGAAAAAGACAATTTATTGGCTGCAAAAAAAGCGTTGGAAGCCGATTTTGAAAAACTTAATAGTGATTACAATGCACTTAATACTCAAAAGGAAATAGTAGACAGTGAATTTGCTTCTATTCAAAATAAATATAAAAATTTAGATGAATCGTATAATGTACTTTCTGCCCAAAGTTCAAAAAAACTAGCCGAACAATCTCAAAAAAACCAAGAATTATTGCTTCAATTGGAAGAAAAAGAAAGAAAATTGGCGTTAGAAAGCGATCGATTGGAAAAGCTTCAAAATGAATTGGCACAACGCTCCAATCAAATTAATGAACTTCAAGGTTTAATTGATGCAAAAGAAGCCCAAATGCAACAATTGAAAAATGCCATTTCCAGCGCACTGCTCAATTTTGAAGGTAAAGGACTGACTGTTGTTCAAAAAAACGGGAAAATTTATGTGTCCATGGAAAACAAATTATTGTTTGATTCCGGCAGCTGGGCAGTAGGAGGTGAGGGAAAAGTTGCTGTAGAACAATTGGCCGGTGTGTTGTCAAAAAATCCGGATATCAATGTGCTCATTGAAGGGCATACCGACAATGTTCCATATACCGGAGCAACCATCACAGACAATTGGGATTTATCCGTTAAACGAGCTACAGCCATTGTTAGAATTTTACAAAATAAAGGCGTAAACCCAACGCAAATTACAGCGGCAGGAAGAAGTGAATTTGTGATGGTTGGCTCCAATGCAACTCCAGAAGGAAAAGCGAAAAATAGAAGAATTGAAATTATTTTAGCGCCTAATTTAGACGAAATTTCAAAACTTTTAAACAACTAATCTTTTATGAAAAATTTAATATACATTGCGTTTTTATTAACGCTTACTTATGGATTTTCACAAAAGAAAACCGAGTCCTTAAAAATTCAAAATAGCGAAAACACCAAAGTTCATTTTAATGACAACCCGGCATTATTTTTTACAAATTCAGATTCTTTAATTCTTCAAGTTCATCCACAAGCGATGCTCATAGACAGCTTATGGATGAATAAATTAATAAAATCTCCTTTGTATGACAAGGAACTATATGTACTGGGCAATGATGAAATGTTGGTTGTGGACCTTGAAGAATTATCAACCGAATTATTAAAATCACGTTTAAAACATTTAAACAGCAAAACGCCTTTTAAAATTGAATACAATCCGCAGCTCGAACAAATCATAAGGACTTATTTGCAAAAAAGAAAATCTTCTATTTCTACCATTATGGAGCGGGCGCGTTATTTTTTCCCCATGTTTGAAGAACATTTGGCGAAATACAATATTCCTATGGAATTAAAGTATTTGGCGGTTATTGAGTCGGCGTTAAATCCAAATGCACGATCTCGAATGGGTGCGACAGGCTTGTGGCAATTTATGTATCCAACAGGGAAGTTTTACAATTTAGAAGTTAGTTCGTATATAGATGAACGTTCAGATCCTTACAGGGCTACAGAAGCTGCTTGCAAGTATTTGGAAAGTTTATATAAAATGTATGGTGATTGGAGTATGGTTTTGGCAGCCTACAATTACGGCCCGGGGAATGTTTCTAAAGCCATCAGGCGGTCTGGAGGAAGTACCAATTATTGGAATATAAGAAAATATTTACCTAGCGAAACCGCTGCCTATGTTCCAGCTTTTTATGCCACCCTATATATATTTGAATATGCAAAGGAGCACAATTTAAAATCAAAGGAAAAAGCAATTTCCTACTATGCAACAGATACTGTCCAAGTAAAAAGACAGTTGACTTTTGCGCAAATCAATGAAACTTTAAATGTTGATATTGAGGTGCTTAAATTTTTAAATCCGCAATATAAACTGAATATTATTCCTTATATTAAAGATAAAAACTATATTTTAACCTTGCCCATTAAAGATATCGGAAATTTCGTAAGCAATGAAAGGTTGATTTATGCCTACGCGGATTTAGAAGATGCAAAAGAAGAAAAGCCACTGCAGGAACTCATAAAACTTGAAGATAAGATTACGCACAAGGTGAGAAGTGGTGAATATTTGGGAAAAATTGCAGCCAAACATGGGGTTGCTGAAAGCAATTTGAAAAAATGGAACAATTTAAAAAGCTCAAGAATACTGGTAGGCCAAAATTTGGTTGTTTATACTAAAAACACCAATCCTGTTGTTGCCCAAAAAGCGACTCCAGTCAATAACGACAATAAGGAACATACATATTACATTGTTAAATTGGGAGATTCATTATGGTCAATCGCAAAAAAATATTCAAATGTTTCGGTGCAAAATATTAAAGATTGGAACAATATTTGGAGTGTAAATAGTCTAAAACCCGGAATCAAATTAAAAATAATTAATTAATAATGAAAAAGATCGGACTTCTATTGGCATTTATCTCCATGCTTATTTCCTGTGATACAGGAAGCGATAAAAAAGTATTACAAGAAGCAAACGGCCGAATGAACAATCTGCTAATCGTTATGAAAAATAGCGAATGGCAAGGCGAAATTGGTGATGAATTGAGAAAAATTATTGCAGAACCAGTTCTTGGATTGCCGCAACCGGAAGCGCAATTTGAAGTGACACAAGTGCCTCCAGAAAGTTTTGGAAGTATGTTTAAAGCAAGCAGAAGCATTTTACATGTGGGTATTGGCGCTGAAAATTCTTTTTCGGCAATTTCAAATGTATATGCCGAGCCGCAACATATAATCAGTATTACTGGAAAAGACAAAGAATCACTGATTCTTGAAATTCAAAAAAATGCAAAGGCGCTTATTTCGGGATTTAAAACTGCCGATTTGCTCACCGTGCAACGGTCAATTTATAAAAATTACTGGGATCCCACCAAAATGGAAACATTTACCAAAAATGGCTATTCTCTAAAAATTCCGAAAACTTTCAGCAAAGTTGACGATACCGGAGATTTTGTTTGGTACCGTATGCGTTTAGACGGTGGTAACAGCATGGAATTGTTTTCCTACACGGTTCCAATTCAGTCCATAGATGACGAAAACGGTAATAACCTAGTGGCAATAAGAGACACCATTGGTAAAAAACACATTCCTGGTCAAATTGAAGGATCGTATATGATTACTGAAGCAGCGTATACGCCACATATTTTTGAGGTAAAATTGGACGGAAAAAAAGCCTTGGAAGCAAAAGGAAAATGGGAAGTGAAAGGCGTTTATATGGCCGGACCATTTTTAAGCTATTCCATTATAGATAAGGCAAAAAACAGGTTGGTGGTGGTTGAAGGTTTAACCTACGCGCCATCTATTAACAAACGCGACTATATGTTTGAATTGGAAGCGATTATGAAAACTATTAAGATTAATTAAGAAGAATTTTCAGAACACTTTTCTCAAAAAAATGCCAGTATATTTTCCAAAATATACTGGCATTTTTTTACATTGACACGCCAATTTTTCTAAACTTAAACTTTGTTTTTGAAATAAGAACCAAATACCAAAAGGGGGATCATCCTTATTTTTTTGCTTGGTTTCATAGCAAAAACTCAAATCCATGAAAAAATCATAGCTATTAAGTTTCATTTTGGTGCAACTTTTGTATATTTGTATTATGAAAAAGATACGAACAATAATTTTTTACAAAGATTACTTTGAGGAATTCTTTGTGAAGCAACGTGAAAAAGTCAAAATAAAAATTATTTGGACTTTAACATTAATAGAAGAATTAGAAAGAATTCCCGAAATATATTTGAAACATATTAAGAGTACAGCGGGGCTTTTTGAAATTAGAATTCAGCAAGGAAGTGATATTTTCAGAATCTTTTGCTTTTTTGATAAAGGACAATTAATAATTTTAGCAAACGGATTTCAAAAGAAAACACAAAAAATACCTAAAAAGGAAATCGAAAAAGCATTTAAAATTAAACAAGATTATGAAAACGAAAAATAACAACATCAAAACACTTGACCAATTTAAAGACAAGCATTACGGAAATATTGGAACAGCGAAACGTGATGAACTTGACAGTAGTTATGAAAACTTTAAAATTGGCGCGATGATTCACAATGCCAGAATCCAAAAAGGTTTGACTCAAGAAGAGCTTGCTAAAAAAGCGGGAACTACAAAATCATATATTTCTAAAATTGAGAATAATATTAAAGAAGCTAGGTTTTCAACTTTGCAAAAAATCGTTGAATTAGGTTTGGACGGACATTTAGAATTGTCGATTAAGCTTTAAGGAAAAACAAATAAGCTTAACATAAAAGCGATTACTATGCTTGGTCAGTATATAAAAACAAACAAAAAGTGCCCTTTTCAAGGCGCTTTTTGTTTTAATATAATTTCGTAAACTTACCCCTCCATTTTAGCCCAACTGTCTCTTAACGGCACCGTTCTGTTGAAAACCAAATGGAATTCAGTGGTATCTTTATCCACACAAAAATAGCCCAAACGCTGAAACTGGAAGCGGTCTAAAATATTGGCTTTTTTTAAACTCGGTTCTACAAAAGCTTCCAAAACTGTTAATGAATCCGGATTTAAAAAGTCTTTAAAATCCTTGTCTTTCTGACTGTCGGGCGCTTCTTCTGTAAACAAACGGTCGTAAACCCGCACTTCTGCTTTTATAGCATGTTTTATGGAAACCCAATGCAGCGTTCCTTTAACTTTACGTTGACTTGCTTCTGTGCCGCTTCCACTTAAACTTTCGGTATCATAAGTACAATGAATTTCAGTAATTTCACCATTTTCGTCTTTCACCACCGATTCGCCTTTTATGATATAGGCGTTTTTTAAACGCACTTCTTTTCCTATAGAAAGTCTAAAGAATTTTTTGTTGGCTTCTTCCTTAAAATCTTCTTTTTCAATATAAATTTCATGGCTAAAAGGCACTTCTCTAAAACCTGCGCTTTCATCTTCTTGGTTATTTTCTGCCGATAACCATTCCTCTTTTCCTTCAGGATAGTTGGTAATCACCAATTTTATCGGATTTAAAACCGCCATAACGCGTGGCGCCGTTTTGTTTAAATCGTCTTTAATGCAATATTCCAGCAACGCAACGTCGGTTACATTGTCACGCTTGGAAATTCCTGCCGTTTCACTAAAAGTTCTAATAGATTCTGGCGTATAACCTCTTCTTCGCAAGCCCGAAATGGTTGGCATTCTTGGATCATCCCAACCGGTAACAATACCTTCTTCAACCAATTGCAGCAATTTGCGTTTGCTCATCACCGTATAACTCAAATTTCTTCTCGCAAATTCACGTTGTTTCGGAAGCATTTTTGCCGGATCGTAAACCTGGTTAACGTACCAATCATATAAATCTCGGTGACTTTTAAACTCCAGCGTGCAAATGGAATGGGAAATTTGTTCCAAATAATCGCTTTCACCGTGCGTCCAGTCGTACATCGGATAAATACACCAATTATTTCCTGTTCTGTGGTGGTGTCTTTTTAAAATCCGGTACATAATGGGGTCGCGCATATGCATATTCACGTGTTTCATGTCAATTTTTGCACGCAAAACGTGAGAACCTTCCTCAAAATCGCCATTTTTCATTTTTAAAAACAACGCTAAATTTTCTTCTATTGCTCTGTTTCGGTTCTTACTGTCGGTTCCCGGTTCGGTTGGCGTGCCTTTTTGTAAAGCCATTTCTTCCGATGATTGGTCGTCAACATACGCTTTTCCGTCTTTTATAAGTTGAACTGCCCAATCGTACAATTGTTGAAAATAGTCCGATGAATACAATTCTTTGTCCCATTTAAAACCCAGCCATTGCACATCATATTTAATGGAATCAACATATTCTTGTTCCTCTTTTGCAGGATTCGTATCATCAAAGCGCAGGTTAACTGGCGCATTGTATCGCAATCCCAAACCAAAATTCAAACAAATAGAAGCTGCGTGGCCAATATGCAAATAACCGTTTGGCTCAGGCGGAAATCTAAATCGTAATTTATCTTTGGCTAAACCAGCAGCCAAATCATCTTCAATAATTTGCTCAATAAAATTCAGCGATTTTTTTTCTTCACTCATAATAACATCAAACTTATAAGTTGCAAAATTATCGATTTTTTTTGGCAAATCAACAACAAAAGAACGCCACTATTGCCTCAATTCAGCAAAGACCGCTATTTAAAAATAATTTTTTGGGCATGATTGCCTTTTAGGTGGGCGTTCCCTTTGGGCCAGGCTGTCGCTACTCGCTTTTTTAAGCGGTGAAAAACCGCTAAAAAAGAGCTCAAACATGCCGCTCTATCCTTAACGCAAATAGTATGAATAATGAATAATAAGAAATTGACAATTCATTTAGCGCCCTTTGCGATTTTTTTTTGCGTCCCTTGCGGTTAATAGCAAATTTCGTTTGAATGTATGTATATCAATTTTTTTCATGGTTTTCTTGAATAGAATAGGCGAATTTAAGAAATAGTTAAAATAGTGATTAAATAAACAATTCAGTAAAATGAACTTTCGGCTTTTCAACTTAAACTTCCGTCTTCGGTCTTCGGTCTTCCATCTTCCAACTTTTCACCCTATCTTTGCCTAAAGGATTTTAAAATGGGTATCATAAAATTAAAAAACATACGGGTTTACGCCTATCACGGCTGTTTGCTTGAAGAAGGAAAAATTGGTTCCGATTACCGTGTGGACGTTTTGGTAAAAGCCGATTTAAGTACATCTGCACAAAGCGACAACCTTGTAGATACGGTTGATTATGTTCATTTAAATAAAATAGTAAAAGAAGAAATGGCCATTCGATCCAAATTGTTAGAAACGGTTGCAAAACGCATTTTAGACAGAATTTTATTAGAAATTCCTTTGGTTGAAGAAGCCGATGTTTCAGTTTCAAAAATAAATCCGCCAATTGGAGGAAATGTGGCGATGGTCACTGTTGAAATGGGCAAAGTTAGAAGTTGAGAAAAGAGAAAAGAGAATAAAGAGAAAAAAAATTGCCAATAAATTAAAAAGACCTAAATTTGCAATCCAATAATGGCGTTTTGGCCGAGTGGCTAGGCAGAGGTCTGCAAAACCTCGTACAGCGGTTCGAATCCGCTAGACGCCTCATCAAAAACCCAAGCAAGTTGCTTGGGTTTTTTGTTTTCTTTAACACATTGTTCAACATAAATTCTTGTATCTTTGTGTTAAAGTTTTATTTATGAAAATTTACCCCATTGAAACAGGAAACTTTAAACTGGATGGTGGCGCTATGTTTGGCGTAGTTCCTAAGGTAATATGGCAACGCACAAATCCCGCAGATGAAAATAACTTAATTGATATGGCATTGCGCTGTATGCTTATTGAAGATGGAGACCGACTTATTTTAATCGACAACGGTACCGGAAACAAACAACCCGATAAGTTTTTTAGCTATTATTATTTCTTTGGCGATTTTTCTTTAGATGCCTCTTTGGCAAAATATGGTTTTCATAGAGATGATATTACCGATGTTTTTTTAACCCATTTGCATTTCGACCACTGCGGCGGAAGCATTCAGTGGAATAAAGACCGCACTGGTTATGAACCAACGTTTAAAAATGCCAAATTTTGGAGCAATAAAAATCATTGGAAATGGGCTGTTGAACCAAATCCGAGAGAAAAAGCCTCGTTTTTGACAGAAAACATAAACCCGATCCAAGAAAGCGGACAATTAAATTTAGTGGACTTACCAACTGGTGATTTTGCCAAAAACACGCCGCTTGGTTTCGATATTTTATTTGCAAACGGGCATACCGATAAACTCATGATTCCGCACATTCAGTACCAGGATAAAACCATTGTTTTTGTGTCGGATTTGTTGCCGACCGTTGGGCATATTCCTTTGCCTTACGTAATGGGATATGACACGCGTCCGCTATTGACCATGGAAGAAAAGGATAAATTCTTAAACAATGCTGCCGACAACAATTATTTTTTGTTCTTTGAGCATGATGCAACCAACGAAATTTGTACCGTAAAACACACCGAAAAAGGCGTGCGATTAAACCAAACCTATACATTTAACGAAGTATTTAATTAACACAAAACAAAAGAATGAGAATATTTAAATCGATGTTTGTTGTTGCATTGGCAACAATTTCATTAGCAAGTTGCGGTTCTGTAAAATCTATCTCAGATAAGCCAGTTCCAACAATGGAAACTACTGTTTCCATGACACAAAAGAAAGGCGCCATTGGCGAAGAACAATTCAATCATTGGGCACATGCCGATTTAGTGGCAGATACCATTCCTGGAATGAGCTTGGACAAAGCATATAAATTTTTAGAAGGAAAAAAAGGCGTAACTGTCATTGTTGGCGTTATTGATTCTGGAATTGACATTGAGCACGAAGATTTAAAAGACGTGCTTTGGACCAATACCAAAGAAATTGCCGGAAATGGAATTGACGATGACAATAATGGTTATGTGGATGATATTTACGGATGGAATTTTTTAGGAGGAAACGGTGTTGCCGCTCCTGAACAATTAGAAATTACACGCATTGTGGCTAAATTAAATCCACGTTTTGAAGGTAAGACCTTGGAAAATATTAGTGAAGCTGACAAAGCCGACTTTAAAAAATACCAAGAATATCTTGATGCTTATAAAGCCGCTTCTTCAAGACATTTTCAAACTTTGACCCGCATGGAACAAATAGGCGCAAATTTTGCTGCGGTAAAAAAATACTTAGGTAAAGAAGCAATTACCTTGGAAGATTTACATGGAATCAATACCGATGACCAAACATTAAAAACGCAAGTTGGAGATTTGATTGGCTTGTTTGGAAGAGGTTTGGATGAAGATGCCTATTTAGATTATTATGAAACTCAAAAGAAAAATAAAAACTACGATTTTAATTTTAACGGACGAGCCATTGTTGGGGACAATCCGGAAGATTTCAACAACAGAAATTACGGAAACGGATTTGTGATCGGTTCAAAAGATGAAGAGTCTCACGGTACTCATGTTTCTGGAATTATTTTAGCTTCAAGAAATAACAACAAAGGATTGCAAGGAGTTGCCCACAACGCAAAATTAATGTCTGTTCGGGCGGTGCCAGATGGTGATGAGCGCGATAAAGATGTTGCGTTGGCGATTAGATATGCCGTAGACAATGGCGCAAAAGTAATCAACATGAGTTTTGGAAAAAGTTTTTCACCCAACAAAGAATGGGTTTTTGACGCCATAAAATATGCTGAAAAACACGATGTTTTGTTGGTGCACGCTGCCGGAAACGACAATAAAAATATTGATGTAAAAGACAATTTCCCAAATGATTCTGAAGATAAAGTAACCGAAATTTCCGACAATGTAATTACCATTGGTGCATTGAGCGCCAATTTTAACGAAAATATGCTGGCTTCATTTTCTAATTACGGCAAACTAAATATTGATGTGTTTGCTCCTGGAGTACAAATTTATTCAACAGTGCCAAAAGATGAATATGCAAAATTTAGCGGTACTTCTATGGCTTCACCGGAAGTTGCCGGTATTGCAACATTAATTCGTTCTTATTATCCGCAATTGTCTGCAAGACAGGTAAAACACATCATTATGAATTCAGGTGTTAAAGTAAATTTACAAGTTCTTATTCCTGGACAAAAAGGTGAAAAATCCCAATTTTCAAGCTTGTCAAAAGCGGGAAGTATAGCAAATGCTTACAACGCCTTGTTATTAGCTGATAAAATGGTTAATTAAACGACAAAACTTATAATTTTCTGTTAAAAAAACATACGGCTTGCCGTGTGTTTTTTTTGTTTTATAAAGTAATGTTTATATTGCGGCAAATAAATAAACCTCATATGAAAAGATTTTTTGTAATTCTTTTGACAATTATTTCATCCATAGTTTTTGCGCAAAACAACACTTCTTACTGGCAACAAAATGCCGATTACAAAATGGATGTGGATGTTGATGCAGAAAATTATCAGTATAAAGGAACACAAGAATTGACCTACACAAACAATTCTCCAGACGAATTAAATTTCGTTTTTTATCATTTGTATTACAACGCTTTTCAGCCAAATAGTGAAATGGACGCCCGACTACAATCAGTTGTTGACCCAGATAAAAGAATGGTAAATAATATTGGCACCAAAGAAAATCCGGTTTATGAAAGTAGAATTGCCAAATTGAAACCCAATGAAATTGGCTATTTAAAAGTGTTGTCGCTAAAACAAAATGGAAAAGACGTAAAATACAGCATCGACGGAACTGTTTTAAAAGTGACTTTAAATGACCAAATTCAACCGGGAGAAATAGTAAAATTTGACATGAATTTTGAAGGACAAGTTCCTGTTCATATTCGTAGAGCCGGAAGAAACAGTAAAGATGGCGTGGCGCTTTCAATGGCGCAATGGTATCCAAAAATGGCGGAATATGATTTTGAAGGCTGGCACGCAGATGCTTATATTGCCCGTGAATTTCATAGCGTTTGGGCAAATTTTGACGTTACCCTTCATATTGATAAAACATATACAGTTGGCGGAACGGGCTATTTACAAAATCCGCAGGAAGTTGGCCATGGCTATGAAGATAAAACAAAGGCATTGAAGCTTCCGAAGAAAAAAAAATTGAAATGGCATTTTATTGCACCAAATGTTATTGATTTCACTTGGGCAGCCGACCCAAATTATGTGCACGATATTTTAAAAACGGAAAGCGGAACAGAACTTCATTTCCTCTACAAAAAAGACAAAAAATATGCTAAAGCATGGAAAGAAGTTCAACCTTTAACAGAAAAGGCCCTAAAGTATTTTAATGAAAACATTGGTCAGTATCCTTGGAAACAATATTCAGTGATTCAAGGCGGTGATGGCGGTATGGAATATGCCATGTGCACTTTAGTTGAGGGTGGAGAAACCTTAAATGACATTGTTGGAACGGTTTTTCACGAATTGGCGCATAGCTGGTTTCAACAAATTTTGGCAACCAATGAGAGCAAACATTCATGGATGGATGAAGGTTTTACCTCGTACGTTTCAACAATGGCTTCCAGCTTAATTTTGGAAGGCGGCGACGGCAAGCCTAATTCAAAAGGTTACAGAGGCTATTTTTACGCAGTGAAAAACAATTTTGAAGAACCATTAACCACGCACGCCGACCGATTTAACACCAATGCCGCTTTCAGTGTTGGAAGTTATACCAAAGGAAGTATGTTTTTATACCAACTGAACTATATCATCGGAGAAGAAAATGTTCAAAAAACAATCAAAAAATATTATGAAGATTTTAAATTCAAACACCCAACGCCTAATGATATCAAACGAACTGCCGAGAAAATATCGGGGATTCAGTTGGATTGGTTTTTGAATGAATGGACTCAAACAACGCATACAATTGATTATGCCGTGGCGAAAGTTGAAGGAACTTCGGTTACGTTGGCGCGAGTTGGGCAAATGCCAATGCCTATTGATATTGCAGTTACTTATGTTGATGGCAGCACAGAAAACTTTTATATTCCTTTAAGTATGATGCGTGGTGAAAAAACCACCGATGCAACTGTTATAAAAAATTGGTCTTGGGCACAGCCAACCTATATTTTTTCTGCTTCAAAAGAGGTGAAAAAGGTTGAAATTGACCCTTCTCAATTGATGGCCGATATTGATCGAGGTAATAATGTGTTTGGCGAGGCGCATAAAATTTGATGTAGCGTTTCTGAATGGAAAATAAAAAAGGCTCGTAAAATAATGTTTTATGGGCTTTTTTTAAGGAAGAAAATATTTTTATCAATCAACCACCAATCTGGGTAAATTTTCCGGCAATCGGGTCAATAATTCATAATTTACCTGTTCGCTAAATTCACTGAATGAGGAAACACTTATTTCTAAATCGCCTTGTTTGCCTATTAAAACAACTTCATCGCCTTTTTCTACTGAATTTATTTGACTAACGTCAACCGTAATCATATTCATATTTACAGTACCTACAACACTCACGCGCTGTCCGTTAATCAACACAATGCCTTGATTGCTTAAATTTCGGCTAAAACCGTGTGCATAACCAACAGGAATGATGGCTATTTTTAAATCGTAATTGGCAAGATAAGAGGTTCCGTAACCAACAAATTCACCTGTTTTAACTTTTTTAACATCCATTACACGACTTTTCCAAGAAATAAGGCGTTGTAACGGATTTTGGTTTTCTTTCTTTTTGGTTAAATATTCAATTAAAATTTCTTTATTTGGGAAAAATCCATATTGAATAATCCCCAATCTAACCATATCCATTTGGAATTTTGGGTAACGTAAAGCGGCGGCAGAACAAGCTGTATGTTTTTGCTCGGGATTTAAACTTGCAGCAGCCACTTTTTTTACCGCTTTTTGATAAATGTGTTGCTGCTTTTTAATTCGATAGTAATTGGCAATGCTTTCTGCGCCTGCAAAATGTGTACAAAGACCTTTAAAAAAGAGATAATCACTATTATTTTTCAGCAATTTCAATACTGCCGGAAGTTGATCCAAAGCAAACCCTGTTCTGTTCATTCCAGTTTCCACTTCTATGTGAACTTTCGCAATTTTCCCTATTCTTTTGGCTGCTTCAAGTGCTTTTTCTAAACGGCCAAATTCAAATACATAAAATTCAATATTATTTTCAATAGCCCATTCCAGTTGCTCATTGTTGATCAAGCCCATAATCATCACCGTACTGTTTTCACAAATTGAGTTATGAACACGTAAAGCCTCATCTGCACTAAATACTGAAAAATGATCGATTCCACAGTGTTCTGCCAATGGAACAAATACTTCCAAGCCATGTCCGTATGCATTTCCCTTTACTACAGAAGATATTTTTACGCCATTCCCAATAAAGTCTTTTAAAAATTGAAGGTTGTGCTCCAGCGCAGATTTGCTGATTTCCAGATAGGAGGTGTGGTATATTTTCATGATAAAATTTGTAAACTTATTTGATGAAACAGTTGAATACCAACAGGTAAAATTTCATCTGGAAAATCGTAATCCGGATTATGAAGAGCCGGACTTTTTTCTCCTGAGCCAATACCAAACATTGCGCCTTTAAAATGTTGTGTAAACAAGCCAAAATCTTCTCCCCATTTAAAAGGAAATTTTCTTTGAAAAATGTCAAAAGACAAACTTGACGCGGCTTCTCTAATTAAGGAAACAGCAGTGTCATCATTTTGGTTCGCAAAAAATTCATGAGTCCACGAATAGGTTATTGGCATTTGATGATTTTCAGAAGCTTTTTCAATGCAATTTATGATGTCAGCGGTTAATTTTTCCATATTTTCTTCATCCCAAGTGCGGATAGTTAGTCGTACTTCACCGTAGCCTGCAGAAATTCCGTAAGCGATTTCACCCATTTCAACATGAACTGGTGTTATTAAAGTAAAATCATCCCTGTTTGGATCATTGTTTGAAAGTTTTGCCGATTCTTGCAAAATTTCTGCAATGGCAAGTGCCGGATTTAAACCATTTTCTGGCTCTGCGGCATGTGCTGTTTTTCCATTAATTTGAATAATAATACTTTTTACGCCGGCAGTGAATGAATTGTTTTTAACCACAATTTGGTTTAAAGGATACGCAGGAAGGTTGTGAAAAGCAAAAATATAATCGGGTTTTAAAGCTTCAAATTTTGGGTCGGCAAACACTGCTTTTGCGCCTTCGCCGTCTTCTTCCGCAGGTTGAAACAGTAAAAACACTTTTCCGGTTTTTGGTTTTTGTTCAGATAAAATGATGGCCAAGCCCAATAAAACCGTTGTATGCCCGTCGTGTCCGCATTTATGAGAAACGCCATCAATGGATGATTTATGCGCAAATGTATTGATTTCCTGTATCGGCAAGGCATCCAATTCTGCCCTAAACATGACCGATTTCCCAGATTTCCCACTATCAAAAATAGCCACAATACCTGTTCCTCCAATATTTTCAATGACTTTGGTAGGCTTGCAGGTTTTTAAAAATTTAGAAACGCTTTTCGCGGTGTTGTACTCTTTTCCCGAAACTTCCGGATTGGCGTGCAGCATTTTACGAAATGTAACGAGTTCTTTCATTAATTCATTATTAATCATTGGTTCCATTTGTATTATTTTTTAGGTTGACTATTCCTTTTTTCCATATTGAATAAAACTTCATATGAATGATTGAAAACTAGGAATAAAATAATTATAGAAATCAAAAAAGAAAGATTTATCGGCTTAAAGCAAAGGTAACCCGATTTTACCAGAGTTTTATGGTTAAACTGTTAATGATTTCTTATTTATACGATTCTTTTCATCAAAAATATACATTCTTGTGGAAAATTGACATAAGGTCAATCCAATTTAAAACAACATAATTCTGTTAAATTATTTACCTTAGCCAATCAGAAAATAAAGTTTAAATGTCTGTAAAAGATAAACAATTTTTAAATCCGGAAAAATGGGTCAGCTTACATGCCGATTATCTTTTCAATTATACCATTAGCCGGCTTAACGATAGAGATTTGGCCAAAGACTTGGTGCAGGATACTTTTTTTTCGGCTTTAAAAGCAAAGGATAATTTTAAAGGAGAATCAAGCGAACGCACATGGTTAATCGCTATTCTAAAACGTAAAATTGTTGATTATTACCGTAAAATTAATTCGACAAAAGGCAAGGCTGAAGTGCGCATGAGTTTTTATGCGGAAGGTGAAAGGGAAGGAGAATGGCTGGAAGAACGCGCCCCAACCGATTGGAGCGGTGAAATTGAAAAAAGGATTGAAAACGAAGAATTGGCCATTGTTTTGGAAAAATGCATTGGAAACTTGCCCGAAAAATATGCCATGGTTTTTAGAATGAAAACCGTGCATCAAATTGAAACGGAGGATATTTGTAATGAACTTGAAATTACTTCGACAAATTTTTGGGTAATTATTCACAGAGCCAGAACCCAACTCAGAAAATGCATGGAAGAAAATTGGTTTAAAATTTAAAAAACAGGAACATGAAAATTACGTGTGACGAAGCAACTGAAATTTGTGATAAAAACCAGTACAAGGAAGCTTCTCTTTGGGAAAAAATGAAACTCGGTATTCATTTATTTTTATGTAAAAAATGTGGACTTTACGCCAAACAAAACAAGGTCATGAGTGTTTGTTTGCAAAAATTAAAGGAAGTGGAAAGCCATAAAGGACAACATTTAAACCAAGATGAAATGAATTGCATGGCGCAAGAACTGAAAACTAAAATAGAATCGTAAGTCATAAAAAAGTGTTTAAGATTGCTTGAGAGATTTAATTTATTTAAAATTTACTTTTCCAAAAGCGTTTTTAAGCACTTTTAAAAATAAAACGAAATGAATTTTTTACCTGAAAAAATAGACAATTACGTTGTAAATCATTCCCAAAAAGAACCTGAACTTTTGCAACAATTAAATAAGGAAACCTGGCAAAAAGTTTTAAATCCGAGGATGTTGAGCGGCGGCTATCAAGGTAGAATTCTGTCGATGATTTCAAAGTTAATTCACCCTAAAACCATTTTAGAAATAGGAACGTATACCGGTTATTCTGCTTTGTGCCTGGCTGAAGGACTTCATAAAAACGGAACGCTTTTCACCATTGATAAAAATGAAGAGTTGGAAGATTTTGCCAAAAAATATTTTGAAAAATCGCCCCATAACGCACAAATAAAACAATTGGTTGGAAACGCCTTGGACATTCTTCCAACCTTAAACGAAAAATTTGACATGGTTTTTATTGATGCCGATAAAGAAAATTACGGTAATTATTTTAATATGATTATTGGTAAAATGAATTCAGGCGGTGTTATTTTATCGGACAATGTGTTGTGGAGCGGAAAGGTTGTTGAAAAAATTGAGTCCAGCGATAAAGACACTCAAGCCTTGGTTGCATACAATGAATTGTTAAATAATGATGATAGAATTGAAACAATTTTATTGCCAATCCGTGATGGACTGTCAATTAGCAGGGTGAAATAAAGTTTTTTAAGCAATAATTCGAAAAATTATTTTGCTCTTTTTACAGATCCATTTTGTTCTTCTTTAGGATCTTTAATTTCTTTTTCCGGAGCTGGAGAATTCTCAGTAAGATTTTTAACTTCTTCTGTTGGAGTTTCAGAATCTTTAAGGTCTATGGCTGTAGTTGAGGAATCGGCGGTAATATCAACTGAAATGTCTTTGATATTGTTTTTACCGTCCTTTGGCTTGCTAAAATAACTCACCAAATTTCCGTCGGCATCTTTTAAAGGATTTATGGATTTCTCAAGATCATCCTTAACTTTTTTTATAGGGTTAGAAAAGTCGTCAAAATTGTCTTTTATCCTATTTACCTCATTTCTCACTTTTGCGGCAACATCAATATCAATGTCATTTTTTTCGGCAGTATTTTGAATTTCCCTCTTAATATCATTGGTAGCATCTTTAATTTGTCGCATCCCTTTTCCCAATCCACGGGCAATTTCTGGAAGTTTATCCGCACCAAACACCATCACAACCACCAATAAAATTACAAATATTTCGCCACCGCTGATAAATAAAAACATGTTCAAATATTTTAGACGACAAAGATAGTTAAAAATCAGCTCAATGAATAAATCTTAACAATCTCAACAAAATAAATAACATTTTAAAAATAAAAGATAAAATATACTTACTTTTTTGTAAGCATTCGTTTAATCTCATTCAATTTCATTAAGGCTTCAATAGGGGTAAGTGTGTCAATATTCGTGGAGAGAATTTCTTCTTTAATGTTTTCCAGCAAAGGATCGTCTAGCTTAAAAAAGCTCAGTTGCATGTCGTTTTCTGAAGCTGTTTTCAAGGTTTCTTTTACTGCGGAGTTTGTGTGGTTTTTTTCGAGTTGCTTCAACATTTTTGAAGCCCTGTGAATAACGGAAGATGGCATTCCCGCTAATTTTGCCACATAAATACCAAAACTATGTTCGCTGCCTCCGGGAACTAATTTTCGCAGAAAAACCACTTTATCTTTCAATTCTTTTACGGAGACGTTGAAGTTTTTTACACGTTCAAACGTATTGGTCATATCGTTTAATTCATGGTAATGCGTAGCGAACAGTGTTTTTGCTTTTGACGGATGTTCATGTAAATATTCTGCGATGGCCCAGGCAATTGAAATCCCGTCGTAAGTGCTTGTTCCTCTACCAATTTCATCTAACAAAACCAAACTTCTTTCGGAAATATTGTTCAAAATACTGGCAGTTTCGTTCATTTCCACCATAAAAGTTGATTCGCCCATAGAAATGTTGTCACTGGCGCCAACACGTGTAAATATTTTATCAACCACACCAATCCGGGCGTTTTGTGCTGGTACGTAACTGCCCATTTGCGCCAACAGCACAATTAAGGCAGTTTGGCGTAAAATGGCCGATTTACCGCTCATGTTAGGACCGGTAATCATAATAATTTGTTGCAGATTTCTGTTTAAAACAACGTCATTGGCGATATATTCCTCACCAATTGGCAATTGCTTTTCAATCACCGGATGACGGCCGTTTTTAATTTCCAAATCGGTGCTTTCATCCAATAGCGGACGTACATAATTGTTTTGTTTGGCAACTTCGGCAAAAGAACTCAAACAATCAATTTGGCCAATTAATTGGGCGTTTAGCTGTATGGGCTGAATGGAATCCATAAGAGAACTAATCAGTTCAGCAAAAAGTTCATTTTCAAGTTTTCCAATTTTCTCTTCGGCACCTAAAATTTTGGTTTCGTATTCTTTTAATTCCTCGGTAATATAACGTTCGGCACTTACCAAAGTCTGTTTTCGAATCCAATCTTCAGGAACTTTGTCTTTGTGCGTATTGCGAACTTCAATATAATAACCAAAAACATTGTTGAAGGAAATTTTTAAGGAAGAAATTCCGGTTCGTTCAATTTCACGCGCCTGCATATTGTCTAAATATCCTTTTCCCAATGTTGAAATGGCACGTAATTCATCCAATTCGGTGGAAACACCGCTTGCAATGGCATTTCCTTTTGCAATATTTACGGGAGCCTCTTCATTTAACGTTTTGGCAATTTTTTGTCGGATGGTGGTGCAGCTTTGCAGTTGCTCGCCAATTATTTTTAATGCCTCGTTGTTGCTTTTTTCTGCGGCTTCTTTTATGGGGATGATGGCATTTAGGGAGTTTTTAAGTGCCACAACTTCTCTCGGATTCACTTTCCCCACGGCCACTTTTGAAACCAACCGTTCAATATCGCTAATTTGCTTTATTTGATAAGTGGTCAGCTCAAAAAAATCGTCGTTGTCAATAAAATATTTTACAATATCGTGGCGTCTTTTTATGCGATTCAAATCTTTTAAAGGCAATGCCAGCCAGCGTTTCAGCAACCTGCCACCCATTGGCGAAATGGTTTTGTCAATCACGTGCAAAAGTGTCACGGCATTTGGCGAATTGGAATGATACAATTCTAAATTTCTAATGGTAAACCGGTCCATCCAAACGTAGTTTTCTTCGGAAATACGATTAATGACCGCAATATGTTCTAATTTGTTATGTTGCGTTTCAGAAAGATAATAAAGTACTACAGCGGAAGCAATGATGCCTTCTTCCAATTCTTCGATGCCAAAACCTTTCAGGGTTTTTACTTTAAAATGGTTGGTTAAGGCTTCATTGGCATATTCAGGCTGAAAAATCCAGTCTTCCAAATAAAAATTATAAAATCGGTCGCCAAATAATTCGTTGAATTTTGCTTTGTGTTGTTTTTGGACCAAAACCTCACTCGGACTGAAATTTTGCAATAGTTTGTCAATATATTCTGCATTTCCCTGTGCGGTTAAAAATTCGCCGGTGGAAACGTCTAAAAATGAAATACCAAGCAGTCTTTTTCCAAAATGCACTGCTGCCAAAAAGTTATTGGTTTTAGACTGTAAAACTTCATCGTTTAAGGAAACGCCGGGCGTAATTAATTCCGTAACGCCTCGTTTTACAATGGTTTTTGTCATTTTCGGATCTTCCAACTGGTCGCAAATGGCAACACGCATTCCTGCTTTTACTAATTTTGGAAGATAGGTATTTAATGAATGGTGCGGAAATCCGGCCAAAGGGGTTTCGGTTTCACTTCCGGCTCCGCGTTTCGTTAAAACGATTCCTAAAACGCGGGATGCTTTTTTGGCGTCTTCACCAAAAGTCTCATAAAAATCGCCAACCCTAAATAACAACATCGCATCAGGATATTT
>JAAFHC010000166.1 GCA_010906935.1 Gelidibacter sp.
CAAGAATAATTAACTACTACACTACTAAAAAATAGATAAATATGTCAGATCATCACCACAAAGAAACATTTATTACAAAATACGTTTTTAGTACTGACCATAAAATGATTTCAAAACAGTATTTAATTACTGGAATTTTTATGGGAATTATTGGGGTATTTATGTCTATGATGTTCCGATTGCAAATTGCTTGGCCAGATACTTCTTTTAGTATTATCGAGGCTTTTTTAGGTCGCCACCAAGACGGAGGCGTTATGTCCCCAGATATTTATTTGGCATTGGTAACCATTCACGGTACCATCATGGTTTTCTTCGTTTTAACGGCTGGTTTAAGCGGAACTTTCAGCAACTTATTAATTCCGTTGCAAATTGGAGCACGTGATATGGCCTCCGGATTTTTAAATATGGTTTCTTATTGGCTGTTCTTTTTATCTAGTGTAATTATGGTTATTTCACTTTTTGTGGAAGCAGGACCAGCTTCAGCAGGTTGGACCATTTATCCTCCTTTAAGTGCTTTGCCGCAAGCCATCCCAGGTTCTGGAATGGGAATGACACTTTGGTTAATTTCAATGGCAATATTTATAGCTTCTTCTTTAATGGGTTCTTTAAATTATATTGTAACGGTACTTAATTTAAGAACGGTTGGAATGACAATGACCAGATTGCCATTGACAATTTGGGCATTTTTTGTGACTGCAATTATTGGGGTAGTTTCATTTCCTGTTTTGCTTTCCGCTGCATTATTGTTAATTTTCGACAGAAGTTTTGGTACATCATTTTTCTTATCAGATATATTTATTCAAGGGGAAGTTTTGCATTATCAAGGCGGATCTCCGGTATTGTTTGAACATTTATTTTGGTTCTTGGGTCATCCTGAAGTGTATATTGTAATATTGCCGGCAATGGGTATCGTTTCTGAAGTGATGGCTTGTAATTCTAGGAAACCCATTTTTGGATATCGGGCAATGATTGGGTCAATAATAGCCATCGCATTTTTATCGACAATTGTTTGGGGACACCATATGTTTGTTTCTGGAATGAATCCATTTCTGGGTTCGGTATTTACATTTACCACTTTATTAATTGCAATTCCTTCAGCAGTTAAAGCCTTTAACTGGATAACGACATTGTGGAAAGGAAATCTCCAAATGAATACGGCCATGCTTTTTTCTATAGGTTTTGTGTCTACATTTATTTCCGGAGGATTAACCGGATTGGTGCTAGGTGACAGCGCGCTGGATATTAACGTACACGACACCTACTTTGTGGTAGCTCACTTTCATTTGGTAATGGGTGTATCAGCTATTTATGGAATGTTTGCTGGTGTTTATCATTGGTTTCCTAAAATGTATGGAAGAATGATGAACAAAGTCTTGGGTTATTGGCACTTCTGGATAACAGTAATTGCGGCTTATGGAGTGTTTTTCCCAATGCATTTTGTTGGATTGGCAGGATTACCGCGTAGATATTATGCCAATACAGCGTTTCCTTTATTTGATGATGTGGCCGATGTAAATATTGTAATCACTTTATTCGCTATTTTAGGAGGTGCGGCACAACTAATTTTCTTGACCAACTTTTTTATTAGCATTTATAAAGGAAAAAAAGCAGCACAAAATCCTTGGAAATCAAATACCTTGGAATGGACAACGCCTGTAGAACATGTTCACGGAAACTGGCCAGGAGAAATACCTGCGGTTCATCGTTGGCCTTATGATTATAGCAAACCAGGGATGCCGGAAGATTTTGTTTCCCAAATTACGCCATTATACGAAGGTGAAGAGGAATCATAAACAGTAAATTAGAGTGCTAAATCTTTAAAATAAATGAATCAAAAATTCTCATAAACTTTCTTGTAAGGAAGTTTATGAGAATTTTTTCTTTTTTACTTTAGACTTTCCTATTTCCGACTTTTAAATTATTAATTATTAATTATTAATTTTTAATTCTCCTACTTCGTTATCTTTGTTTTTATGAACGAAAACTTGAATCCTGACAAAAACACTTCTTCTTCTGAAGACTTGGACGTTGAAAAAAAATTGCGTCCCTTATCATTTGATGATTTTACGGGTCAGGAACAAGTGATAGACAATTTGAAAGTTTTTGTTAAAGCAGCGAACTTAAGAAACGAGGCTTTGGATCACACATTGTTTCACGGTCCTCCCGGACTTGGAAAAACCACCTTGGCGCATATTCTGGCAAATGAACTAAACGTCGGGCTTAAAATTACTTCAGGCCCTGTTTTGGACAAACCCGGAGATTTAGCTGGATTACTTACCAATTTAAGCGAACGCGACGTCTTGTTTATTGATGAAATACATCGATTAAGTCCAATTGTGGAAGAATATTTATATTCTGCCATGGAAGATTATCGGATTGATATTATGATTGAGTCCGGGCCAAACGCCCGCACAGTTCAAATAGATTTAGAGCCTTTCACCTTGATTGGCGCAACCACACGATCGGGTTTGTTAACAGCACCAATGCGCGCTCGTTTTGGTATTAGCAGCCGTTTGCAATATTACAGCACCGAATTATTGACCACCATTGTACAACGTAGCGCCATCATTTTAAAAGTTCCTATTTCTATGGAATCGGCTATCGAAATTGCCGGAAGAAGCAGAGGGACACCGAGAATTGCAAATGCTTTGTTAAGAAGAGTTCGAGATTTTGCCCAAATTAAAGGAGACGGAAAAATAAGTATTGAAATTGCAAGATATGCGCTCAACGCCTTAAATGTTGATGCGCATGGTTTGGATGAAATGGACAATAAAATTTTGATTACCATCATTGATAAGTTCAAAGGAGGGCCTGTTGGCATTAGCACCATTGCAACTGCTGTTGGTGAAAATACGGAAACCATAGAAGAAGTTTACGAACCCTTTTTAATTCAGGAAGGTTTTATTATGCGCACGCCACGAGGAAGAGAAGTAACAGAACTTGCTTACAAACATTTAGGCAGAATTAAAGGAAACATTCAGGGAGGTTTATTTTAAGGGTATTTGTGATATGTATCACAAAACTAAAAATAGTTCCCTGTACTTTTGTTAGAGTAAAAATTTGAATCTTATTGGGCTATGAGTTTAAAAAAAATATTTCCTTTTTTAATTTGGCTGCCTTTAGTAAAAAGCACTTGGAAAGATGATTTAATTGCCGGTATTACAGGAACAATTATTGTAATTCCGCAAGCTGTAGCTTTTGCTATGATTGCCGGTTTACCACCAATTTATGGTTTTTATACCGCTATGGTAACGCCTATAATTGCTGCTTTATTCGGTTCTTCTTATCATTTAATTTCGGGCCCAACTACCACAAGTTCAATCGTTGTTTTTGCGGTTATCAGTCAATTTGCCAATCCCGAATCAGAATTGGAAGCTTTTATTTCATTGGCAATTTTGTTGTCCTTTATGGCAGGTGTGGTAAAATTGGTAATGGGTTTGGCCCAAATGGGGAAATTGGTGAATTTTGTATCTAATTCTGTGGTTATTGGTTTTGCTGCCGGAGCCGGTATTTTAATCGGTTTTAAACAATTGAAATATGTTTTTGGTATTAATGTACCTATGGGAAGCACATTTTATGAAATATCAACCTATACAATTAAACACATTGCAGAGACTAACTTTTATGTATTTGGAGTGGCCTTGGGCACGCTGGCCATTGCTTTATTAATTAGGAGATTTATAAAAAAAATGGCCAGGTTATACATGTTAATCGCTATGATTTTGGGCAGTGTGTTGGCTATTTTATTAGGAGGAAATATGCATGGCATTGAAACTGTGGGCAATGTTCCCTCTCATTTGCCTCCATTTGGAATTCCCAATTTTAATTATGGAGATATGCGATTGTTAACTTCCGGAGCACTAACCTTGGCTTTATTGGGATTGGTTGAAGCGGTTTCAATAGCGAGAGCAGTAGCATTACACTCTCACCAAAAACTAGACAATAATCAGGAGTTTATTGGTCAGGGATTGTCAAATATTGTCTCTAGTTTTTTCTCCTCTTATGCAAGTTCAGGATCATTTACACGCTCAGGATTAAATTACCAATCTGGTGCAAAAACACCTTTATCGGCAATATTTTCAGCAATTGGATTGATGGTGGTAGTGTTGTTTTTCGCAAAATTTGCTTCATTTTTACCGAAAGCGGTAATGGGTGGTATTATTTTAATGGTTGGTTATAATTTAATTGACTTTCAGCACATCAAAAAAATTATAAAAAGCAGCAAACGTGAATTGATTATTTTTAGTGTTACTTTATTTGGCACCTTATTTTTGGAACTGGAAACTGCTTTATTTTCCGGAATATTGATTTCATTGTTTTTTTATTTAGAGAAAACATCAAAGCCCAATATTGCTGAAGTTGGTATAAATAGCGAAGGAAAGTTTATCAATATTATTAGAGATGAAACTGCGCGTGAATGTCCTCAAATTAAAATAATCAGGATTGACGATTCCATTTATTTTGGCGCCATTGAAGCCATTTCCAATTATTTTGCTGAATTATATGAAAAACAGGAAAAATACCACATTCTAGTTATCGCCAATGGAATTAATTTCATCGATTTGGCTGGAGCAGAATGGCTTACAAATGAAGTTTTAAAATGGCAGGAAAGAGGCGGGGGCATTTATTTTGTTGGTTTAAAATTAGTGAGTCAGGAGATTCTTATAAAAGGCGGATTCATTGATATTATGGGCGCTGACTGTTTTTTTAAAGATAAACATACGGCCATTGCTACAATTTATAAAAAGTTTGATGCAGACATTTGCGAAAATTGTGACATAAAATTATTTAATGAGTGTAAACAGGGAATTTTAGAATGAATATAAAAAAATTTATTCCAATATTAGATTGGCTTCCAAACTACAAAAAAGAATTTTTTAAAAACGACTTGGGTGCTGGAATTGCTGTTGGAATTATGTTGATACCCCAAGGAATAGCTTATGCAATGATTGCAGGATTACCGCCAATTTACGGATTATATACGGCTATGATTCCTCAAATTGTGTATGCTATTTTTGGAACTTCCCGCCAGTTGTCCGTTGGTCCAGTTGCCATGGATTCTCTAATTGTGGCTTCCGGAGTAGCAACATTGGCAGAAATTGGTA
>JAAFHC010000167.1 GCA_010906935.1 Gelidibacter sp.
GATACTGAGTTGATGGATTTGGTGCAAAAAAATACTTTCAAGTATTTCTGGGATTTTGCGCATCCTGTTAGCGGTTTGGCTTTGGAGCGTTCAAATTTAGAAGCTTACGGCGGTGAAGCTTCCAACATTGTCACCACTGGCGGAAGCGGTTTTGGCGTTATGGCTATTGTTGTGGGCGTTGAAAGAAATTATATTACAAGAGATCAGGCCATTGAACGTTTGCACAAAATAACCGATTTTCTGTTAAAAGCCGATCGTTTTCACGGCGCTTTTCCGCACTGGTATTATGGAAATACCGGAAAAGTAAGGCCTTTTTTCTCAACAGATAACGGTGGAGATATTGTTGAAACTTCATTTATGATTCAGGGTTTATTAACGGCGCGTCAATATTTTAATAAAGACAATGCTTTAGAAAATTCACTTCGCACAAAAATCAACCAACTTTGGAATGAAGTGGAATGGAATTGGTACACCAATAACAAAGATGTATTGACTTGGCATTGGTCCCCAAATTTTGGCTGGGCCATAAATCATGAAATAAAAGGATACAATGAATCGCTTATTACCTACGTATTGGCTGCCTCATCAACAAGTCATCCCATTAATCAATCTGTTTATCATAATGGTTGGACTTCCGGAAGTGATTTCACCAACGGAAATGTGTATTATCAAAAATGGAAACTGAAATTAGGCCCTGAATTGGGTGGCCCGTTATTTTTTGCGCATTATTCCTTTTTGGGATTGGATCCAAGAAATTTAGTGGATAAATATGCAAATTATTGGGATCAAAACGTGAATCACGCCCTTATAAATAGAGAGTATTGCGTTAAAAATCCAAAACAATTTATTGGCTACAGCGCAGGAAGCTGGGGATTGACGGCGAGTGATAATAAAAATGGGTATTCGGCACACAGTCCAACCAACGATTTAGGCGTTATTTCCCCAACAGCGGCATTGTCATCATTCCCATACACACCAGAATATTCCATGCAGGCACTCCGAAATTTTTATTACAATTTTAATGGAAAATTATGGGGAAAATATGGTTTTTACGACGCCTTTAACCAAACGGAAAATTGGTACGCCACCAATTATTTGGCTATTGACCAAGGTCCGATTATTATTATGATTGAAAATCACCGAACTGGATTGCTTTGGAATTTATTTATGTCGAGCCCGGAAGTGCAGGCAGGATTAAAAAAACTGGAGTTTACAAGTCCGCATTTTTAATAAAAAAACAGCGGCTTAAATAGCCAAAATAAAAATGATGCTGAAAATGATCATTTTTTGATCAAATTAATTCAGTTTAAAATTTAAAATAACATGAAAATTAAACAATTTATAATTCCCTTTTTCATCCTACTACTGTTTGGCTTTTCAAGTTGTACAGAAAAGACAACCGTTGCCAAAAAGGATTTAAGCAGCACTGCTGAAACTAAATCTGATGCCAAAATGGAATCATTTTTAGACAGTCTGACCAAAATTATGACCCTTGAAGAAAAAATTGGTCAGCTGACGCTTATGTCTACCGATTGGGAAAAAACAGGGCCAACCATCAATGAAAATTATAAAAATTTAATCAAAGAGGGAAAAGTAGGCAATATTTTTAATGCCTATTCCGTAAAATTCACAAGAGAATTGCAACAACTCGCCGTAGAAAATACGCGCCTTGGCATTCCGCTTTTATTTGGTTATGACGTGATTCACGGGCATCGCACAATATTTCCAATTTCGTTGGGCGAATCCGCCAGTTGGGATCTAAAAGCGATTGAAAACGGTGCACGAATTGCGGCTACGGAAGCTTCCGCAGAAGGTGTTCATTGGACTTTTGCACCCATGGTTGATATTTCAAGAGATGCGCGTTGGGGAAGGGTTTCAGAAGGATCTGGAGAAGATGTTTATTTGGGTTCAGAAATAGCAAAAGCAAGAGTTAGAGGTTTTCAGGGAGAAGACTTATTCGCAACCAATACCATTTTAGCTTGTGCAAAGCATTATGCTGCTTATGGCGCTCCTATTGCAGGCAGAGACTATAATACAGTAGATATGTCGGAAAGGGAATTAAGAACCACTTATTTGCCTCCTTTTAAAGCGGCTGTTGATGTTGGAGTTACCACTTTTATGACTGCTTTTAATGACGTTAATGGCGTGCCGGCAAGCGGAAATAAATACTTGCTGACGGATATTTTAAGAGAAGAGTGGGGTTTTGAAGGATTTGTGGTCACCGATTATACGTCTATCAATGAATTGGTTCCTCACGGCGTTGCAAAAGACAACAAACATGCTGCCGAAATTGCGATAAATGCCGGTGTGGATATGGATATGCAAGGCGGATCTTATATGGATTATTTAAAAGAACTCATTGCCGACGGAAAAGTGACCGAAAAACAGGTGACTATTGCAGCAAGAAAGATTTTAGCCTTAAAATATAAACTGGGATTGTTTTCAGATCCTTACAGATACTGCGATGAAACTAGGGAAAAGGAATTATTAATGACTCCCGAACACCTTGAGGCAGCGAGAGATATGGCAAGAAAATCGGCTGTTTTATTAAAAAACAGCAACCAAACGCTTCCTATTTCCAAAGATAAAAAAGTTGCGTTGATAGGTCCTTTGGCCAATGACAAATACAATATTATCGGGTCTTGGACGGCAGCAGGCGATCGGTATACAAAACCTGTAACCGTTTTAGAAGGCTTCAAAGAAAAAATTTCAAATCAGGCCAACTTAATGTTTACAAAGGGATGTGAAATAAATTCAGACAACACTGCCGATTTTCAAAATGCCATAAACATCGCCAAAAAAGCAGATGTTGTGGTGATGGTTATGGGAGAATCTGAAGGAATGTCGGGTGAAGCCGCAAGCAGAACAAATCTTGATTTACCTGGAAATCAAAAAGAATTGTTGAAAGCCATAAAAAAATTAGGCAAACCTATTGTGTTGGTTTTAATGAACGGAAGGCCTTTAACGCTGGAATGGGAAAATGAAAATATGGATGCCATTTTAGAAACTTGGTTCCCCGGAACAATGGGTGGTTACGCCATTGCCGATTTAATTTTTGGTGATGCCAATCCTTCAGGAAAATTAACGATGACCTTCCCTAGAAATGTTGGACAAATCCCTATTTATTACAATGTAAAAAATACAGGAAGACCTTATGAAGCAAATGGTCCTGAACAAAGATACCGTTCAAGATACCTTGATGTTTCCAATTCTCCGCTTTATCCTTTCGGCTATGGATTGAGTTACACCACATTCAAATACACAAATTTTGCCGTTGACAAAAAAACCTATGCATTTAAAGAGAAAATAAACATTAGCGTAACGGTCACAAACACCGGTGCTTTTAAAGGCGAAGAAGTTGTGCAACTTTATATAAGGGATTTGGTGGCGAGTGTTACGTTGCCTTTAAAAGAACTTAAACGCTTTGAAAAAGTGATGTTAGAACCCAATGAATCCAAAAAAATAACTTTCACCTTAACTTCTGATGATCTTGCATTTTATACGCAAGATATGAGTTTTAAAGCCGAAGCAGGTGAATTTAAACTTTTTGTAGGAACCAATAGCGAGGAGTTACTTGAAACAAATTTTACACTGAAATAAAAAATTATTAAATAATTGAAATCAAATCCAATATAGCAGTTTTAACGATAACAAAAACCGAATTTTATGAGAACTTTTAAATTTAAACCAACCAATTTACTACTTGTTATACTGTTGATAATAAGTATGACCTCATGTGATGAAGACACTTTTTATCCTTTTATTGAAACAGTTCCTTGTGAAACTCCGGAAACTGCAGACCTTTCCATTATCAATGATTTTGAGTGTCAAGACAATATGTTGCTTCCAAATGTAGAAGCGATTAGAAATCCTTATGAGGTAGGAGGCAATAAAAGTACTTTTGTTGGAAAATACACCGACCCAACCGGAGCTTGGGATGCTTTGATTATAGATTTTGGCGCTCCAATTAACCTTTCAACAAAAAATACTTTTAAAATTAAGGTACAAACAAGTGTTGCTGGTACTTTAAAAGCAAAACTGGAAGGCGGCACTTCTGCTGGATTTGAGGTTGACGCTACCGTTACAAATACTAGCAACTGGGTGGAATATTCTTTCGATTTCAGCAGCCAGTTTAATCAAAATCATCAAAAACTGGTGTTGTTTTTCAATGCAGGTGCTGACACCAACGGTGCCGACGTTTATTATATTGATGATTTAAGATGGGATACTTCCGTAGATCCTTGTTTAGGTGTGGCAGTGGATTTAACTGTTATTAATGATTTTGATTGTCAAAAAAATCAAGATATTCCTGAAGTGACACTTACCGCAACCCCTAATAAAAACGCCATAAACGGAAGCAAATTCGCCGGAAAATATATTGATGAAACAGGCGCTTGGGATGCCGTCATTGTTGATTTTGGCGCTCCTATAAATTTAAGTACCAACAATGTACTAAAAATAAAAGTCCTTGCTCCGGTTGCAGGAACCTTAAAAGCTAAATTAGAAGGAGGAACCTCTAACGGAAAGGAAGTTGATGCCGCTATTACAACCACAGGCCAATGGGTTGAATACGCGTTCGATTTTAGCAGTCAGGCCACAGCTAATCATAAAAAATTGGTGTTATTTTTCAATGCCGGTGTTGATACAGATGGCACACAGATTTATTATATAGACGATTTAAAATTTGCTGAACTTTCCGATCCTTGTAATGGAGTGATTGAAGATTTAAGCATTGTAAATGATTTTAATTGTCAGCAAAACTCAACCATTCCTGGTTATGTTACAAATTCAATTGTTGAAAACCCTAATCCAAGTGGCATAAATACTAGTGATGCAGTACTAAAAGTAACAGATAATGGTACAGATGCTTGGGATGCTTTGGTGATTGATTTGGGAAGGGTAATGGACTTGTCTACAAAAAATTACCTGAGAATTAAAATATTATCCACAAAAGCGGTGCCATTATTGGCCAAGTTAGAAGGAGGAACATCGGGTTCCAAAGAAGTTTGGGGCGCTATTACAGTAACTGGAATTTGGACAGAGTATGTCTTCAATTTTAGTGACCAAGCTACTGCAAATCATAAAAAAATAGAAAATAGTATTATTTTTCAACGGAGGCCAAAATGACGGAACTGCAACAGATGTTTATTATATTGATGACATCAGGTTTGCAGAATATGATCCTTGTGCAGGCGTAATTCCAGATTTGAGCATTGTGAATAATTTTGAATGTCAACAAAATTATGCCGTGGTTTGCTGCATTACCACAGAAATTGTTACCAATCCATACAAAACAGGAATCAACACCAGTGCTTCAGTTTTAAAAGTTACCGATAACGGTACAGACGCTTGGGATGCTTTGGTATTTGATCTTGGGGCTGCCATAAATTTATCGACAAAAAATAAATTGAAAATAAAGATTTATTCAACAAAAGCAGTGCCTTTATTGGCAAAATTAGAGGGAGGATCTTCAGGAGCCAAAGAAGTTTGGGGCGCTATCACCACCGCAAATGCCTGGACAGAGTACACCTTCGATTTTAGCGACCAGTCAGCGGCAAACCATAAAAAAATAGTATTGTTTTTCAATGGAGGCGCTTCTGATGGAACAGCAACCGACATTTATTATATTGATGATTTGAAGTGGGAATAATGATTTAAAACTAAAATAATTTTCACCCTAACATAAAAAAACCGTAAAACTATAATTTAGTTTTTACGGTTTTTTATTGTTTTTGTACACTATTAATAATTTATTGTATGTCCGTAATTAGTCATATCCCGTAATGCTAGCAATAACAAGCCTATCAAAGATACGCTCGCCGAAATATCTCCGATTTAACTTAT
>JAAFHC010000168.1 GCA_010906935.1 Gelidibacter sp.
CCTGCCCAATATTTTGCTTTTAAAATTTTTCTGACGGAATAATTGATGCGTTTTTCCGTAATTATATTTTCACTTAAAGCAATTTTAATATTGGCGGTTGCCAAAGGCACATCGGTTGGAATCAACAACATGTCATTGCCCGCCAACAATGCTTCCAAATTGATATCTCCAAATTCGGCATAATTGGAAACGCCTTTCATATTTAGCGCATCGGTTAAAATTAAACCTTCAAAATTTAATTTTTCCTTTAACAATTTTGTAATGACCTGGTAAGAAAGTGATGTTGGACAATCTTTATTTTCTTCCAATCCCATCACACTCAAATGCGCCACCATCACACTGGTTAAATTATTCTTAATCAACTCTTTGTAAGGATATAATTCAATAGAATCAAGTCTTTCAAAATCAAAATCTAAAATGGGTAAAGCTTTATGGGAATCAGTTGCCGTATCTCCATGACCGGGAAAATGTTTTGCATTGGACAACACATTTTCGCTTTGCATTCCTTTAACAAAAGCCAGCGCTTTTTGGGCTACATTTTCCCTACTTTCACCAAAAGAGCGATTTCCAATAATCGGGTTTTCCGGATTGATGTTAATATCCACCACCGGGGCAAAATTAATATGTATGCCCAATCGTTTGCAATGTTTTCCTAATTGTACACCAAAATCTTCCAATAACTTATTGTCGGTGATCGCGCCAAGCGTCATATTCCAAGGAAAACGATAGGTATCTTTTAATCGCATATCCAATCCCCATTCGCCATCAAAACCAATAAGCAAAGGGATTTTAGAAGACGATTGGAAATTATTGGTTAAAACAGCTTGCTTTTCAGGAGTTCCCTGCATAAAAATCAATCCGCCAATATGATAATTTTTAATTAAACTGTCAATAGACATACGATGTTTTTCATCTTTATTGGAATAAGCCTGAACCATAAACAATTGCCCTATTTTTTCGTCAATAGTCATTTTGTTCATAATACTGTCCACCCATTTTGCTTGGGCTTTAACATCATATGACAATAAAGGATCAGTATTTTGAGCTTCCAAAAAAGCAAAATTCAGCAGAAAAATAAAGAGTACTATTTTTTTAATCATTTATTTAGCATTGAGGAATGATTGAATTGAAAATTTACTTAAACAACATCAGTATCAATAATGAAACCAAAAATAATTAGAAATTACTTTTTTGGAGTATGTGTAAATTTAATTCAAGAACGAAAGAAAATAATTTTTAATTATTCATCATTAATTATTAATTGATAAAAACCGTTTGTGCCAACTTTTATCTGCCGTCACTTCCCAATTTTGTTCAAAATCGGCCTTATTGGTGATCATATTGTTGAAAACCACGGTTTTTGAAGTGATTTTTTGTTGCTTGGCATAATTTTGAAAATTCGCCATGCTCACCACATTGATATTGTCGTTGTCTTTAAATGAAATATTTAATTTATTGGTTAAATCAACCGAAAATTTTTGCTCAAATTGTTTCATTAAATTTACTGAAGCATCAATGGAACAACCAGAAACTTCTTGGTAATTTTCATCAACTGCAATCACAATAAATTGATTGTATTTTATTTGATAAGATGCTTTTAAATCTTCTCCATGCCGTTTCCACTTTCCTATAAAGTTTTCTAAATCACGGCTTATTTCTGCAACTTCCTGCTCTGAAAATTCTCTGTTGGATTGATAAATCCAAATTTTTGAGGTGCTGGCTAAACTGTCAAAATTTACTAACATATTATATTTTTTGATTGAATTTGTTTTTTAAATCTTCAAGGGTTGCCTCTTCCTTTTTTGGAAAAAGACGGTCTTTTATTTCACCCAAAACTTTTTTGGTATATAAAGGAAAATCGGCATTTTGAATCCACGAATAATAACCTTTATCATCTCTTAACACTTTCTCAACTTTATAACCCTTGTATTTTCCAAAAGTGAAAATTTCTTCATTTTCTTCATTAAACAGTATAAATCCGGCCAAATCGGCTCTTTTTACGTGCGTTGAATAATCATTTAAAAATTGAACGTCATTTTCTAAATCATTGTATTTATCTAATTGTGCTAATAAAATTTCATAAGTTGCATTGGTGTCGGCCTCTGCTGAATGCGCATTTTCCAAACTTTGCCCGCAGTAAAATTGATAACCGGCACTTAAAGTTCTTTCTTCTTTTTTATGAAATATCACCTGAACATCAATAGAATCTCTATTATTCATGCTAAAATCGACATTGGCGCGCAACATTTCCTCGGCCAACAATGGAATGTCAAATCGGTTTGAATTGAATCCTGCCAAATCGCAACCTTCAATCAATTCGCTCACTTTTAGCGCTAATTCATTGAATGTAGGCTCTGTAACCACTTTTTCATTCGTAATCCCATGAATGTCGGAAGCTTCTTTTGGGATTTCCATTTCCGGATTTACCAGCCAGGTTTTGCTTTCTTTATTGCCGTTTGGAAATACTTTTAAAATTGAAATTTCCACAATTCTGTCTTTGGCAATATTAATTCCTGTTGTTTCCAAATCAAAAAATATGATTGGTTTTTTTAATTTTAATTCCATAGTTTTTTTGTTTGATTTTATTGGTAAAGATACCATTTGTAAGGTACGATATCCAAACTAAAAAAATAGTTTTATAAACATTTTAACAAAAATTTGAGTCTTTTGAAAGGCTTACTCACTTGCCAACTGAGCTTTATAATTTTCGATTTCAATTTTATATTTTTCAGGCAGTTCCGGTTCTTTAAAATGGTATTTTTTTAACGTTTCCACAATAATATCTGCCACTAATAAACGGGCTGTAGGTTTGTCATCGGCCGGAATTATATACCAAGGCGCATGAACTTTTGAAGTTTTGTTAAGCATATCCTGATAACAAGTTTGATAGTCGCTCCAAAGTTTGCGTTCCTTTAAATCGCCTGGAGAAAATTTCCAATTTTTTTCTTTAAATCGCAACCTTCTTAAAAGTCGGTTCTTTTGCTCCAATTTCGAAATATTTAGGAAGAATTTTAAAATAATAGTTCCATTAGCTGCAATATGCGCTTCAAAATTATTAATTTCATCCATTCTTTTATGGTAAAATTCATCTGACAAATCATCCAAACTTTTTACCGCTGGAATATTTTCTCCCAATATATATTCTGGATGAACACGGGTAACCAACACATTTTCATAATGCGTTCTATTAAAAACACCAATTTTTCCGCGTTCGGGCAAGGCAATATAATGACGCCACAAATAATCATGTTTTAATTCCAATTCTGTGGGCACTTTAAAACTATGAACTACAACTCCTCTGGCATTTACATCTTTAAAGACTTCTTTTATCAAGCTGTCTTTTCCCGAGGTGTCCATTCCTTGCAGGCAAATTAACACGGCGTGCTTACTTTCAGCATACATGGTTTCTTGCAACTTGCTCAGTTCCTTTCTGGCTTTTTTTAATTTTTTCTTTGCGTCTTCAACTACTTCCATAGCAGTTATTTCGCTTAAATTTACGGTGCCAATAACTTGATGGTTCTCCATTTTTAAAAATATTTTTGATAAATATATAAAATTAAAGGCATAAAAAAATCCCAAAACTTTTGGGATTTTTTATTGGTAGTCAGTAGTTATTATTTTTTAAGTGTCTATGGAACCTAAAACGCGTTTCATAAAAGTGTTCAATGCTTCTTTTTGAGGCATTCCTTCTTTTACCATTTTATGAACTTCAAGCGCACCATAAAGGTTTGAAATGATTTCACCAATAACATCCAATTCTTCATCTTTCAAAGAAGAAACTTCCGTTAAAGCCTCTAATGTTTCAATGGTTTCAATAACGTAATCTTGGTCGTTTTCTTCGATAAAATTAGTTAAATGCTTAATTATTGGTAACTTCATTTACTAAATCGTTTAAAATTTCGAACTTATTGGTTTGAACTTGGTTCACAAATACGCCATCTTTATAAGTTGCAAATGTAGGCAGATTGTCAACTTTTGCCATTTTTCGAGATTCCGGAAACTTTTCAGCATCCACAATCACAAAAGCAAAACTTTCATTTTCTGAAGCCAATTTTTTAAATTTTGGCTTCATTATTCTACAATTTCCACACCAAGTTGCCGAAAATTGAACAACTACGGTGTTGTTTTCACTTACTATTTGAGGTAAATTGTCTTCTGTTATTTCTTGAAACATCCTAATTATTTTTTAGTGAGAAGCCAAATAACTTGCAACACCGCTTCTGTCGGCATTCATAGCATCTTTTCCTTCTTCCCAGTTTGCCGGACAAACTTCTCCTTTTTCCTGAACGTGTGTGTAAGCGTCAATCAAACGTAAATATTCTTTTACATTTCTTCCCAATGGCATATGGTTAACGCCTTCATGAAATACAGTTCCTTCTTCATCAATTAAATAGGTTGCTCTGTAAGTCACATTGTCACCTTCAACTTGAATCGCGCCAGTTTCTTCATCATAAGTTTCATTGATGATGTCCAAAATCCCTAATCTGCTAGATAAATTACGATTGCTGTCAGCTAAAATTGGATACGTAACACCTTCAATTCCTCCGTTGTCTTTTGCGGTGTTTAACCAAGCAAAATGTACTTCAGGAGTATCACAAGACGCACCAATAACTATGGTGTTTCTTTTGTCAAATTCAGGCAATGCAGCTTGAAAAGCGTGTAATTCCGTAGGGCAAACAAAGGTGAAATCTTTAGGATACCAAAATAATATTACTTTTTTGTTGTTATTTACTGCTTCTTCTAATATGTTTAATTTAAAAGTATCGCCCATTTCATTCATTGCGTCTACGTTTAAATTCGGAAATTTTTTACCAACCATTGTTGCCATATTTTATTTATAATTTTAATTATTAATTCAATTTCTGTGCAAATATAACCATTATTATAAGTTGTTAAAAAAATAAATCCATCCTAATTTTTGATGAATGTATCAATTTTATTGATGACAATAAATTTAAAATATGTATTTATTATATTAACCCGTTGGGTGTAATTAAATTATTTGAATTTTGACATTATTAATTGGTCTTTCAAATATAAACTTATTGATATATTGAACCAAAGTTAAT
>JAAFHC010000169.1 GCA_010906935.1 Gelidibacter sp.
AAAATTTTTGAAGCCTTGGAGGAAATTTAGCTTTTAAAATATGGTTTTTAATGCTATTTGAGAAAATAGCATTAAAAAATACCTGACGAGAAAGCGCCTTTTCTTTTGGTTCGTTTTCTTTAGGCGAGTAAAGAAAATGAACAGAACACGAAAAAGAAGTTAAGAACAATTTATTAAGTTCCAAACTTGTAGATTACTTCATTTCACTTCACACCACTGCGAGAAGGCGCTAGCCGCCGAAGCAAACTGCCCAGAACCTGCCTCGCCGGCAGGCGTGCTTGGATCAAGATCTCATGATTTAAGTTTCAAATCACAATGCTATCAAAACCCCACAAATCACCGCAGCAATTCAAAAGATAAATTCACCAAAAATCAAAAAAATCCTTTATCGTAAGTACCTGACGAGAAAGTGCCTTTTCTTTTGGTTCGTTTTCACTTGCCCTGAGCGTGGTTGCTGAGCGCGGTTACAGAGCGGAGCCGAAGTAGAGCCGAAGTAGAGTCGAAGGGTGGGCAAGACAAATCGACGAAGGAGATTCACGAACTCCTTTAAAAAACAATAAAAATGGTGAGCTAAATCGACGAAGGAGATTCACGAATACCAATAAAAAAATAAAAATGGTGAGTAAAGAAAATGAACAGAAAACATGGAAGGTGTTTAAAACATTTTTTTTAAATGAAATAAAAAAATAAAACAATTTCAAACCTTGTTTTTACTTCATAAACAGTAAATTTGAAATTCAAACTGCGAATACAGCAGTCCACAGTTAAACAGTTAAACAGTTCACAGTTCACAGTTAAACAAGTTAAACAGTTAAACAGTTCACAGTTCACAGTTAAACAGTTCACAGTTAAACAGTTCACAAATAAACAAACAACAACCCATCAATCCACTAAAAGTCATACAACTCATAGATTCCCTAAGCCCAGGAGGCGCAGAAATGATGGCAATAAACATCGCCAATGCTTTGGCAGAAAAAGGGGTGGAATCACACTTGTGTACTACCCGGCAGGAAGGGAATTTAAAAGCCAAAATAGGGTCAGCGGTAAAATACTTATTTTTGAATAAAAAAAAGGCATTGGATTTAAAGGCACTTAAAAAATTGGTACACTATATAAAATCCAATGAAATAAAGGTCATCCACGCCCATGCCACTTCATATTTTACCGCTTTTTTAGTCAAATTATGGCTTCCAAAAGTCAGGATTGTATGGCACGACCATTATGGAAACAGCGAAAATTTAAATGCACGTCAAAAATTTCCTTTAACGTTAGTGTCAAAAGCCTTTCATACGGTAATTTCCGTGAATAACAACTTATACCAATGGGCAAAATTGCATCTAAAGGCTAAACACCACACCTATTTGCCAAATTTCGCGTCATTCGGTGCTGCATCTCCAAAAACAACGAGTTTGCATGGACTAAACGAAAAACGCATCGTGTGTCTGGCCAATTTAAGGCCGCAAAAAGACCATTTGAATCTGCTGAAAGCTTTTGAAATAGTGCAGGAGAAACATGCCGACTGGACCTTGCATTTGGTTGGCTTGGATTTGAAGGATGCCTATGCCGAAGAAATAAAATCATATATCACAGCACATCATTTAGCAACTTGTGTATTTTTGTACGGAAGTTGTGCCGATACACAATATATTTTAGAACAAGCCGCTATAGGCGTATTGGGATCAAAATCGGAGGGCTTGCCAGTGGCATTGCTGGAATACGGTTTGGCAAAACTGCCGGTAGTCGTTACGGCTGTTGGAGAATGCGGCGCCGTTGTAAGCAATATGGAAAACGGACTGGTGGTGCCACCAAATAATGAAATTAAATTGGCTGAAGGACTTATTTTTCTCATAGAAAATGAACATAAACGAAAAGAATTCGGAGAAAATTTATACATTAAAGTAGGTTTAAATTATAGTGCCCATGCTTTTATCACCCAATTAATCGCCTTATATAAACTTGAATAACAGTTCGTCACATACCCGTTTAATTTTAGCCGCTTTACACTTGGTATTGGGGGTATTGGTGCTTTCCGGATTGATTGCCAAAGCGTATTCCATATTGATTGTTTTTTTCGGCGTTTTGTACATCATCAGAAATAAAAATGAAAACAATGAAGCCATTCATTGGAGCGCCTATTTGGTGGGAGCGGAAGTGCTTTTCAGAATGGCAGGTGGCATGATTTTTTACGAATTGCCCAAATATGCCGTATTGATTTTTCTTTTTACGGGGCTGATTGTGGAAAAACGACAACATCATATTTCCTTAAGTTATCTCATTTACATCTTATTATTGCTTATAGGTATTGCCTTTGTGGACATTCCTTTTGATGAATCCATCAGAAAAGCCATTGCCTTTAATTTAAGCGGTCCCATTTTGTTGGGGGTTTCGGCCATTTATTTTTACAGGCGGCCCTTGGCGCTTTCAACCTTGATGGATATGCTGTTTTATATGTTATTGCCCATTATCTCCACGCTGACCTTATTGTATTTCAGAACACCTTCTTTAAGTGAAATTAATTTTGGCGGTGGGGCCAACTTTGAAGCTTCAGGAGGTTACGGACCAAATCAGGTAGCCACCATATTGGGCGTTGGGATGTTTATTGTGGGGGCACACTTGTTTTTGAAACGGCGTATTTTTACGCTTTTTAGTATCGATATATTATTGTTTACCTATTTAATTTACAGGGGTTTAATCACCTTTTCAAGAGGGGGGATGATTACGGCATTGGTGGCAATTTCGGTGTTTACCTATTATTTTATTCTGTCTAAAGAAAACAAAATCTTAAATTTAGCCAAATACTCCGGATTGGTGGCATTGTTTGGCTTTGCCTTATTTGTGTACACGTCAAATGCCACTGGTGGCATGCTCGAAAACAGGTATGCCAACAAAAATGCATCGGGAACCACAAAATCTGATATTACAACGGGAAGGGGAACGCTATTTATAAGTGAGATGAACGCTTTCTTGGAACATCCGTTTTTTGGTATTGGCGTAGGGGGCGGAAAGTATTACAGAATAGAGGAATTGGAAATTCAGGCAGCTTCACACAATGAAATGAGTCGATTGATTGCCGAGCACGGATTGATAGGTATTCTGGCGCTTTTTTTACTGATCACGGTTCCAATTCGGCATATGTTTAAACAACCCTATTTGGCACGAGGGTTTTTAGCCTCTTTTTTAATATTTTGGTTTTTAACCATCAACCACTCTGCCATGCGTATTGCATTTCCGGGCTTTATTTATGGATTGAGCGTGGCGATTATTACGTTTAAAGATGAGGAGGAGGAGGAATGAGTTAGGAGTTATAGGTTATAGGTTATAGGTTATAAGTTATAAGTTATATGTTATAGGTTATAAGTTATATGTTATAGGTTATTGGTTATAAGTTAAATATTAAATATTAAAAGTTAAACAGATCAAATTCCTCTCGAGAGGGGTTAGGGGTGTGTAAGACTGGAAAAAGATGAAAAATGAATATAAAATGATTCCATTCAAAACCAATCAGGGAAGTTCAACTTGAAACCTGAAACCTGAAACCTGAAACCTGAAACCTGAAACCTGAAACCTGAAACCTGAAACCTGAAACTTGAAACTTGAAACATAAAATTTGAAAAAAATAATCTACATAGGAAACAACCTGTCTGAAAAATCAAACTACCATTCTGCGATGGCTTCCTTAACGAAGCTATTGCAAAGCGAAGGGCATTCGGTTATTTGCGCATCTGACAAAACCAATAAAATTTTTCGTTTATGGGCAATGTGTTTCACCATTGTTAAGCACAGAAAAACAACAGATGTGGTGCTCATTGACACTTTTAGCACTTCAAACTTTTATTATGCACTGATCACTTCCCAATTGGCAAGAATTTTTTCATTGAAATACATTCCCATCCTGCATGGCGGAAACCTGCCAAAAAGATTGAAACATGCGGAATATTTTTCAGCATTGATTTTTAAATATGCGTTTCAAAATGTGAGTCCGTCCACGTATTTGGCCCACGAATTCAAGAAATACAATTACCAAACAGTGTTCATTCCCAATTCCATTACCTTGGCGGAATTTCCTTTTAAATTGCGCGCGGTGCTTGAGCCAAAATTGTTGTGGGTGAGGGCTTTTGACAAAATTTACAATCCGGTTATGGCCATTAAAGTGCTTGCCTTACTGCAAGAAACCCATAAAAATGCAAGTTTGTGTATGGTGGGGCCCGATAAAGACGGCTCATTAAACCAAGCAAAAGACCTGGCAATACAATTGGGCCTGGCGGAAAGCGTTACCTTTACGGGCGTTTTGCCTAAAGAACAATGGCACCAATTGTCGGAAAAATTCGATATTTTTATCAACACCACGAACATAGACAACATGCCGGTGAGCGTAATAGAAGCGATGGCGTTGGGTTTGCCCATAATTTCAACCAATGCGGGCGGATTGCCGTATTTGATAGAAAATGGGGTGGAAGGACTCTTAATTCCCGTGAAAGATGAAAAGAAAATGGCGGAAGCCATTTTAACCTTGCTCAAAAATCCGGAGAAAGCGATGGAAATGTCCAAAAATGCCCGTGAAAAAGCAGAGAAATTTGATGAAAACAATATAAAAACGCAATGGAATAATTTGTTGGAAAATGTTTAAAAGGATCTATAAAATCGGCGAGCATTTAAGAAACCCTTCCATAGCAAGCTGGCTTCCTTTTCTGAATGAATCGGCAACCTGGCCTTTGGCTTCTTTGGAGGCCTATCAATTGAAGAAATTACAGGAACTGGTGGCGGTTGCTTATGCAAATTCATCCTATTATAAAAACAGTTTTGACGCTTTGGGTATAAAGCCTGCCGACATACAATCACTTGACAATCTTAAAAAGCTGCCAATAATTTCCAAAAAAGACTTACTGAATAATCACAAAGAAATTCAAACCAACCTTAAATTTAAAAAACACTTTCAGGCAAATACTTCTGGAACCTCGGGAGAATCATTAAAAT
>JAAFHC010000012.1 GCA_010906935.1 Gelidibacter sp.
ACGTAAATACCAAAAATTTATTGGTGTTAAACACAGTTGAGAAAGAAAACTCTGTGTATTATGGTACCGGATTTTTGGAAGGCTATGCAAACTTATATGGACCAACAGATAAATTGGTGATTAATGTTGTTGGAAAAACAAAAAGAGGCACATACCTTACAATTCCTGTGAGTGATGTGAAAACTGCCGAATCTTCTCAATTAATTCGATTTGTAAACAAAAGCAATCCCGAAGAAAATGAAGAAACAAGAAGACAGTATATTTCTGAAAAACTAAAGGGATTGTCCTTAAATTTCAATATAGATGTCACAAAAGATGCGGTTGTTGAAATGGTGCTAGACAAATCAACAGGAAGTTTTTTAAGAGGTAGCGGAACTGGAAACATACAAATAGCCATAGACACCAAAGACAAGTTTGAAATGTATGGCGACTTTATTGTGGACAATGGCGTTTATAACTTTAAATATGGCGGATTTATTAACAAGCCGTTTATTGTAAGAAGAGGCGGAAGCATTTCCTGGAGCGGAGATCCTTTAACTGCAGATATTAATATTGAAGCTGTTTACAGAGTCTCGGCAAATCCGAGATCATTGCTGGAAAATATTTCCTCAAGCAGAAAAATTCCTATTGATTTGGTTACCCGTTTTTCAGGAGAATTGTTTAATACCCAAAGAGAATTTGACATTGAAATTCCCAATGCAAGTTCAACGGTGGCTTCAGAGCTCGCATTTAGGTTGAATAGCGATAATTTAAACAACAAAACAGTTCAATTTATATCATTACTTATATCAGGAAGTTTTTATAATGAAAGCGATTTAGGCGTTAACAGCAGTACTGCTTTGTATGGAACCGGTTTTGACATACTTTCAAATGCCTTCGACAATATTTTTAATCAGGGAAACAATCGTTTCAAACTGAGACCTGAATATACCGTTGGCGAAAGAGGCAAAGTGGATAATTTAAATATAGAAGACCAATTGGCCATTGGGTTAGATTATCAGCTAAATGACCGAATTATCATTAATGGAAAAGTTGGTGTTCCTATGGGTAACAGCAACCAAACCAATATTATTGGAGAAGTAAATATTGAATTTTTATTGAATGAAGAAGGAACTTTACGATCATCAATATTCAACCGACAAAACGAAATTCAATATTCTGAAGAAGAAGAAGGATATACACAAGGCGTAGGTTTAAGCTATCAAATAGATTTTGATAATAGCAAAGAATTGCTTCAAAAATTAGGGCTTAGAAAGAAAAAAGTAATAGATCCGGTTATAAAACCTCTTGATACCATAGAAGAAATTGACAGAATAATAGATTTTAAAAATAAAAATAAAAGAAATGAATAAACCAACATTGGTAATTTTAGCTGCAGGAGTAGGCAGCCGATACGGAGGATTAAAGCAATTGGATACTTTTTCAGAACAAGGCGACACCATTTTAGATTTTTCAATATATGATGCCATTCGCGCAGGATTTGGTAAAGTTGTTTTTATCATCAGAAAAAATATTGAAGCCGATTTTAAAGCGTTTTTCGATAAAAAATTAGCAGGTAAAATTGAAGTGGATTACGTTTTTCAGGAATTGGAAAATATTCCTGAAAAATATTTAGATAACAATCGCGAAAAACCATGGGGAACTGGTCATGCATTGTTGATGGCCAAAGATGTTGTGAAAGAAAATTTTGCGGTCATCAATGCCGATGATTTTTATGGTGCCGAGGCTTTTAAAGTGGAGGCAGAATCGTTGATAAAAATGAATTCGGAATCCACCGATTTTAATATGATGGGCTATGTGCTAAAAAATACCATTTCTGAATATGGTTCTGTTTCAAGAGGAGAATGCAGCGTTGATAAAAATGGTTTTTTAACTGGTGTTACCGAAAGAACGCATATTGAAAAAGTGAATGGAGAACTTAAATATAAAGATGAAAATGACAATTTAATTCCAATTTCAGAAGAAACAATCGTATCGATGAACTTTTTTGGATTTACCCCAAAATACTTCGAATTGTCTGAATCTTTGTTTGAAGAATTCTTGGCTAAAAATTATAAAGAACCAAAAGCAGAGTTTTTTATTCCATTGGTCATCAACCATATTATTGTCCATAAATTGGCAACCATGGAAGTGTTGAAATCCAATGCACGCTGGTTTGGCGTTACCTACAAACAGGATAAGGAATATGTGACTTCAGAAATTCAAAAGTTAAAAGACAACGGCGTTTACCCAATTAATTTATGGTAGGCAATCTTAAAGAACAACATAAAAAAATTTATCATTTAAAATAAAATCATAATTTTGCCTTTCGCTTTATGGGAAACAATATAAAAAAAATAGGGTTAATGACATCCGGTGGTGATGCTCCAGGGATGAACGCAGCTATTAGGGCAGTTGTTAGGGCTTGCACCTACTATAAAGTTGAGTGTGTTGGCATTTATAGAGGTTATCAGGGAATGATTGAAGGGGATTTTGAACCTCTTAATGCACGCCACGTAAGCAATATCATAAACAGGGGAGGCACCATATTAAAAACTGACCGATCAAAAGAATTTAGAACAAAAGAAGGAAGGCAAAAAGCTTATGATCAGTTAAAAAATGCTGAAATAGATGCTTTAGTACTCATTGGTGGAGACGGAACTTTTAATGGTGGGATTGTTTTTAACAAGGAATTTAATTTTCCTTGTATTGGAATTCCAGGCACCATTGACAATGATATTTTCGGAACTGATTATACCATTGGATATGACACTGCGCTGAATACTATTGTTCAAGTGATAGATAAAATTAGAGACACGGCGAGTTCACACAATCGGTTATTTTTTGTGGAGGTTATGGGTCGTGATGCAGGTTTTATAGCGCTAAATGCAGGTGTTGGTGCTGGAGCGGAAGAAATTTTAATTCCTGAAGAAAATTTGGGGTTAGACCGCCTTTTGGAATCCTTAAAAAGAAGCAAACGTTCAGGGAAATCATCGAGTATTGTTGTGGTTGCTGAAGGGGATAAAATTGGAAAAAACGTATTTGAACTGGCCGATTATGTGGAACAAAATTTACCGCAATATGAAGTGAGGGTTTCTGTATTGGGACATATGCAAAGAGGAGGCAGCCCAAGTTGTTTTGACCGTGTTTTGGCAAGCAGATTGGGCGTAAAGTCGGTTGAATTATTATTGGACGGCAAAACAAATTTAATGGTGGGTATGGTTAATAATAAAATAGAAGCCATTGAATTAAAAGAAGCAGTGAAAGGGCGTCATGAAATAGATAAAGAATTATTGCGCGTTAGTGATATTATGTCCATTTAGTGAATAAACCAGTTCAATAAGTACTTTCGTTAAAAAAATAACTTATTCCATTTGTTTCAATACTTTTTTAGATTGGATGAAAGTGTTGTGAAATTTGAAAATAAATAGCAATTAAAATTGAATGATTAAAATAGGAATAAATGGCTTTGGAAGAATAGGACGCCTGGCTTTTAGAACTGCAATCAATAAAAAAAATATAGAAGTTGTTGCTATAAATGATTTGCTGGATATTAATCACCTGGCCTATTTATTAAAATACGATTCGGTTCACGGACGTTTTATGGGAACCATTGAGGTAAAAGACAAACTACTTATTGTAAATGGAAATCCTATTAGAGTTACCGGAGAAATAAATCCGGAAGCCATTGATTGGGGAAAAGTTGGGGTTGATTATGTGATTGAAGCTACGGGATTATTTACAGATAAGAATAAAGCGGAACTACACTTAAAAGGTGGGGCAAAAAAAGTGGTGATTTCAGCACCATCAAAAGATGCCCCTATGTTTGTAATGGGCGTTAACCATACAAAACTTTCCAAAGAAAACCTCGTTTTTTCAAATGCTTCTTGCACCACAAACTGTTTGGCACCAATTGCCAAAGTATTGCATGAAAATTTTGGCATTGTTGAAGGCATTGTGACCACTGTTCATTCGGCAACCGCTAGCCAGAAAACGGTTGATGGCCCTGAAAAGCAATGGCGTAGAGGAAGATCGGCCTTAAATAATATGATTCCAACCACCACAAATGCGGCCGTTGCAGTTACTGAAATTATGCCCGAATTAAAGGGGAAATTGTTGGCGATGGCCATACGAGTTCCTATTGCAGATGTTTCTTTGGTAGATTTAACGGTTCGGCTGGAAAAGCCTACTTCTTATCAGGAAATTAAAGAGGCGATGAAAAAAGCATCCGAAAATGAATTGAAGGGGATTTTAGGATATACAGAAGACGAAGTGGTTTCGCAGGACTTTGTTTCGGAACCAAGAACCTCAGTTTTTGATGCCGCAGCCGGATTGGAACTGAATCCAAATTTTTATAAAATTATATCCTGGTACGATAACGAATTTGGTTACGCAACTAAAATTGTTGAATTGATTGAATATGCATCATCCCTTGAATAAGAAATTTGATATTTAACTGTTTAATTGTTTATTTAATTTGGCCTAAAACTTAATACTCAATACTAAAATATGGAAATAGCAATCATAGCCCACGATGGCAAAAAAGCCGAAATGATTCAGTTTTTAATGGATTTTAAAGCTATTTTAATTTCTAAAAATGTGAAGTTAGTGGCAACAGGCACAACAGGCAAAAATGCCGAGAAGGCCGGATTTGAAGTGGTGAAATTTTTATCGGGGCCCTATGGTGGTGATGCGCAAATAGCTGCACGTGTAGCGGAAGGAAAAACAAATATGGTTTTCTTTTTCAGAGATCCGCTGGGAATGCATCCTCATGAACCGGATATTGCTATGCTCTTGCGTTTGTGCGATGTTCATGACGTTCCGTTGGCTACAAATCCTGCAACAGCCGAGCGATTGATAAAATCGATTTAAATGGTTACTTTACCGCAATCATAGAGATTTCTACATTCACAAACTTAGGCAAATTACCCACTTCCACAGTTTCGCGTGCTGGTTCATTACCGGCTTCAAAATACTTACCATAAACAGCATTCATTTTTGAGAAATCATTCATATTTTTGATAAATATGGTGGTTTTTACCACGTTTTCAAAAGTCATATCAGCTTCAACCAAAATAATTTTCAAGTTTTCCATCACCTGTTTGGTTTCATCTTCAATAGTGTTGGTTACCAATTCCCCATTTTTAGGATTGATGGCAATTTGACCTGAAGTGTATAAAGTGTTCCCTGCTAATACCGCCTGATTGTATGGTCCAACCGGTGCAGGTGCGTTGTTGGTGTTAATTATTTTTTTCATGATTATAGTATTTTTTTGTTTAACTTATTATCCTATTCCCATCCCCGACCGAAGGAAAGGGAGCTTGATTTGAGACTCTAATTATATTATTTTAATACAAATTTTTAGTATTTTACGCTACCTTTTATACCTTTCCAATATAAATTCCCCCTTCGGGGGTTAGGGGGCTTTTAAAATAGCCTTTTGTCCGGAACTTGTCTCTTATCATATTTTAGATCGCTAAGCATTGACGATTTTACGCCAATAAAAAAGTAATAAGTTTGTCTTTCCCCAAAAGGAACCCAGTTGAAATTAAGTTTCCAACTGTCCAAATCGCGTGAAAACCTTAATTGCGTATAGGTAAATCCTTTATTTTTTATGTCATAACCCGATGAAACGCCAACGTTCCATTTAGGGGTCAATTCAATATCTCCTGAAAACATCAACGAGTTGGATGAAATTTCCTGCTCTCTATTGTTATTGCTATAATTTAAGGAATAGGCCAATTGCAAAGTCCATGGTATTTTGGATTGATACAATTTGGTTTCTTTAACCTTATTTTTATCGGATTCCTTATTGTCCGTTTGCTTATTTGTAACATCTAAATCTTCCCCAAAAACGCCGTCGGAGTTGTTATCTTGGGCATTTTTTTCTTCAGAAGTTTTCTTGCTTTTATCATCTTTGCTTGAAAGTGAATAATTCATCGTTAGTCCTGCATTCGTAAGCCGGAATAAACTTCCTCCGTTATTGATGTTAAATGTATTAATTTTTCTGCCATTTGCATCAATCGCATAAGGGTCAAGCGTTCCTCTTACATTTAGGGTTAACTTGTCTTTAAAAATCTTGGTTCCCGCATTTACGCCTACCGGACTCCATTTTAAGGAATCGGCAGCCATATTGTAACTGGTACTGAAATTTAAATTGTTCAGTAAAATAATTTTTCTGGCTTCTTTTTCGGTTGAATCTTTTTTTCTAACTTTTGCTTCTAAGTTGTTATCCAATGAAAAATTTAAGCTGTTTGAAATTCCAGTGCCCGGGCTTCCAAAGATACCGTTGGCAAAAGGAGAATATTCCAAATAGTCATTTGGATCTGCGGTTTTTTGGACTTGTTCATTGTAACTGCTAAAATCGGGGCGGTAACTATAAGAAACACTTGGTCTAACAACGTGGCGTATGGCCTCAATATTTCCTTTTTTAAATTTGAACATACCATAAAAAGTGGTTGCCAATGATACCGCTCCTGAATATTCCCTAAATGCATTAAAACCGGTCAAAGTATCAGTAACAACTTTATTATTTTCTGCATCATACGTTTTGTTAAGTCGGTCAAAATACCAAACTTCTTTATAACTCACGCTGGGCGAAAGCGTAAAAAACTTTAAAGCTTTCATGTTTGTGTTTAAAGATATATCTTGTTGAATACCCGATTTGGCGTCTTCAAACATTTCTTTTTTGAAGAAAAATTCATCAGTGGTTTTAATTCTGTTATCTGCTTTCAACGAGTAACTCAATCCTGTTTTTTGAATGGCATTTTTTTTAACGCCGCCTTTCCCGGTAAAAGGATAAATTCTGTCCATATTAACCTGCAAAGATGGAAGTGCCATTGCAATTTCTTCCGTATTCGTATTTTGGGAATGCGTAACGGATAGCGACATATTAAAAGGCGTTCCCACAAATTTCTTATAATAGGAAACAGAGGAACTTAAAGTGTTGTTTAAGAATGAATTTGTATTGTATTCATTAATGGATTCTTTATAATATTTGCTGCTTCCCAAATTTACGGAAGCCGAAAATCTCGAATTTGGACTTGCCTTTGTGTCTTGGCTATGATTCCAACGAATGTTGTAATTGGTAGATTTTGAATAATCGTCGAGACCTTTAAGGCTATTGATTAAATTTTCATATTTAAAATCAAATTTTCCCGAAAACCGGTAGCGCTTCGCATAACCCGATTCAGCCCTCATTCCCCAACTTCCATTGGTATAAATATCGCCAAGCAATGCCAAATCAAAATTGTCATTGAGCACAAAATAATAACCGCCATTTTGTAAAAAATAACCTTGCCTGTTATTATCACCCCAAGTAGGCATTAAAACTCCTGAAGTTCTTCCTTTGGTTAAAGGAACGTAGGCAAAAGGTAATACAACTGGCGTGGGTACATCGGCAATCACTAGTTGACTTGTGCCGGCCACCAATTTTTTGTCTTTGATAAATTTGGCTCTTTTGATAGCAATGTAATAATCGGGCTTTTCTTTTTCTGAAGAGGTTAATTTTATATTTTCAATAAAAATAACGGAATCATTGTGTTTTTTACTCACTTCACCTCTTATAATAATGCCTTGTTGTTCGGTTTTCAATCCCCAAATTTTTGCTTTTTCAGTCTTGAAATTAAATTTTATAGTGTCTTGAGTAGATTCTTGAGAGCCCTGCTTAAAAATGGGGCGCTGGGAATAGCTTCCAATACTGTCTTTAATACCTTTGGCAGTAATAATGTTAGTATTGTTGTCTATTTCAATAAAACCGGCCGTTAAATCAATATTATTATAATTAACATGAGCATTATCAAATAATAGTACTTTTTTGTTTTTCAAGTCTTGCCTTATCAAACTATCTGCACTGTGAACTATAATACTTTCAAGTAATTCTTTGGGTTTGGCAATGGAATCTTTTGGTTTTATTCCTAAAGAATCTTTAGGTTTAACGGCCAATGTGTCTTTTTTGGGAATTTTCAGGGTATCGTTAAGTTTTGTCTTGAAATTTTCAGAGGATTTTTCTTTGATTTCTTGAGTGTAAGCTGTAAAGTTGATCATGCTAAAAATCATTATCAGCAAAAATAAAAAATGATTATTTTTACGAGACGTTTTAATAATGAAATTTTTATAAAAATATCTTTTAAATTGGGTTGATAGCATAAGTTTTTTTACATTAGCTTCCTAAATAATCAACCACATTATTGATTGGTTGTAAATGTATGGCTTAATATTTGAAACACAAATAACAGTTGCCAAAAATAACTAAAATTATTGATGAACACACCACTCTTAAATAAAAATAAAATGACAATGAAGCACGCTCTAATTTTTGTGTTTTTGATCGCATTTCTATTTAATTATCAGACAGTTTTTGCTCAAAAAAAAGAATTTACTGTTGTTTTAGACGCCGGTCATGGAGGTAAAGATCCAGGCAAGGTTGGCTATAATCATGCCAAGGAAAAAGATATTGCATTGAAAATTGTTTTGCAGGTGGGAGAAATATTGCAAAATGAAAAAAACATCAGGGTTGTTTATACCAGAAAAACAGATGTTTTTGTCGATTTATGGGAGCGTGGAAGAATTGCCAATAAAGCAGATGCAGATTTATTTGTTTCCATCCACTGTAATGCACATAATTCGCAAGCTGCCGGAGCCGAAACTTGGGTATTGGGAACCCATGTAAATCGCCAGAATTTTGAAGTGGCGAAGGCAGAAAACTCCGTTATTTTGATGGAAGACAATTATGAAATGAAATATAAGGGTTTTGATCCAAATTCTCCTGATTCCGTAATTGGTTTAACTTTGATGCAAGAAGAATATTTAGATAAAAGTATACAATTGGCGAGTATTATTCAGGACGGATTTACAAACAATTTAAACAGAATTGATCGCGGGGTTAAACAGGCGGGTTTTGTTGTTTTACATCAAACCTATATGCCAAGCGTTTTAATTGAAACTGGTTTTTTAACAAATGCAGAGGAAGGCACCTATTTAAATTCCGATATTGGGCAGGATATATTTTCTAAATCGATTGCATCCGATATTTTAAAATACATTCAGCAACTCAGTTTAAATACTGTACAAAGCACCAATGTTGCTAAAAATGAAAATATCCCAGCATCAAAAACAAATACGCCCATCTCTAAAAATACAAGTAATAATTTTTCCAAAATTGAATTTAGGGTGCAAATTGCATCTGGAGCCAATAAAATAGAAACAAAACCCTATAATTTTAAAGGACTTACCAATGTTGAGCGCGTTCGTGTTGATGGTAGCTATAAATATTACCTAGGCAGCACATCAGATTATGCAGAAATACAAAAAATACACGAATTGGCGAAATCTAAAGGATATACTTCGGCTTTTATTGTGGCATTTGAAAATGGAAAAAAAATACCGGTGGAGGATGTTTTTAAAAAATCATGATATGTTTTTTTACTCCCAAAAATAAGTAGTATTTTGCGCCAATAAAATTGAATTGATTTTGAAAATTAGCAGAGAGTTAAAAACAGGTATTGTATCCGTAGCAGTAATTGCTTTATTTATATGGGGTTACAATTATTTAAAAGGTCAAAATTTATTTGACGCACCATCAAAAACCTATTTTACGGAATATAGCAATGTGGAAGGTTTAAGCACTGCGAGTGTTGTTACCTTAAGCGGTGTTGAAGTTGGGAAAGTTATTGCGGTAACGTTTAACAAAGATCCTAACAAACGTGGCTGGTTGATTGTGGAATTTAGTGTGGAAACCGATTTAGAATTTTCAAAAAATAGCATTGCCAAGATTTACAGCGCCAGTTTAATGGGCGGAAAATCCTTGGCGCTTGTGCCTTCCTATGAAGGCGAAATTGCGAAGCCCGGCGATTATTTACCAGGTGAAATAGAAGCGGATGTGATTTCTTCAGTATCTGAAAACTTAAAACCACTTTTCGAAAAAGTTGAAAATGCGATGGTGAGCGCAGATTCAGTATTGGTAGGTATCAATGATATTATGGATGCCAAAACCAGAGAAAATCTAAAATCGAGTATCGCAGAGTTAAACGCCACAATTTCAAACTTCAATGCCATTTCAAAATCTGTGAATGAAATGGTGGCCACTAATAAAGTTAAATTAGGCAATACGTTAACCAATGCAGAGTTAATGAGCAGTAATTTTGCAAAACTTTCAGATTCTTTGGCAAATTCAAATCTTAGTACAACCATTAAAAATTTAGAAACCACCGTGAATAGTTTAAACGGTATTTTAGCAAATGCTGAATCGGGCAAAGGAACTTTGGGTAAATTATTGAAAGATGAAGAGATGTACAATAACCTTACAAGTGCTTCAAAAGAATTGGATGAGTTATTGCGCGAAATGAAATTAAATCCGAAACGTTTTGTTCACTTTTCTTTATTCGGAAAAAAAGATAAAGGTTATGTAGCTGAACCTGAACCTGAGGTTGAGGTAGAAAAATAAAAAGCAGTGAGCCAGCGACACAAAATTTAAACAATTGAAAATAGCAAAAAACCAAAATGTATGAATTATATAGATAACATTGCATTTGCAATTCTTTTAATTATTGGAATTGGGTTTTTTGTAAAAAACAGCAAAAAAATTGTCAGAAATATAAAGCTTGGCAAAAGCATTGATAGATCCGATTTACCAAAAGAACGTTTTCAAAATATGCTGAAAATTGCTTTTGGGCAATCTAAAATGGTAAAACGTCCAATTGCCGGCATATTGCACATCATCGTTTACGCAGGTTTTATCATTATCAACATTGAAGTGTTGGAAATAATCATCGACGGACTTTTTGGAACGCATCGTGTTTTTTCTGTTTTAGGAGGTTTTTATAGCTTTTTGATCGGATCTTTCGAAATATTGGCATTCCTTGTTTTGGCATCAGTAATCATATTTTGGATTCGCAGAATGGTTTTGCAAATTCCCCGTTTCTGGAACAAAGAAATGAAAGGCTGGCCAAAAAATGACGCTTTGAATATTTTATATTTCGAAATGGTTTTAATGTCGTTATTCCTGATAATGAATGCTACCGACAATCATTTTCAAAATCTAAATCTTGGGAATCCAATAAGTCAATACATTGCGATTTTATTTCATGATTCCAGTTTTATTGTTGTAAATATAATTGAAAGAACAGCTTGGTGGTTGCACATTATTGGTATTTTTATATTCTTAAATTACTTGTACTATTCAAAACACCTGCACATATTATTGGCTTTTCCAAACACTTACTTTGCAAATTTAAAACCGAATGGACAGTTTACCAATTTAGAAGCGGTGACCAATGAGGTTAAATTAATGATGGATCCAAGTGCCGATCCTTATGCAGCGCCTGCTGATAATGCCGCGCCACCCGAAAAATTTGGCGCCAGCGATGTGGCCGATTTAAATTGGGTGCAATTAATGAATGCTTATACTTGTACTGAATGCGGAAGATGCACTGCTGCTTGTCCGGCAAGTATCACAGGAAAAGAATTATCGCCTCGTGCCATTATGATGAAAACCAGAGATAGGTTGGAAGAGGTTGGCGCAAACATTGATAAAAACGGCAAATTTATTGATGATGGCAAACAATTGTTAAACGATTATATCACATCTGAAGAAATTTGGGCATGCACAAGCTGCAATGCGTGTGTGGAGGAATGTCCCGTAAATATTGATCCGCTTTCAATTATTATCGATTTACGTCGTTATTTGGTGATGGAACAATCAGCTGCACCGCAAGAATTGAACAGTATGATGACAAATATTGAAAACAACGGCGCACCTTGGCAATACAACCAAATGGACCGACTTAATTGGAAAGACGAATAAATTACTAACTAAAAATATAAAAATCTTTTACCATGAAAAATGAAGATGTGGAAAAATTATTACACGAAAAAGTAGCAGCTGGATTACATATAAGTCCGGTATTGCCAAAAGGCGTTAAAAATTATTTGATTGATATTGACGGTACTGTTGGAGAAGATATTCCTAATGAAGAACCTGAACGTATGGTAACCGCTCAAGCTTATCCAGATGCCATTAAAACGTTGAATAAATGGTACGATGAAGGACATATTATTTTCTTCTTTACCTCTAGAACAGAAGCGCATCGTGAAATCACAGAAACTTGGCTTAAAAAGCACGGATTCAAATATCACGGAATGGTCATGGGAAAACCAAGAGGCGGTAATTATCACTGGATAGACAATCATTTGGTAAAAGCAACCCGTTACCGCGGTAAATTTACCGATTTAATCAATAAAGAAGTTACTATTGAAGTGTTTGACGATGGTCAACACGAATAATAGCATAAATATTTAAAAATAACAGACTTATGAATGTACCTACAATGGCTGAAATGACCGCGCAAGGTATTCAACCAGATGTTTTATTTTGGGTTGGATGTGCCGGAAGTTTTGACGACAGAGCAAAAAAAATCACAAAAGCTTTTGTAAAAATTTTAAACAAGGCAAATGTAAATTTTGCTGTTTTGGGTACCGAAGAAAGCTGTACGGGTGATCCGGCTAAAAGAGCTGGAAATGAATTTTTGTTTCAGATGCAGGCAATGACCAATATTGAGGTTTTGAATGCCTATGAAGTCAAAAAAATAGTAACTGCTTGTCCGCATTGCTTCAACACCTTAAAAAATGAATATCCTGAACTTGGCGGGAAATATGAAGTATTGCATCATACTGAATTTTTGAAATCTTTGTTTGATGAAGGAAAAATCACTATTGAAGGTGGAAAATTTAAAGGCAAACGCATTACTTTTCACGATCCATGTTATTTGGGAAGGGCAAACGATATTTACGAAGCACCACGTTTGTTGATTGAGAAATTAGAAGCCGAATTGGTTGAAATGAAACGTTGCAAAACCAACGGACTTTGTTGTGGTGCAGGTGGTGCGCAAATGTTTAAAGATGCTGAAAAAGGAGATAAAGAGATCAACGTTGAACGCACAGAAGAAGCGTTAGATACAAAACCAAATATTATTGCCACAGGTTGCCCGTTTTGCAATACAATGATCACCGACGGCATAAAAGCAAAAAACCAAGAACATGTTGAGGTATTGGATATTGCTGAATTAATTGCCAACGCCGAAGATTTATAAATTTTCTGACAAATAGCTGTTGAAAAAATCGCACCATGTTTAAAGTCTATTTGAAAGCTGCTCGCTTAAGAACGCTGCCATTGTCCGTTTCAGGGATTATTGTGGGCAGTTTTTTGGCTGCGTCTCATGGCTATTTTAACTGGTTAATTTGTGCGCTGGCTTTGCTAACCACAGTTGGTTTTCAAATTATTTCAAACTTCGCCAACGATTATGGAGATGGCGTAAAAGGAACAGACAATGACGATAGAATTGGCCCAAAACGCGCCATACAGAGCGGCGAAATTTCACCTGAACAATTGTTAAAGACCATTAAAATAACAAGCGCTGTTACCTTTATTATCGCCATTTTTCTTATTTATACCGCTTTTGGTAAAGATGATTTTGTAAACTTATTGGTGTTTTTTGTGCTTGGAATTGCAAGTATTGCCGCCGCAGTAAAATATACCGTGGGAAAAAAAGCTTATGGTTATAGCGGGTTCGGAGATTTTTTTGTATTCCTGTTTTTTGGATTGCTTAGCGTTTGCGGCAGTTATTACTTATTTGCAAAACAATTAGACTTTACCATTTTTTTACCCGCATTTTCAATTGGTTTTTTAAGCATTGGCGTATTAAATTTAAACAATATGCGCGATAGTGTATCCGATGCAAAATCGGGTAAAAATACCATAGTGGTAAAAATAGGGGTTGAGTTCGCCAAATATTATCATTATTATTTGTTGATTGCTTCTTTTTTGTTTGCTTCATTGTATTCATTTATTTTTTTCAAATCTTGGCACCAACTATTATTTTTGCTGGCGTATATTCCAATTGGTAAACATTTGTTGGTGGTGTACCGCAATAAAAGACCCGTGCTTTTAGACCCAGAATTGAAAAAATTGGCACTTAGTACTTTTTTGTTTTCAATATTATTTGGTTTGGGTACATTTTTAGCTTCATAATGTGACTTTTGTCGCTTTGTAAATGAAAAATAAAAGATATATTTGTCCTGTATATAAATTATAAATGAAAAATCAATTTTTCGGCATATTTTTTTATCTGCTTTATTTGTTGGCTATGGTTCGTCCATTGGTTCCAATCATGGAGTATTATGCCAATTATGATTATATTGCCACTGTACTTTGTGAAAACAAGGACAAACCTTATTTAGAATGCAATGGAAAGTGTTATTTGGAGAAGCAAATTAAAAAAGCAAATCATTCCGATCACGACCATAAATCTACCATTCCCCAAATTGATTTTGAGAAATATCCTGTTTCACCTTTAGATCAATTTTCCTATAATATTAAAAATTTCGAAGAAGTTTATACCCATAGATTTTTTGTTAATAAATACACTTCACAAGATTTCTATCAGTCTTTATTGAAACCGCCTCAATTCGTTTCCTAATTTTTTCAGTTACGCTTTTTATTTAATTTATCTCTTGGAATTATTGTCAAGTAAATCGACGATGAATACGTTTTGGTTTGAAACATTAAGTTTTGGAACAATAATGGTTTTTGGCGAATTCGACTATGTTTAAATTATTTAAGATCAAGTAATTAGTAAATTTTTGAAAAGCTAAAAATTTTCATCATTTATCATTTTTTTGATGAATGATTGTTTGAGAAAATTCCGAACATATCATAAATATGGATTCGGAAAATCACTGGGTTGAACAAAAAAATATCAAAACGAAATTATCAAATGAAAAATATTATTATACCAATCATATTGGTCATGTTTAGCGTTGCAACAGCTTATTCGCAATCTGTTTTAGTAAGCGGAAAAATTGTATCGGAAGAAACGAATAATCCCATAGAATATGCAACCATTAAATTACTTAAAAATAAATTAGTGACCATTTCCAATGCAAATGGTGAATTTTCTATTCAGGCTGAAAATGGCGATAAAGCAGAAATTTCACATATCAGTTTTAAAACCTTTGTTGTGGAATTGCAAAATGAAATGTTGGTTAAAATGCAATCGGCTCAAATAGATTTAAGTGAAATTATTGTGGATGCCAATCCTTTAAGAGATATTTCTCAATCTATTATTATCAATGATATCGAAAAAAAGGTCAGCCAGCCAAGAAGCGTTGGACATTTATTTAGAGACATTCAGGGATTTGCAATTGTAAAACGCGGCGCTTATGCTTCTGAACCTGTATTTCGTTCTTTTAAATATGAGCAGTTAAATGTTCAATATGATGGCGGAATGAAAATCCACAATGCTTGTCCGAGCCGAATGGATCCAATTACAACGCACGTAATTCCTGAGGAAATAGAAAAAATTGAAATTGTAAAAGGACCTTTTACGGTTCGGTTCGGACAAAATTTTGGCGGAATTATTAATTTAGTGTCTAAAAATCCATCAAAAAATGAACTCGGTTTCCATGGAAGTGTTGAAGGCGGTTATGAAACCAATGGCCAAAATTTAGTAAATGGAGCATCATTGGTTTATGTTGCCAAGAAATTCGACATTCAGTTGAATGGTTCTTATCGTGATTTTGGAGATTATACCGACGGAAATGGAGATGAGGTGCAATCATCATTCAGAACAACAGATTATTCCATTAAAGTTGGTGTAAATCCAACCGATAATCAACGATTGCAATTCAGTTGGAGGCAATCTTTTGCAAGGGATATTGACCATGCCGGATTGCCAATGGATTCTCCTTACGACGACAGTTATTTGGCAGGTATAGACTATAAATTCAATAATATTTCTGAAAAAATAAGCGGTTTTACTTTTAAAGCTTTTTATTCGTATGTAGATCATTTAATGACCAATGAAAATCGCCCAAGCTTTATGGCGACCGATTCAAAATCGCCTGTTGAATCTTTTTCTTATGGCGGTAAAGCAGAAATGGTAATTAATACTTCCAACAATTCAAAATTGTTTGCCGGCGTTGATGCCAATTTATTGAACAGAAAAGGCGACAGAACACGAATTGTAAAAATGATGAACGGCAATGTTTTGCCAATACCTAAGACTTTTGTGGATAAAGTTTGGCAAGATGCCGATGTAAATGATATAGGTGTTTTTGCGGAAGAAAAAATAAAAATTACAGATTACACCACAATTACGGCTGGTGTTCGGGCCGATTTTATTTCAGTAAAACTTAATGATCCTGCACCTGATTTTGAAGCTTTGTATGGTGGAAAAATTAAGGACGAGTCGGAAGTGAATATCGGCGGAAATGCTTCCGTAAAATTTCAAAAAAACGGATTTCAAACACAATTTGCTGTTGGAAGGGGAATTAGAACAGCATCAATGACCGAACGTTTTATCAATCATTTTAATGTTGGCGTCGATCCTTACGAATATATTGGAAATCCCAATTTAAAACCTGAAATAAATAACCAGATTGAACTTTCAGTTTCAAAGAAATTTGAGTCTTTTGAAGTTGGCGCTTCGGTTTTTCATTCCTTTTTGGAAGACTATATTTATGGTGTGATAAATACCGATATTCCAAGAAAATTTATGCCAACAACGCCGCCAGTTTATGCAAAACAATTTGTCAATATTGATAAAGCTTCACAAACCGGATTTGAGTTTAATTTTAATGTTCACGCAACAGAAAAACTATCTTTTTCGTCTGAACTTTCTTATACACGTGCACAAAATGAAGATTTGGACGAGCCTTTGGCGCAAATTCCTCCTTTAATGGCAAATTTAGGAGTGAAGTTTGAAGAAAATAAATTTTGGGTAGCGTTAAATTCAAGATTGGTGGCAAAACAAGATAGGGTCTCAGCTTCATTTATGGAAGAAGAAACCCCAGGTTTCGGCACCATGGATTTAAGAGCCGGAATAACTGCATTTACCAATTTTTCAATCGGATTTGCGGTTTTGAATATTTTTGACAAGGCATATTATGAACATTTAAACTATTCTTATCAAAATTCAAATACATCAGCAGGCCATATTTATGAAACTGGCAGAAATTTTACTGCCTATCTCAAGTATAAGTTTTAATTCATAAACTTTACTTATTTGTTTGTTTGAAACCACGGAAAATTAGTTTTTCGTGGTTTTTTTATGGATTTATTTTATTAAATTGCAGGGTATCATCTAACACATTTCTCATTATGAAAATCACCTATTTAGGCCACTCAAGTTTAAGTATCGAAACAAAAGACAAAACACTGCTAATTGATCCCTTTATTTCTGGAAATGAATTGGCCAAAAACATTGACATCAATAAATTACAGGCCGATTATATTTTAATCACACACGCACATCAGGATCATATTTTAGATGTTGAAACCATTGCAAAACGTACCGGAGCCACAGTTATTTCCAATTTTGAAATCGTTACTTATTTTGAGAGCAAAGGAATTAAAGGACATCCTATGAATCACGGCGGAAAATGGACATTCGATTTTGGAACAGTGCATTATACAAATGCCATTCATTCCAGTTCTTTTCCCGACGGAAGTTATGGCGGACAACCGGGAGGTTTTGTTATAGAAACAAGCCATCACCGGATTTATATTTCCGGAGATACCGCTTTAACTTACGATATGAAATTAATTCCTCAAGTAATAGGCGAACTCGATTTGGCGATTTTGCCGATAGGCGACAATTTCACGTTGGGCGTGGATGAAGCTATTATTGCGACTAAATTTTTGGGATGCAATAAAGTTTTGGGCGTTCATTTTGATACTTTTGGCTTTATAAAAATAAATCATAAAAAAGCTTTTGAAAAGTTTGCCAAAGCAAAAAAGGAGTTGGTTCTGCTAGATATTGGCACCAGTCTCAAATTATAGAAAAACAAGTTGTAGTGTTAATTTTGTTTTAGATCAGCACTTTTTTGTTGGTTCATAAGCCATTCTTTTCTTAAATCTTCAGAAAGCAAGCCTGAACCGTCGTGTTTCCATCCCGGCGGTTTAATGAAATAGCCAAGTTTGTTTACAAAAGAAGTTTTTGCCGAAAAGGCATCTTTAAAAACGTCAATCCACTCGTTAAAAGCAATTTTTATGGGATTGTAAGTGTTTATGTTTGAATGCAATCCGTAAATCACTTTTTCTTCCTTTAATTCAGGTTGAAAAGTGCCGAAAAATCTATCCCAAATAATTAAAATTCCCGCATAATTTCTGTCCAAATACAGCGGATTTGATCCATGATGCACTCGGTGATGTGAAGGCGTGTTGAAAACGGCTTCAAACCAACGGGGCATTTTGTCAATTAATTCGGTATGAATCCAATATTGGTAAATTAAACTCACAGCCATTTGCGTTAAAATCATCAAGGGATGAAAACCAAAAAATGGTAAGGCCAAATAAAAGACAAAACTAAAAAATCCGCCGGTCCAGGTTTGACGCAAAGCGGTGCTTAAATTGTATTTTTGAGAGGAATGATGGATGATATGCGATGCCCAAAAAAACCGACTTTCGTGTCCAATTCTGTGAAACCAATAATAGCAAAAATCATCGGCAAACATTATCAAAAACCAAGCCCACCAAGTAAACGGAATGGTTGTCATTCTAAAATTTTCGTATAAAAAAGTAATCACAAAAACCACGATTAATTTGCTTAACAAATTAACCAAAACATTGCCAACGCCCATGGATAAAGATGCAAATGTGTCTTTAATGTTATAGCCTTCAGGATTTTTTTTGAAAATAGCAATGCCTTCAATAATAACCGTTACGATAAAAAAAGGAATCGCATAATAAATCAAATTTGGTATTTCAGGGAGATCCATAAATCAGTTTTAATTTCTTTTGCCAATATAAAATAAATTTTCAAATAGTTGTATCTTTCGCATTTAATAAAATGAATGAAGGCGTTTTTTCAAAAATATATTTTAAATTTTAAGCAGGCAAGCGGCACCTCCAGAGGTGTTTTACGTACCAAGGAAACCTATTTTTTAAAAGTGGTTGATGGTGATATAGTTGGTTATGGTGAATGCGCTGTTTTTAAAGGATTAAGTGTCGATGACACACCTGATTATGAAAGAAAATTAGCCTGGCTTTGCGAAAATATTAATAAAAATATTGCTGAATTATTAGAGGAACTCATAGAATTTCCTTCCATTCAGTTCGGATTAGAGCAGGCGCTTTTGTCGTTAAAAAGTGAAAATCCTTTTGAATTATTTCCTTCAAAATTTACCAAATCTGAAGATGGTATAAAAATCAACGGGTTGATTTGGATGGGAAGTGAAGCTTTTATGAAACAACAAATTTCAGAAAAAATTAAAGCTGGTTTTTCAACCCTTAAATTGAAAATTGGCGCCATCGATTTTGAAACAGAAATTTCTTTGCTGAAAAGCATCAGAAATGAATTTTCTTCCGAAGAAATTGAACTGAGAGTTGATGCCAACGGCGGATTTCTTTCATCAGAAGCCTTAGAAAAATTAAAAAGATTGTCCGATTTGAAAATTCATTCCATTGAACAGCCAATAAAACAGGGTCAAATTCATGAAATGGCAGAATTATGCTCAAAAACACCTGTTCCAATTGCGCTTGATGAAGAATTAATAGGCATTTTTAATGTAACAGATAAGCAGAAAATGCTACAAACTATAAAGCCGCAATACATTATTCTAAAACCCAGTTTGGTGGGCGGATTTAAAGGAAGTGCTGAATGGATTGATCTTGCTTCAACACAACATATTGGTTGGTGGATTACCTCGGCGCTGGAAAGCAATATTGGTCTAAACGCCATTGCACAATGGACTTACACCTTAAAAAACAGTATGCCGCAAGGCTTGGGAACCGGAAGTTTATTTGCCAATAATGTTGAAAGTCCGCTAGAGGTAAAAGGGGAACAGTTGCATTACAACAAAAATAAAAAATGGGATTTTAATTTAGAAATATGAAATTTATACAACAAGCATACAAAGGAAATAATGAGTGGACTGCTTACTTGGTCGCTTTAATGTTGTTGGTTTTTGGTTGGCAAATTGTGGGAATCATTCCTTTAACGGTAGTCGCTTACATTTATGCAGGTGATTTGGAAACGTTTATGTTGGCCGCAAACTCCAATTTCACAGATTTAGGAATCAATGCAAATTTGTATCTTTTATTGGTTATTGCTACTTTTTTATTCGGATTGTTGTCCTTGTTTTTAGGCATAAAATTTATTCATAAGAGAAAAATAGTGACTTTAATTACCAGTAGGGAAAAAGTAGATTGGGGACGATTTTTTTACGCGTTTATTGTTTGGGGAATTGTGGGATGTTTTATGATCACTGTTGGTTATTTTGTGGCGCCTGAAGATTATGTTTGGAATTTTAAACCCATTCCGTTTTTTACATTATTGCTTATTTCGTTTTTGTTTTTGCCTATACAAACCAGCATGGAAGAATTATTGTTTCGAGGTTATTTAATGCAAGGGTTTGGAACCTGGTTTAAAAATTCTTTTGTGGCGCTTATTTTAACTTCTGTAATATTTGGTTTGTTGCACGGTTTAAATCCGGAAGTGGAGAAATTGGGCTGGCTTATTATGGTGTATTATATTGGAACGGGCTTGGTACTTGGGATTTTCACCTTGATGGATGAAGGAACAGAATTGGCTATGGGTTTTCATGCGGCAAATAATATTGTAGCGGCGGTCTTGGTGACCACAAACTGGACGGTTTTTCAAACAGATGCTTTGTTGGTTGATATTTCTAAACCTTCCATTGATTGGGAAATGTTTGTGCCGGTATTTATATTGTATCCATTAATTTTGCTATTGTTTTCAAAAAAATACGGATGGGTCAACTGGAAAGAAAAATTATTTGGTCACGTTTTTAAACCAATTGAATTTAAGGAAGAGGAGTTTATAGCTTAAAAGCCCCCGAAGGGGGAACTAATATTGATACGAAAAAATGTTAAATGTTAAAAGTTAAAAGTTGAAAGTTGAAAATCCATTTCATAGTGCATTTAAATTGCAGGGAAAATCATTTAGTTCTAAGGAAGAACTGATTGATTTTTCCAAAGAAATTTCTGTTGAAGTTGGTGATTTTTTAACGGATTGGTTTGATGCGACATCTTTTGTTGAAGTAAAAACTTCCGGATCTACAGGAAATCCGAAAATTATTAAGCTTCAAAAAAAACATATGATTAACAGCGCCAAAGCAACGGGTAACTATTTTAATTTGCCCGAAAATACAACAGCTTTGTTGTGTATGTCTATAAATTATATTGCCGGGAAAATGATGTTGGTAAGAGCGCTAACGTTGGGCTGGCATTTGGAAATTGAGGAACCGACTTCAAATCCGCTAAAAAATAGCGATAAAAACTACGATTTTTCGGCAATGGTTCCTATGCAATTGCACAATTCTATAGATGATATTCATAAAATAAAAAAACTGATTGTTGGCGGCGGAACTGTTTCAAATGAATTGTTAGCTAAAATTCAAAAAGTTGAAACAGAAATATTTGCCACTTACGGAATGACGGAAACCATTACGCATATCGCGGTAAAAAAACTCAATAATTTAAAAAGCGTCATTGCGAGTGAAAAGAAGCAATCTAATTATACAATCTTGCCAAACATTAGAATTTCTATTGATCATAGAGGCTGTTTGGTTATTGATGCGCCTAAAGTTTCAGATGAAAAAGTAATTACCAATGATTTGGTTGAACTCATTTCTCCAACAGAATTTAAATGGCTGGGAAGAGTTGATAACTTCATAAATTCAGGCGGCATAAAATTAATTCCAGAACAGATTGAAGAAAAATTAGCTAAAATTATTGAAAACAGGTTTTTTGTTGCAGGAAAAAAAGATGAAATTCTTGGTGAAAAATTGATTCTGATTTGTGAAGGAGTTACGAATGAAAATTTGCTTGTTAAAATTCAGCAGTTAAAATCACTTTCAACCTATGAGACCCCTAAGGAAATCTATTTTTTAGAAAAATTTATAGAAACGGAAACTAACAAAATTGACAGAACAAAAACGTTGATTTTGTGTAATATAGAAAAATAGCTTTTTTGTCTTTTCTATTTTAACTTTCTAACAAAATTTAGAAGTATCTGCTAAATATTTTAACTAAAACCAGCACTTTTATTCCAATCAATCCGCTATAAAACCAAATTGGTGTCTTAGCGGTTTCTTTCAATTCATAATAAGCCAATTTAATGTCCATTGGCATTTTTGGCAATTCAAAAGTATGATTGCAATTTGTGCAAACGGAAGCGCCCAACTTTCCGCCTGATAAAAACGGAATATGAAAAAGGTGTTTGTAAACCCCAGTTACGGTAACTTTTGTCGTGTTTTTTGAAAGACAGTTCGGACAAGTAATTTCCTTGGGTGTTTCCTGTTTTAATTCCGAAGATTTTTTGCCAAATAGATACATCATCAATTCATTTCCATGGAGTGATAAACATTTTGAACATCATCATCATCTTCCAAACGTTCCAATAATTTTTCAACATCAGCTTGTTCTTCTTCTGAAAGCTTGGTTGTGGTGGCAGGAATTCTTTCAAAACCTGAGGAAAGAATTTCTATATTATTTTCTTCTAAATATTTTTGAATGGCTCCAAATTGTTCAAAAGGCGCGTAAATTAGAATTCCTTCTTCGTCTTCAAAAACTTCTTCCACATTAAAGTCGATGAGCTCCAATTCAAATTCCTCCAAATCCATTTTAAGATCTTCAGCTTTAATTAGGAAATTACAAGTATGGTCAAACATAAAAACAACCGAACCTGAAGTTCCGAAGTTTCCATTGCATTTATTAAAAGCCGCTCTCACATTGGCAACGGTTCGGTTATTGTTGTCGGTTGCGGTTTCAATAACAACGGCAATTCCGTGTGGTGCGTAACCTTCAAACAGTACTTCTTTATAATTGGCAGTATCTTTATCGGTTGCTTTTTTAATGGCACGCTCAACATTTTCTTTAGGCATATTAGCTGCCTTGGCATTTTGAATTACCGCTCTTAAACGTGAATTGGCTTCCGGATTTGGCCCGCCTTCTTTTACCGCCATCACAATATCTTTACCAATTCTGGTAAAGGTTTTCGCCATAGCCGACCAGCGTTTCATTTTTCTTCCTTTTCTAAATTCGAAGGCTCTTCCCATACTGTTTTCTATATTTTTATGTGCTGCAAATGTAATTATTACAAAAGGTATTTACAATTATTTTAAACCTGAATTATGCCTAAATTGAATTGTTTTTCAATGGGTGCGTGATTTGCTGCTTCAATGCCCATGCCAATCCATTTTCTGGTGTCTAACGGATTGATTACACCATCGGTCCATAAACGTGCCGCGGCATAATAGGGTGATGTTTGCGTGTCGTATTTTTGCTGAATAGATTCCAGTATTTTTTGTTCTTTTTCTTCTGTGATTTCTTCTCCCTTATTTTTTAGCGAAGCGGTTTCTATTTGCAATAACACTTTTGAAGCCTGCTCGCCACCCATCACTGCAAGTCGGGCAGAAGGCCAAGCAACAATTAATCTTGGATCGTAAGCTTTGCCGCACATGGCGTAATTTCCCGCGCCGTATGAATTTCCTATCACCACCGTAAATTTTGGAACTACAGAATTGCTAACTGCATTTACCATTTTGGCGCCGTCTTTTATAATGCCGCCGTGCTCGCTTTTGCTGCCAACCATAAATCCGGTAACGTCTTGTAAAAACACCAAAGGAATTTTTTTCTGGTTGCAGTTTGCTATAAATCTTGTTGCTTTATCTGCGGAATCGGAATAGATGACGCCGCCAAATTGCATTTCTTTATTGGCGTTTTTAACTACTTTTCGTTGGTTGGCGACAATGCCAACGGCCCAACCTTCAATTCTTGCGTAGCCGCAGATAATGGTTTTTCCGTAGTCTTTTTTATATTCTTCAATTTCTGAATTGTCAACCAAACGTTTGATGATTTCCAACATATCGTATTGGTCGGTTCTTGTGGCGGGTAAAATGCCGAAGATTTCTTCCGGATTTTCAACCGGATTTACAGTTTCTATTCTGTTAAAACCAGCTTTGTTGTAATCCCCAATTTTATCAATGATATTTTTTATTTTATTCAAGGCGTCATAGTCATCAGTGGCTTTATAATCTGTTACGCCACTTATTTCGCTGTGAGCCGTTGCACCACCCAACGTTTCATTGTCCACATTTTCTCCTATAGCAGCTTTCACCAAATAACTTCCGGCTAAAAAAATACTTCCGGTTTTATCAACAATAATAGTTTCGTCGCTCATAATGGGTAAATAAGCGCCTCCAGCAACACAACTTCCCATAACCGCGGCAATTTGTGTAATTCCCATGCTACTCATTACGGCATTGTTCCTGAAGATTCTTCCAAAGTGTTCTTTATCGGGAAAAATTTCATCTTGCATAGGCAAATAAACCCCTGCGCTGTCAACCAAATAAATGATAGGCAATTTATTTTCCATGGAAATTTCCTGAGCACGCAAATTCTTTTTTCCTGTAATGGGAAACCATGCGCCGGCTTTTACGGTTGCGTCATTGGCAACAACAATGCATTGTTTTTTTTTGATGTAGCCAATTTTGACGATGACGCCGCCCGACGGACATCCACCGTGTTCTTCATACATTTTTTCGCCAGCCAAGGCGCCAATTTCAATGGAATCACTCTTGGCGTCAAAAAGATACTCAATGCGTTCTCTTGCTGTTAACTTTCCTTTGTCTTTGTGTTTTTCAGTTCTTTTTTCACCGCCACCTTTATAAACTTTCACAAGTTTTCTTTTTAGTGCCGATAATTGTAGTTTATTGAAATCTTCGTTTTTATTGAAGTTAATGTCCATTTTAGTTGTGCTTTTCAGGAAATGCTAAAGTACAAAATGAATGTGAATCAGCATCAAATAATTACCTTGTAAATAAATACCTAGGTAAATAAAAATAATTCATGTATATTTGCATCAGAAATTAATTTTAAGACAAAAATATGACAAAAAATATTGTTACAATAGGTGGAAGTTCAAGCAAAAATTCAATCAATAAAATATTGGCTGAATATGCAGGTGAATTGTTAAAAAATGCAAAATTGACAAAATTAGATTTAAATGATTTTGAAATGCCTTTATTTTCGGTTGATGTTGAAGATGAAAAAGGATATTCAAAAGGGGTGCTAAGTTTAAATGAAATTTTCGAAAATACTGATGGATTTATAATCTCGTTAGCTGAGCACAATGGTGCATATTCAACCGCTTTTAAAAATGCTTTTGACTGGCTTTCAAGAATTGAGGGTAAGGTTTGGAGAAATAAGCCTATGTTGTTATTGAGTACTTCACCAGGAATTAGAGGAGGAAAATCTGTTTTAGAAATTGCTTTAGGTAAATTTCCATATATGGGTGCAAATATTGTTGGCAGTATGTCATTTCCCTTATTTAATGAAAATTTTAAAGAAGGTGAAATAGTGAACATTGAATTGAAGGAAAAACTTGATGTCTTGGTTGATAAATTTGAAAAAGCCTTGTAGTGATGGGAGATATTTCAAAAGACATCAATTCAAAGTTTCCAAATGAGCATGTAAAAGCGCTGATAAATATTAAATATACAGCGAATTGGCTGAATACTGTTGGTAATGAATTTTTAAATCCTTTTAAAATTTCCAATCAGCAATACAATATTTTAAGAATATTAAAAGGAGCCAATGAAGCAGTAACAGTGAATATGGTAAAAGAAAGGATGATTGAAAAATCCCCAAATGCAACTAGACTCATGGATAAATTGTGCGATAAAGGTTTAATGGAAAGAACTCGTTGTGAGAACGATAGAAGGGTAGTGTTTGTGAAAATTTCGGAAAAAGGGTTAAAATTACTGGATAAAATTAATATGGAGGAGCTTGGTAATCCTATGAATGCAATCACAGAAGAAGAAGCAAAAATATTGAATGAAATACTTGATAAAATTCGATAACCAAGTAAAAATCACAAAAATGGAAAAAATAATTTATAAATCAATTGATAGAGGTCAAGCTAATTATGGATGGCTAAATGCAAATTATTCCTTTAGTTTTGCAAGTTATAAAAATCCTGAAAAAGTGAATTTTGGCGCATTAAGAGTGTTAAACGATGATGTAATTCAAGGCGGAATGGGTTTTGGAACGCATACTCATGACAATATGGAAATCATTACAATTCCATTAAAAGGATCGTTAAAACATAAAGATTCAATGGGCAATAAATGGATTGCCATTGAAACAGGAGAAGTTCAGGTGATGTCTGCCGGAAGCGGTTTGCAGCATTCTGAAATGAACAATTCGCAAAGCGAAGAAATAAATTTATTTCAAATTTGGATTTTTCCAAACAAAACGGATGTGAAACCAAGATATGATCAAAAGAAATTTAATCCTTCAGAAAGAAAAAATAAGCTTCAAATTTTGGTTTCTTCTATTGATGGCGATATAAAAGACACTTTGAAGATTCATCAGGATGCGCTGATTTCAAAAATCGATTTGGATGCAAATTCAGCATTTAGCTACACCATAAAATCTAAAAATCACGGATTGTATGCGATGGTTATTGAAGGTGAAATCAATATCGAAAATGAAATTTTAGGAAAAAGAGATGCCATCGGAATTTCTGATGCTAAAAATGTTGATATAAAAGCCAAGAGCGCTTCTGAATTAATTTTTATTGAAGTGCCCATGCAGTTTTAAGAAAAATCATTTAAAATTTGTTGGACCGTTTTGGCAATTTCTTCATTTTTGGCTATTTTTTGCAGTTCAGTTGGTTCACAAACCCTTACATCACAATCGGTTATAGGGCAACGTTCACAAGTAACGCCAACATTTTTTGATTTAATATTAGAATCGTTTATAAAGTTAATTTTACTTGTTAATAATGGCGAAATCAGCAAACCGATGCTGATACTTCGATTGTGATTTTCTTTAAATGGATCTTTGGTGGCACTTGAAATAAGCAAATAACTTAATTCATTTCCCGGATAATTAGAAATTTGAATGTCGGAAATGATATCATTTTCAGCAACCCTATTTAAAATATCAATGGAAATCCACCTTCTGCAATAACGTTCATGCGTTTCGTTGGCGGTTGGTGGTTGCTGTTGGGTAATATGAAGTTCTTTTGAAAGTTTGTACTTGTTTTCGCCATTTTTATTGGTGAAACGCAAAAAAAATAAATTTTTGAAATGAAATATTTTAGGCAATATGTTTGTTAAGCGCTGGTAATAGGTTTCGGGAGAATCTGTGAAATGGGTAATCATTTTATTAAAATGATCAGCATCCCATTTTTCTTGCTCAAAAAATGTTTTCAACTGATTTTCAATCGCCTTTTTTGGAATAATGAGTGCGCCGGCAAAATACGATGCCATAAAATTATTTAAAACCTGGTCGAAAGTTTCAAATTTTATCCAGGAAAAGGTATAGAGTCTTTCTTTTAAATTAAGGAAATTATAGGCAAGTTCTTTAGCGAAAATAAATGTTTTTTGAGATTCATCTATGGTGTCGCTTAACAGTAAAGTGTTTGTTTTTGGAATGAATACGCATCTTAATTCCGTTAGATTTGTGTAAGAAGAAAGTCCGTTATTGATTATTTTATAATTAAATTCTTCCACTAAAATTTCTTCCAGATCGCTCGATTTTATTTTTTTTTCTAAATTTATTTGATAGGCTTTGGCAAATTTTTCGACACTGAGTTCAATGTCTTCAAAATAATTGTTATGCGCTTCCTGATAAGAACGCAAAGCCGCCAAAAAGAAACTTTCACGCGACATATTATAGTTTTGGGCAATCTTAATTAAGGTACTTATAAATGCATTTACCTTCGCTGGCGCATTTGAAATAATGTCAATCAAGTCGGCTTCTTGGATGCCAAATAAATCCAAAGGAATTTCTTTTAATATTTTGGATTTCAATATTTCCCCCAGGGGCGCCAGGTTTTTATCAAGTTTTAAAGAAACCATATTGTCATACGGCACATCCAACACTTGTGACAATAGCGCAATTTTATCCGTTTTGGGATATTTTTTTCCTTTTTCAATTTCGTTTAAGTACGATTTTGAAATGTTTGTCAATTTAGAAAGTCCAAATAAAGACAGATTTTTCTCTGTTCTGATTTGCTTCAATTTCAATCCAAAGATTAAACGGATGTATTCTTCTTCGATATTCATAAAACAAAGGTATGTTTTTTAGCGAAATAATAAAAATTAGTTCATTATTTAAATTTAGCGAACGTTCGCTTGTTTTATAAAAAACTTTTTTTTATGTTTGTCGTCATAAAAATAAACCAACATGGAAAAATTTAATGAATCAACAGTTCACCCGGTATCTTTTTCTGCGGATGTAAAAAATGCTTACCCTTCTATTTTAACCAATGAAGCGATGGATTTTTTAGTGCAACTGCATGAAAAATTTAACAGCGAGCGATTGGAGTTGTTGGAGAGCAGGGTTGCGCAGCAAAATTATTTTGACAAAGGAAATTTTCCGGAATTTCCAAAGGAAACAAAGGCTATAAGAGAAGGTGACTGGACTGCAGCGCCATTGCCGAAAGATTTGCTGGACAGAAGGGTTGAAATTACGGGACCTGTTGACAGGAAAATGATTATCAACGCACTAAATTCTGGTGCAAAAGTTTTTATGGCAGATTTGGAGGATAGCAATTCCCCAACCTGGAGCAATATCATGGAAGGGCAGCAAAACTTAAGGGATGCGGTGAATAAAACCATTTCATTTTCTAACGAAAACGGGAAGGAATATAAATTAAATGAAATGATTGCCAGAATGATGGTTAGGCCAAGAGGCTTGCATTTAAATGAAAAGCATTTGCTAATTAATGAGGAACCAATGTCGGGTTCATTGGTCGATTTCGGTTTGTACTTTTTTCACAATGTGAAACAATTGTTATTAAATGAATCCGGTCCTTATTTCTATTTACCAAAATTGGAACATTATTTAGAAGCACGTTGGTGGAATGAAGTTTTCATATTTTCACAGGAATACTTCGGAATAAAACAAGGAACCATTAAAGCCACAGTTTTAATTGAAACAATTACTGCAAGTTTTCAAATTGATGAAATTATATATGAATTAAAAGACCATATGGCGGGATTGAATTGTGGTCGTTGGGATTATATTTTTTCTTATATCAAAAAATTCAGGAATCACCAAAATTTTACGGTGCCAGATAGAGGTCAGGTAACAATGGCAACACCTTTTATGGAAGCATATTCATTGTTGGTTATTCAACGCTGCCACAAGCGAAACGTCCATGCAATGGGAGGAATGGCGGCTCAAATTCCTGTAAAAAATAATGAAGAGGCAAACAGAATTGCTTATGAGAAAGTGAGAACAGACAAAGAGCGCGAGGCAAAAAACGGACACGACGGAACTTGGGTAGCACATCCGGGATTGGTGCCTATTGCTTTGGAAGTTTTTAATAAATATATGCCCGAAAGCAATCAGATTCAGAATAAACGAGAGGATTTAAAAATTTTAGAGTCCCAGTTGCTTGAACAGCCAAAAGGAACAATTACAGAAGATGGAATTCGTAAAAACATCAATGTCGGAATTTTATATCTGGAATCCTGGTTGTCGGGAAATGGCGCCGCAGCGTTGTACAATTTAATGGAAGATGCTGCAACAGCTGAAATTTCAAGAACACAATTGTGGCAATGGCTTCATAACATGTCGACACTTGAAGATGGAAGAAAATTTACTGTTGAATTGTATATTGAATTATTGGAATCTGAAATTCATCAAATAAAAAATATGGTAGGGGAAGATGCATTTAAAAACGGAAAATTTATACTGGCAATAGAACTCTTTGATTCACTGGTCATTTCAGAAAAATTTGAAGAATTTTTAACTTTAAAAGCGTATAAATACCTATAAAAAAACCACCCAAAAACCGCGAAATTAAAGGGTGATTCATATAAATAACTATAAAAATTAAATACAACCAAAATTATGAAAAATTTATCACAAAGTAATTATAGTTCTGCTTTGCAAACTGTAAGAGATCTTAAAGTTAAGTATGGAAATACTTGGAATGCAATAAATCCTGAAATCGCAGCTAGAATGGTTGCTCAAAATCGTTTTAAAACAGGTTTAGATATCGCTAAATATACAGCTGCCATTATGAGAAAAGATATGGCAGAATATGATGCAGATGCTTCTAATTATACACAATCATTAGGTTGCTGGCATGGTTTTGTTGCGCAACAAAATATGATAGCTGTTAAAAAGCATCATAAAACAACAAGTAAAAGATATTTATATCTATCTGGTTGGATGGTAGCTGCATTACGCTCAGAATTTGGACCATTACCAGATCAATCGATGCACGAAAAAACTGCTGTTCCATCATTAATTAAAGAAATTTATGATTTCTTACGTCAAGCAGATGCAATTGAGTTAAATGATTTATTTAGAAGACTTGAAAAAGGTGAAGATGTGCAAAATCAAATTGATAATTTTGAAACACATATAGTTCCTATTATTGCTGATATTGATGCAGGTTTTGGGAATGAAGAAGCTACTTATTTGTTAACAAAGAAAATGATTGAAGCTGGCGCTTGTGCTATTCAAATTGAAAATCAAGTTTCTGATGCTAAACAATGTGGTCATCAAGATGGAAAAGTTACGGTGCCTCATGAAGATTTTGTTGCTAAATTGAATGCTATTAGGTATGCGTTTTTAGAATTAGGAGTAGATGATGGAATTATTGTTGCAAGAACAGATTCTGAAGGTGCTAGTTTAACGCAGAAATTACCAGTTAGTGAGGAGCCAGGAGATTTAGCTTCTCAATATTTAGCCTTTATAGAAGCAGAAGAAATTGACATAAATGATGCTAAAGAAGATGATGTGTTTCTTAAAAGAGATGGTAAATTGGTGCGTCCTGTAAGATTGCCAAATGGATTGTATCAATTTAAAGATGGCTCTAATATAGATAGAGTTGTGTTAGATTGTGTTACGAGTCTTCAAAATGGAGCAGATTTACTATGGATTGAAACTCCAACACCAAATGTTAAGCAAATCGCAAATATGGTAAATAGAATTAAAGAAGTTGTGCCAAATGCTAAATTGGTTTACAATAACTCGCCATCTTTTAATTGGACATTAAATTTCCGTAATCAGGCATATGAAGAAATGCTTTCGGAAGGTGAAAATATGACAGACTATGATAGAAATAATTTAATGGATGTACAATATGATGATTCGGAATTGTGCTATCGTGCTGATGAGAAAATTAGAACGTTCCAAATAGATGGCGCAAGAGATGCAGGCATTTTTCATCACTTAATTACGTTACCAACTTATCATACAACAGCACTTCATATGAATGATTTAACGGAAGGTTATTTTGGAGAAGAAGGTATGTTGGCTTATGTAAAAGGTGTTCAGAGACAGGAAATTCGTAAAGGTGTTTCTTGCGTAAAACATCAAAGAATGGCAGGGTCAAATCTTGGTGATGACCATAAAACATTTTTTGCAGGAGACAAAGCTTTAAAAGCAGGAGGCGAAAACAACACCTCTAATCAATTTGAAGTTAGTTCTAAAAACTATAAAGTTGAAGAAAAATTAAGGAGGGTTGTATAAATAATTTAAACAAAAAAAACTGAGTCAGCTCAGTTTTAAATAGTCGTTTTTACGGTTATTTTCATCCAACGCCTTCTTAAAGAAGGCGTTTTTTTGTATTTTTGTATTTTTAAATTGCGATATTTGTAAACTGTAATTTTTTTAAGAAATCTAATTTAACAAATAACCATACAAAATGAATAAAAATACTGTATTAGCTTGGGCAACATTTATTATGCTTGTAGTTGGCGTTGGACTTATTGCGCTTGGCGCTTTTCGATATAACGACATAGCTGGCTGGGGATTTGCCTCAGTAGGAATTGGATTTTTTGCTATCGCGTGGGTGTTTAACGCTTTAAAAGGAAGGGTTTAATAATTAAATATACTTTGGTAACAGAGACTAGAGAAAAGAGACAAAATAGTTGAAAGGAAAAAGTTGAGCATCTATAAATCAACCCAAACAACTTACAATTCAAAACCAACAACCAATAACTTTTAACAAATAACTAAAAAGAATATGGCAGACGATAATAAGGTAATTTTTTCAATGGCAGGTTTAACAAAAACTTACCAAGGCGCAAACAAGCCAGTTTTAAAAAATATTTATTTAAGTTTCTTTTACGGGGCTAAAATTGGAATTTTAGGTTTAAACGGCTCGGGTAAATCCACTTTGCTTAGAATTATTGCAGGACTTGAAAAAAATTATCAGGGTGATGTGGTTTTTGCGCCAGGTTATTCTGTCGGATTTTTATCGCAGGAACCGCAATTGGATGATACTAAAACAGTATTGGATGTTGTAAAAGAAGGTGTTGCAGAAACTGTGGCCATTTTAGAGGAATACAATAAAATAAATGACATGTTTGGCTTAGAAGAAGTGTATTCCGATGCCGACAAAATGGATAAATTAATGGCGCAACAAGCGGTGCTTCAGGATAAAATTGATGCTTCCAATGCTTGGGAATTGGATACCAAACTTGAAATTGCCATGGATGCCTTAAGAACGCCCGATGGTGATACCCCAATTAAAAATCTTTCTGGAGGAGAACGCAGAAGAGTTGCACTTTGTAGATTGTTGTTGCAGGAACCTGATATTTTATTGTTGGATGAACCTACCAACCACCTAGATGCAGAATCCGTACATTGGTTGGAAAATCACTTGCAACAATATAAAGGAACTGTAATTGCCGTAACGCACGACCGTTACTTTCTTGATAATGTTGCGGGTTGGATTTTAGAGCTGGATCGAGGAGAAGGAATTCCTTGGAAAGGAAATTATTCAACTTGGCTAGAGCAAAAATCCAAAAAATTAGCGCAAGAATCTAAGCAAGCTTCCAAACACCAAAAAACTTTGGAAAGAGAGTTGGAATGGGTTAGAATGGCACCAAAAGGCCGTCACGCAAAATCAAAAGCGCGTTTGTCGAATTACGATAAATTAATGAGTCAGGATCAAAATCAACTGGATGAAAAATTGGAGATCTATATTCCAAACGGTCCGCGTTTAGGAACAAATGTTATTGATGCGATTGGCGTTTCGAAAGCGTATGGTGATAAATTATTGTATGAAAATTTAAATTTTAAGCTTCCCCAAGCTGGTATAGTTGGAGTTATTGGTCCGAATGGCGCGGGTAAAACTACCATTTTCAAAATGATTATGGGCGAAGAAAAGCCTGATAATGGCGAGTTTATGGTTGGTGAAACTGCTAAAATCGCTTATGTAGACCAAAGTCACTCAAACATCAATCCTGAAAAAACGATTTGGCAAAATTTTGCCAATGAACAGGAACTTGTTTTAATGGGAGGCAGACAGGTAAATTCAAGAGCCTATTTAAGCAGGTTCAACTTTTCAGGTAGTGACCAAAATAAAAAAGTGAGCACGCTTTCGGGCGGTGAAAGAAACAGGTTGCATTTGGCAATGACTTTGCGTGAAGAAGGAAACGTGTTGTTGCTGGATGAGCCAACAAACGATTTGGACATTAATACGTTGCGTGCATTGGAAGAAGGTTTGGAAAATTTTGCTGGTTGCGCTGTTGTTATTAGTCACGACCGTTGGTTTTTAGACCGAGTTTGTACACACATATTGGCTTTTGAAGGAAATTCTGAAGTTTATTTCTTTGAAGGTTCTTTTACCGATTATGAAGAAAATAAGAAAAAACGAT
>JAAFHC010000170.1 GCA_010906935.1 Gelidibacter sp.
TAACATCCACCAAAACACACTCCTTGCCTCCCTCGAGAGGTGAATTTGATTCATTTAACTTTTAATATCTAATATCCAACTTCTAATATTTAATATCTAACTTCTAATATTTAATACCTAACTTCTAATATCTAATATTTAACTTCTCATTACTCCACAATCACCTTTTTAACCACCTGTCCGTTTGTGGTGTTTATTTGCAGCACATAAACGCCTGTTACAATATTTATAGGCAAAGAAATTTCGCTTTTATTGAGGTTTGTATTCCACGTTTTTATGGTTTGACCCAAGTTATTAAATAAATTAATACTGAGTATTTCATTATTGGAAATGTTGTTAATTTGCAACTCGGAAATGGTGTTGTTCATATACACCAAGATGTTATTATCCCCAATTAAGGTATCCTCAATGGCCTGTTTTTCATTGTCTTTATCTTTAATTTTCTTCGCCTTAAATACCAAAGAAAACCGATCATTATAGGTTCCACGTTCTAAATTTATTTCGAAAGGATTATCATTAATTTGATAAGTCAACCCAGTTAATTTATCTTTTATATAAACCGAAACTTTTTTATCCAAATTTGATGAATCGTCAATTTTTATGCTTGCTAATCCAGCTTTAAAAATCTTTAATCCTAAAGGCAATTCCTGTTTTTTATCAAAATTATTTACGCCCTGAATCACAAATTTGCTTCCGCTAAAAATCCAGTACATATCTTCTTTATTGTCCTCGTTCAATGGTGCATCATAACCAAGATCAAATTCATTAGAGGCATTTTCATCCACACCAACCAATAACGAACGACGATACCCTAATGGAGAATCAAATGTCAATCTGATTTTAGCTCTTGTGTCTGTATCTGTATCTGTTTCCTGAGTTTTTGAGTTTTTGGACGCTGCTGTTTTCATAAATAAAGATCCATTGTTTGTTCCAGTAAAACCTTCACGTTTAAAAACCCGCTGACTGTTTTTGAAATTTAGATTTCCTCCAGTAATTGTTGTAGTTGTTGTGCTTAAAAGAGGATCTAAAATTGCCTGCACAAAGAATGCTTGTCCAACAGGGATATAGCGTTCAGGTACTTTTGAACCTGATTTACCTGTATTTGCAGCTAATGGGACATTTGCTATACCAATAACACCACCCATTAAGTTATAAGTTGCATAACCTCCCTCATACTGAGCCAATAAATGATTGTTTGATAAACCAAAATGATCCCAAAAATACAAAGCACCATTAAAAACATTTACGAGATTTCGTCCTACTTTACCATTAATGGTTTCCTTAATGTTATCTTTAATAAACTCATCTGCATCCAAAGCGGAAGGATAAGGATTTCCTATCAAATAAAGTTGACCGGGAGTCAAAAGTGTGGTTGGAATATCCCCTGAATTGGGTTTCCCTACAAAAACATAATTTTGCAATACCTCTATTGCTGCTGCTCCTCCTGTTCCCTTCATGCTAAATCCGTCTCCCACTTTAATATTACCCCAATACCCAACATTAAACCACTTATAATAATTATCCCAAGCGTTATTAGTTTGAGCCGCCCTATAGGTCCATATCCATCTGCTGGTTATTTTTATTGGACTGGTTAGCGCGCCATCTGCAGAATAAGCCCCATCAACAAAATTAATATTTATTGGAGCGTCCGGATTTGTACCATCCCTTAAAACATTAGGAAGTTTGTATGGTGCATTATTTACTGCACCTTGAAGCGTAACCGGCGATGACCAATAATTATAATTGTAACTGTTTTTATTACCTTGCTGATCACGTTCTATATATCCCGAACTGTTTTCTTCAAAAATACTTTCACTAAATTGGGTAGTTTTAAAGTTATCGTAAGCATCATAAGATCCATATCTCTTCTGCACCAATTGTGATTCTCCTTGTAAATCAATAACACCATTCAATTTTAGATAATGGGTAATCCATAAGCCTTGACCTGTTCCCGTTCCTGGTTTATTTAAAGGATCCATTGTAGTAACACCATCCATTGTTAATTCTCCAGATTCCGAAATTAATCCTAACAAGGTTATATCTCTATTTGCTGTTATATTATGGGAAGTTTTAACAATATTCCAATCTATAGGCGTTTTGTAGTTTGCAAGATGACTTGGGTCTAAATCATTTATATCTTTTCCAATACCAGCAGCATTTGGAATGCTCCAAACAGGTTGTGTCCAAGTTAAAGGATCATCCCAAGTACCTGAACCTCCTGCTTTAGTAGTATAAGGTAATGGCGCAGTTAATGGTTGAGGTGTGAATATATTTCTTAATCTGCCTGTGATTGCACCTGCAGATGGCATTATTTGACCACATTGCGTATCCATTTGATAATACCCTGCTAAACTGGACCAAGACAAACCATTAATTACAATAGGAATAACTTCACCAATAACGCCATCAGTCCCACTTTTTTTAATTTTTTGATTCATCATTTGGTGTAATTGCTCCGGTGTTAAAGCTTTAGTCCAAATGCGTAATTCCTGCATATATCCATTAAAATAATTGACTGGATTGCTGCCAGATTTGTTAGCGCCAAGAATACATTTGTTAGTATTAATGGCAGGTGATACACCTCCTGCTGTACTGATTAATATACCATCAATATATAAACTATACAAGCTTCCATTGCGTGTAACAGCAATATGGTACCACCTATTTATTGTAATTGGATAAGATGAAACAATTGTTTCTGCAATATTCCAATTAAATGAAATTTTGTCTCCAACTAATTTCAAATCATATCCAGTAGCTGGTTTATTGGCATCCCGTTTAGAAAAAATCGTTCGTGTACCTGATACTGATTCGGGTTTAACCCAAACTTCCAAACTAAAATCCCCATTTAAATCATAATTATTATTAAAATCCACATAATCATCTGTGCCATCGAAGTTAACTTCAGTACAATCAGTGATTGTTACCGTTATAACACTTGAACATCCACTCACAGTCCAAGTCAAGGTATATGTTCCTGCTCCTCCGGTAAAGGTTGCATCAGGATCATTTCGATCAGAAAAAGATTCTGGTATGCACGAAATTGTTGACCCCTGTCTCACCCAAGACCATTCTCCTGGATCTTGAGTTCCTGGATCGTCACATGCTGTACAACCAGGCGGTGCAATATATGCTCCTTTAGCAGCATTGGCATTGGCTGAAATAAAATTGTCATAGGCATTCAACTGCACCGTGTTTTGTCCACATTCGGTAGGTGTAAACTCAATGTTTTTACCAGCATAAGAATTGGACACAGAAATATTAATTAAAAATGTACCCTCTGCACTATAGGTCCTACAACCATTAATTAACGCCGTTCCCCCATATTGATGAGCCCCAGGAATATCAGCTATAAAACTAAACGCTACATCTGTTTGTCCAACTACAATTGGAGGTACATTAGGATCTCCAATACCATCTGTCAACTCCAATTCAGTATTAACAAAAACTTCTTTATTAACAAAAATATTGTCCATAGCCCATACACTTTGATTGCTAGTTCCTGTAAATGACCATCTAATTCGAACATTACTTTGGCCTATGTAAGCTGCAAGAGAAATGGATGTATTGTCTGTATCAAAATTATAATGAGTAGCATTTGAACCAACATATGATGAGGCAGTTCCAGCAGTAAACCAATTTGTACCCGCACTTCCAACAACATGCATTACTCTTAATGGAGCATATGTTACTCCACCATCAATTGATATTTCAATATTTGCATAATCATTAGTTGAAAAATAATAAGCTTGATCAAAATCTAGGTTTGCTGATATCGCATTTGATAAATCCATAATTGGACTTTCCAAAGTTGTTGGGATTTTTCCTTTGTATTGGCTAGAACCATAATCTCCATAAGCTATACTAAACTTACCTTCTTGACTATCATAAGTAATACCTCCAAAAGGATGATCATTTGTTGCAGACCAATTTCTAGGCTTCGTTGCATTTCCGCCAGCTGTAAATCCACCTGTGTTGTCATCAACAAGCCAAGAATCAGGATCTTGCGTATTTAGTTGCCCTTGATTAAAATCTCCTGAGGAATTAGGTATTGTTTCTTGCGTAGCGATATAAGTACTTATTGCAAGAAGATTTACTGATTCTCCTAAACAATATTTATCATCGGGATCCAAACTTTCAACAGTTGGAGCTGATCCAGCAGGTAGTGCTCTAATATAGAAAATATTGGAATACTCGGTACAAGTTCCCACTTGAACCAAAACTCTATAATAGGTAGATACCAATGATCTTATTGCAAATGCCGCTGTATAATTATCTTTAGCATTCGTGTTTGGGATCACTTCCCAAATACCTTGATTCACTGCAAATTTCTCCCACCGAATAATAGTTCCTATTTCCTCTGCCAAATTCAATGCTATAGAAATTGCGGTTTCACATGAAGAAATATCAATTTGATCTGAAAAAACTGAAGATTCAAAAGTTCCTGATAAAGTTCCTCCATTAATATTAGGCGGAATAAGTGTAATATCTTGTGGTTGTATTGATATATTGCCATGACTATCAATAAATTCCCATTCAATAGTATTGGTTCCATAAAAAGAAAACGGAAATACGAAACCTGGACTTAATGTTCCAAGAATTTCACCATCACATTGATCTGTAGCTTTTGGAATTGTTAATTCTGAAATACTTAAAATTTGACATCCAGTAATGGTTTGAGTTGGTAATGTTGCAATCACTGGCACAGGAGCAACATCATTAATTATAACTTTTTGTTCAACGGGTGCAGTCGAATTTCCTGAAGCATCTTTAAAAGTCCAAAAAATTGACCCTGAGGCATCAAATTTTAAATTAGTAGTGCTTGTTGTAACCGTAATAATACCACCACAATTATCGGTGGTTGTAGGC
>JAAFHC010000013.1:0-33309 GCA_010906935.1 Gelidibacter sp.
CCTGCTGGGGATAGGATAAAAACTCAAAATGAACCCATAAACAAAAATAACGCTAGGACTTTAGGCATTCTAGGCACTCCAAACTTTTTTGACCGCACGACAAAATTAAACAACCATCAATCCAAAACTAGCTGTTAATTTCTTTTCTCAATTTAAGGCAATACCCTATATTTACCCACATTTACAAATTTACAAACTCTAAAAAATAACTACAACAATAATCCCGGCATACAAAGCCCTGATTATTAAACCACTTTATGAAAAACAGCAACACAAATAACGGCGATTGGTTGTTTGAAATAACCCCAAAAAACAAGCTCTTCAGCTTAAATTTAAAAGAAGTCTGGCAATACCGAGATTTACTGATGCTTTTTGTAAAACGCGATGTGATCACAGTTTACAAACAAACCATTCTGGGGCCGCTGTGGTATTTAATTCAACCTTTATTTACTTCTGTAATTTTTACTTTAATATTCAACAATGTGGCCAATATTTCAACGGGAACTGTGCCTCCCTTTTTATTTAACCTGGCAGGGATTACCATTTGGAACTATTTTACATCCTGTTTTTCCGGCACTTCCAACACTTTTAGTGCCAACGCAGGAATCTTTGGAAAAGTTTATTTTCCCAGATTGATTATGCCGCTGGTTGCGGTAATTTCCAATTTGGTGCGGTTCGGGATTCAGTTGTTCATTTTTATGGCATTTTTTCTTTATTATTACACGCATGGTGCCGATATCAGTATTAATAAGTATGTAATCTTCTTTCCGGTCATGGTATTGATTATGGGAATGTTAGGCTTGGGCTTGGGAATGATTATTTCGGCGATGGTAACCAAATACAGGGATTTGAATATTTTGGTCGGATTTGGTATGCAACTCTTGATGTATATTTCGGCAGTGATGTATCCCGTTTCCTTTTTTGTGGAAAAATTACCAAAATATGCCTGGGTGGTGAAGTACAATCCGCTTTCCTTTGTGATTGAATCGGTGCGATATATGTTGTTGGATACAGGTGTTTTTAATGCGAATATGTTCATCTATACCTTAATAGTAACCACCGTGGTGTTGTTTTTGGGAATATTAATTTTTAACAGGGCAGAAAAGAGTTTTATTGATACGATCTGAGGTTTTTGGTTGTAAGTTATACGTTGTAGGTTATACGTTATAAGTTATAGGTTATACGTTATAAGTTATACGTTATACGTTGTAAGTTGAAAAAGAAAAATAATTAGCTATGAAAAGTTATAAAGATTTAGACATCTATAATTTGTCTTATAAATATGCTATTGAGGTTCATAAAATGACACTTAAATTGCCTAAATATGAATTATATGAAGGAGGAAGTCAATTAAGAAGATCCTCTAAAAGTATTGTAAACAATATAGTAGAAGGTTATGGAAGAAGGAAATATAAAGGAGATTTTGTAAAGTTTTTAATATATGCACAAGCTTCATTGTTAGAGAGTACTAGCCAGTTAGAAATGATAAAAGATATACACTTTTTTGAAGGAATTGATGAAATGGTTGAAAATTATAATAGGTTAGGAGCAAAAATATTTAGTTTTATTACGTATGTTGAAAATAATTGGAAAACATAACTGTAAGTTGTAGGTTGTACGTTATACGTTGTAGGTTATACGTTATACGTTGTAAGTTATATGTTGTAAGTTGAAAAAGAAATATAATTAGCTATGAAAAGTTATAAAGATTAAATAGGATGACACAGTTTAATGAACACTCCCATTTAGAATTAATAGAAACCGGTCAACACGAGCGAAGCGAGATCAACAACCAACAACCAACAACCAACAACCAACAACCAACAACCAACAACCAACAACCAACAACCAACAACCAACAAACCAACAACCAACAACCAACAACCAACAACCAATGAATACCATTCTTAAAATAGAAAACCTTTCAAAACAATACCGCCTCGGCCTCGTAGGCACCGGCACTATGGCCGACGATTTAAAACGTTGGTGGTACAAGGTGCGCGGCAAGGAAGACCCGTTTTTAAAAGTGGGTGATGTTAACGACCGCAGCACCAAAGGAACATCCGACTATGTATGGGCATTGCAGGACATTAATTTTGAAGTACAGCAAGGAGAAGTTTTAGGGATTATCGGTAAAAACGGCGCAGGAAAATCTACCTTGTTAAAAATATTGTCTAAAATTACGAGCCCAACCACAGGAAGCATAAAATCACGTGGGCGTATTGCTTCTTTGTTGGAAGTAGGCACGGGTTTTCACGGGGAAATGACCGGCAGGGAAAACATTTTTTTAAACGGCGCTATTTTGGGGATGACCAAAAAAGAAATTACTGCCAAATATGAGGAGATTGTAGAATTCTCGGGTTGCGAACGGTATATAGACACTCCTGTAAAAAGATACAGCAGCGGGATGACGGTGCGTTTGGCTTTTGCCGTAGCGGCATTTTTAGAACCCGATATTTTAATTATTGACGAAGTGTTGGCAGTGGGTGATGCCGAATTCCAGAAAAAAGCCATAGGAAAAATGCAGGATATCAGCAAAGGAGAAGGCCGCACCGTATTGTTTGTGAGCCATAATATGGTGGCAGTTAAGAGTTTGTGTACTCGTGGTATTGTGTTGGAAAATGGAGGGATTGTTTTTGATGGAGGCACCGGTGAGGCTGTTGATTATTATTTACAATCCAACCAATATGAGGGGTATAAAGGCACTTATGTTAATAATGCTATTAAAGAGGAAGAATCTGGAATTGTAAGTTTGGCGCTTTTAGATAAAAATAATACCAACAGAACTGAATTTGGTTTTGATGAGCCTATAGCCATTAAAATTAAAGTAAAAGTTTTAGAAAAGCACCTTAAATCTCATTTAGGTTTTAGAGTTGTAGACAGAAACGAGAGAGTGATATTTACTTCAGAAATAAAACTGGCTGAGGAAATTAAAACAGCCGGTTTTCACGAATTTGAAGTGAAATTACCCGTGAATTTTTTAGTCCCTAATAAATATAGACTTACTTTTGGAATACATTTGCCTAATGTTAAGTTGATTGACCTACAGGAAGAATGTTTGTCTTTTGAAATTGTTGAAACAGGCTCTGAGTTTCATATATACCAAGGAGCAGATTATGGCTGCGTTATAGTAAATTGTGGATGGACTACTCAATACTAGGTTTTAGGGTAAATTTAATTAATGATTTTAGTTGTAAAAAAATTTAGTATAAAACATACCGTAATTAAAATTTAAAACAGCTTATAAAAATACATTTTTATGTTTAAAAAAATATTAAAAATTTTAAGACCGAAAGTTGTAAATAATTGCGTTTCGTTAGAAAAGACTAATAAATTACTCACAGATTCATTGCTTCAAAATGGAAGAATATGGTCAGAACTTTTGGCTCGGAAAAAAAATATTAAAACTTTGCATGAAACTGAATTTAAGGTATTTTCTCAATGGGGAGATGATGGTATTATACAATATTTGATTAACTATTTGGATATTGATAATAAGACTTTTATCGAGTTTGGAGTAGAAGATTATATGGAAGCAAATACTCGCTTTCTACTCATTAACAATAATTGGGCTGGTTTAGTTATAGATGGAAGTGAAAGTAATGTTGCCAAGATCAAGGAAGATGAAATTTATTGGAAACATGATTTAATAGCTAAATCTGCATTTATTACTAAAGATAACATTAATCAGCTTATTGAGGAGGAAGGAATAAAAGGAGAAATAGGCCTTTTACATATTGATATTGATGGAAATGATTACTGGATTTGGAGAGCTATTGAAGTTGTGGATCCTATTATAATGATTATAGAATATAATAGTAAATTTGGGTATGAAAGAGCAATTACAATACCCTATAAGGAGGATTTTGTTTGGACCAAGGCGCATTATAGCAATCTTTATTTTGGCGCTTCTATTTTAGCACTTTGTGACTTAGCAGAAGAAAAAGGATATTCTTTCGTTGGCAGTAACAGTGCAGGGAATAATGCTTATTTTGTAAAAAAAGAATTTTTAAAGGATCTTAAGCCATTAATAGCTAAAGAAGGTTATGTTGAATGCAAATTCAGACAGTCCCGGAATAAGAATGGAAATTTAAATTATCTGAGAGGAAACGAAATTATAGAATGTATTAAAGGGATGCCTATTTATAATACAGGATCTAATAAAATTGAAAAATTATAGAAAACATCATTAAATGGGAAAATTCAAAGGATAGTATGAGTTACGGCATGTTTAAATTATGGAATAAAAAAAAGGAGAATTTAGAAGAGGATATTGAATATTCGATTGGTAAATACAGGATAAATATTCCCCATAATCATCCATTGCCTCAATATCAAAAATCAAATAGATTGTATGATAGATTCTTACCTGTTTTAGTAAAAAATTTAAATTCCGATAGGATAATAATTGATGTTGGAGCCAATGTGGGTGATACTACAATAGCTATGATACAGAATTGTAAAAATCCAATTTATTCTATTGAGCCTTCAGATTTTTTTTATTCATACTTAGAAAAAAATATAAAAAAACTTTTGTCCTCGGAAAAAAAAAGAGTGAAATGTATAAATAAATTTATTGGAACAGGTTATTTTAACGGTCAATTTTTGCACTCTGGAGGAACTGCAAGGGTAACCACATTGAGTAATTCAGATGTTATTATTTATAAGACTCTGGATAGCGTAATTGAGGATGTCTCAGATGTTGAATTAATTAAAGTTGATACTGATGGATATGATTTTGATGTCTTAAAATCATCAGAAAATATATTAATTAAATCGGAGCCAATATTATATTGGGAAAATCAAATGTTTGAGGAATTTCAAATACTAGGATTTAATGATCTTTATATTAAACTCCAAAATATTGGATATAAGTATATTTATATTTTTGATAACTTCGGTAACTTAATAATGGAAGAGTCAGATTTCGAAACACTTAAAAAGATTAATTCCTATGTTTTTGCCATGGATAGAAATCAATCAACAAGAACATTTTTTTATACAGATATACTTGCATCTACTGAGAAAAATTTTTCTACTGTTAAGAAAGCTATATTAGAATATAAAAGGGATTGGTTATATATAGAAAATTTAAAAACTCAAATAAAATAACTGTGAAAATACTCATTGATAATCAGGTATTCGAGAATCAAAAATTTGGAGGGATAAGTCGGTATTTTAGTGAATTACAAGTAGATAATGATTCAATTAAGAGGATGGAATTGTTCGTTCATAAAATTCCAAAAAAAAAGGGCCTTTATAAAAGAGTTCAGTCAAAATTAAACAGAACGCTGTTTAATGAAAAGCAAACAGTACTTAATAAATATGATTTTTATAATTCACAAATAAGGGATCTTCAATTTGATATTTTTCATCCAACCTATTACGACAACTATTTTTTAGAACAACTCACCAAGCCATTTGTTATAACGGTTCATGATATGATCCATGAAAAATATGCAGAGTATTTTGGGAATAGTCAGGATTCATTTAACAAACGAAAGTTATGCAATGCGGCGGCCAAAATTATTGCAATATCAAATTCAACGAAAAATGATTTAATCGATGTTTTTGGAATACCGGAAGAAAAAATAGATGTTATTTACCATGCAACAAATTTTGATTCGGTACCAGCTATTGATCCAAACCTGAATTTTCAAGACCGACGCTATTTGCTTTATGCCGGTAACAGGAGTATCTATAAAAATTTCTTAACTTTTTTAATTGCTGTTTCACCAATTTTAAAATATAATAAAAATCTACATTTGGTTTGTACCGGTCCAGATTTTACAACTATAGAAAATAGTTGGATAGAAGAATTGGGAATAAAAAGTAAAGTGAATAACTATTTTTGTCAAAGTGATGGAGAATTAGTTCACCTATATAATAATGCAGAATGTTTTGTTTTCCCTTCATTATACGAAGGCTTTGGTTTTCCGCTTCTTGAGGCCTTTGCTTGCAATTGCCCGGTAATAAGTAGCTCGGGAGGATCGCTAAAGGAAATAGCCGGCAATGCGGCTATTTATTTCGATCCAAAAGATATTATATCTATTAGAAATTCCATACAAAATGTTATTTCAGATGGTACATTAAAATTAGATTTAATTGAGGCGGGAAAAATTCGATTAAAAGATTTTTCCTGGGAAAAATGTCGGAAAGAAACTATGGATTTATACGCTAAAGTTATTTAAGAGTTAAGAAAGATTGAATCAATAATTCAAATTGAAATGAATAAAACAGCACTCATTACAGGAATCACAGGACAAGACGGCGCTTATTTAGCAGAATTTTTATTGCTAAAAGGTTATGAAGTTCATGGTATAAAAAGGCGTAGTTCTTTGTTTAATACAGAACGAATAGACCATTTGTACAAAGACCCGCATGAAAAAAATGTGAAGTTTAAATTGCATTATGGAGATTTAAGCGATGCGTTAAATTTAACCCGTATTATACAAGAAGTGCAACCCGATGAAATTTACAATTTAGGAGCCATGTCGCATGTAAAAGTGAGTTTTGATACCCCAGAATATACGGCAAATGTAGATGGTTTGGGTGTTTTACGTATTTTAGAATCGGTTCGTTTATTAGGGTTAACAAGCAAAACAAAAATATACCAAGCATCTACCTCAGAATTGTATGGGTTGGTGCAGGAAACGCCACAAACCGAAAAAACACCGTTTTACCCGCGTTCACCTTATGCAGTGGCCAAAATGTATGCCTATTGGATTATTGTAAATTACAGGGAAGCTTACAATATGTTTGCTTGTAATGGTGTTTTATTCAACCATGAATCGCCTTTGCGTGGTGAAACCTTTGTAACCCGTAAAATCACCCGTGCTGCAAGTCGCATAGCCTTAGGATTGCAGGACACCATTTATTTAGGAAATTTAAACGCCAAAAGAGATTGGGGTCATGCAAAAGACTATGTAGAAGCCATGTGGCTCATGTTGCAACAAGACCAACCGGAAGATTTTGTAATTGCTACAGGAATTAGCACTTCTGTTCGGGATTTTGTGCGTTTGGCTTTTAAGGAAATAGGAGTTGAATTGGTTTTTGAGGGGAAAAATGAACACGAAACTGGTAAGGTTGCCAAGTGTACAAATCCTAAATATCAATTGGAAATAGGAAAAGAAGTGATAAAAATTGATCCAAGATATTATCGTCCAACAGAGGTTGCCGAATTAATTGGAGATGCCACAAAATGCAAAGAAAAATTGAATTGGAAACCCAAGTATAATTTACAGGGATTGGTAAAAGAAATGATGGAATACGACCTGCACTTATTTAAAAAAGATCAATTTTTAAAAGAGCATGGTTTTGATACGTTGAATACATATGAGTAATGTTCTCGTTCTCGATACAATTTTAATAAAAATTTGCATTTTTATTAAAACCACTCGAACTGACGCAAACAAACAAACAAGCACCGTCAGTTCGAGCGATTTTGACAGGAAGGTTCTCGATACAATTTTAAAGCAATTATGATAATTATTTATATTTAAATTTGACAAGCTTTAAAACCACTCGAACTGACGAAATTGAGCAAACAAACCAAAACACGTCAGTTCGAGTGTTTTTAGTGTAGCGCAGCGAAACTAAAAATGTATCGAGAACGAGAAGGGCTTTGAAACCCAATCAAAATAATTAAGTTAACGCTATGAAAAAGAGTTATGTATACATTTTAAAATGTGCTGATGATTCCTATTATACAGGAGTTACAAGCAATTTGGAAAATAGAGTATTCCAACATTCAGAAGGGTTTTTTAAGAATAGTTATACGTCTAAAAGGAGACCTCTGGTATTAGTGTTTTATGCTGAGTTTACTGATATTAATTTAGCTATTGAGACAGAAAAGAAAATAAAAAAATGGTCAAGAGCAAAAAAAGAGGCTTTAATTAATGAGGAATATGACAGTTTAATTAATTTAGCCAAGAAGAAGTTCTCGATACAATTTTAATAAAAATTATCATTTTTATTAAAATCACTCGAACTGACGAAAGAGAACAAACAATAAGCATCGTCGTCAGTTCGAGTGTTTTTAGTGTAGCGCAGCGAAACTAAAAATGTATCGAGAACGAGAACGGGTGATTTTCGGAGAAAATCGTATCGAGAAGATCGTGAAGAAATAAAAATGATAATGCTAAAAGATTCAAAAATATACGTTGCCGGTCATAAAGGAATGGTGGGTTCCGCCATGGTACGAAAACTTCAAAAAGAAGGTTTTACCAACTTGGTTCTAAAAACGTCAAAGGAGTTGGATTTAACCAACCAACAACAGGTCATTTCTTTTTTTGAACAGGAAAAACCGGAATATGTTTTTTTGGCAGCGGCTAAAGTGGGGGGAATAGAAGCCAATAACACGTACAGGGCACAGTTTTTATATGAAAACCTGATGATTCAAAGCAATGTGATTCATCAAAGTTATGTACATAAAGTAAAAAAATTATTATTCTTGGCATCTTCATGTGTTTATCCTAAATTAGCGGCACAACCCATTAAAGAATCCTATTTGTTAACCGAAGCGTTAGAACCTACCAATGAGCCCTATGCCATTGCTAAAATAGCAGGCATTAAATTGTGTGAAAATTACCACAAACAATACGACTGTAATTTTATTTCGGTGATGCCTACCAATTTATATGGCCCCAATGACAATGATGATTTAAAGAATTCACATGTGTTACCTGCCTTATTGCGAAAATTTCATGAAGCGAAAACTCATAATTTGGAAACTGTTGAGGTATGGGGAACCGGCACCCCAAAGCGCGAATTTTTGCATGTAGATGATTTAGCAACTGCTTGTTTTCATTTAATGCAGACCTATGAAGGAACAATAAGTGTAAATATTGGAACAGGAAAGGACATTGCTATTAAAGAATTGGCAGAAATGATTAAGGAGATCGTTGGTTTTAATGGTAAAATTGTTTGGAATTCCAGTAAGCCAGATGGCACTCCTCGAAAATTATTAGATGTTAGTTTAATCCGTAGTTTAGGATGGGAACATAGGATTGAATTGGAAGAAGGAATTAAGGAAGTTTATGGGAATAAATATTTAAGTTAGATGACAAAAAAGCCTTTAATATCAATAATAACGGTTAATCTTAACGATGTCGAAGGACTGAAAAGGACGATGACAAGCGTTTTTGAACAGACCTGGCAGGAGTATGAATACATTATAATAGATGGAGGATCTTCAGACGGGAGCAAAGAATACATAGAAAGTTTTAGCGATAAAATCTCGGTTTGGGTGAGTGAGCCTGATACCGGAATTTATAATGCAATGAATAAAGGTATAAAAGTGGCAAGTGGGGAGTATTTGTTATTTTTGAATAGTGGGGATCATTTAAATAATGCCACTGCCTTGGATAAAGTTCATGTTCATTTAAAAAACAAAGAAATAGTTTACTTTAATATAAACGTAATAGGAGATAATAATTCTTTCATAAAAAAATGTCCTAATGAATTGTCTTTTGAATTTCTTCATAACGATTTGCCAGCACATCAATCTACATTTATACGTAAAAGTTTATTTGATAGGCATGGGGTTTATGATGAAAATTTAAAAATTGTGGCAGATTGGAAGTTTTTAATTTTGGCTTTAATTAAATACAATTCAACCTATAAATATGTAAACGATACCTTTACTACATTTTATGCAGGTGGGATAAGTGCAAAAGAAGGGAGTTTTGCGGCCATGGAAAAAGAAAGGGAAATAGTTTTGAATTTAGAATTCCCAATTTTAATGAACGACTTAAAAGAAAATTTTATTTTGAAAAGAATCATAAGGGATTTAAGGAAATCTCGCAAAATTAATTGGTTAATCAAATTGCGCTTGTTGAATAAATTCTAATGCTGGTTATGAACGATAATTTCACTCTTTCTGTAATAATTCCGGTATATAATGGGGAGCGCTTCATAGAAAAAGCGATAGTTTCAGCTTTACAGCAACTGGAAGTTACAGAAGTAGTGGTGGTTAATGATGGAAGTACAGATAGTACCCAAGAAATTATTGAAAAACTGCAAACGCAAAATCCAAGAATTAAAATTTATCACCATAAAAACAGCTTTAATAAAGGTCGTTCTGCCAGCAGAAATTTAGGCATTAAAAAAGCCAATGAAAAGTATATTGCTTTTTTGGATGCGGATGATTTTTATTTGAAAAACAGGTTTACCAACGATGTGAAAATATTTAAGGAAAACAAAGATGCAGATGGTGTTTATAACGCAGTTGATTTCCATTTTTATAGAGAATCCACACCATTGGAAAAACAAAAATTGACATTAAATACTTTAACGCAAGTAATCAATCCAGAAAAACTTTTTGAAGCATTGATTTCAGGCAAGTACGGGCATTTTCAAATAGATGGTTTAACAGTAAAAAAAGAAGTTTTTGGTGAGGTTGGATATTTTAACGAGTCATTAATTGTTGCGGAGGATACGGAGCTTATTTTTAAAATGGCTTTAAAATGTATTTTGATGCCTGGGATTTTAAATAATCCTGTAGCAAAACGAGGCATTCATAACGACAATGTGTTTAATAAAAGGGATTTATATGATATATATGATTTAAAACTTTATGAGTCCATGTATGTGTGGAGCTCCAAAAACCATTTTGAATTAAAAACTATAGAACGGTTTCTAGAACGAATATGGATTTTGCAATATAGAAAACGTAAAAAAAAATATAGCTATATTTTTTATTGGGTTCAAATAAATTTAAGGGCGCCAAGGCTTTTGTTAAGTTATTTAGGGATTAAATACTTCCCTTTAGTAAGACTTCTTAAAAAAAAGTTTTAATATTTTAAAAGAGAAATTAATATGAGGTTGATTTTTGATTTTATCAATTTTTATAAAAGTGTTGAAAAAGATGAAAATAAAAGATAAAAAATGTATATTATTTTGCCATTATGGTAATTCGTCATATTTAAATTATATTTTAAAGCAAGTTAAATTAACTAATCCTGAGAGCAGAGTGATTTTGCTTGGAGATGAGAACAATAATAGGATAGCAAGAAAAACTGGTGTTGAGCATTACTATTTTAAAGATTACGATAACAGTGATGAAATTTTAAATTTTGAAAAAGTTTATCATCATGTTGCTGGAGTAAAACATAAGAAGGAATTTTGGACAAAATTTGTTTTTAAGAGGTGGTTTTATATACATAATTTTATCAAAAAGAATAATATAAATTCTTTCTGGCATTTTGATTCTGATAATATGATTTTATCAAATTTAGATAAACAAGAAAGCAAGTTTAAAGATTTTGATTGTACCGAACAATGTAACGGAATATGCATGAATGGGTATATTACTTCTTTTCAAGTTGTAGATGGCTATGTAAATAAAATTAATAATTTATTTATTGATAAAGATTATTTAAATGAACAAAAATTGGATTTTGAAAGAAATCCAGATTATGCATTTACTGAAATGAGAGCCTATAAGGCTTATAAAGAACAGGAAAACATAAAAAGTATTAGGCTGAATAAAATAATTGATAATGAGTCATTCGACGATTGTATTTGTCAAGAACATGGATATGAAATGTACAATACGCCATTAGGTGGTCGTTACTTAAAGAAGATTTATTTTGATAATTATGGTAATTTTTATTGTTATCATATTAGTTCTTCTAAATATATAAAAATGAATAGCCTTAACCTTAGTTGGGTCCCTACTAGTTTGTTCAAATTAATATTCAGAAAGTTTAAAAAAAATTATAGAAAACCGAGCCCTTTGATAATTGAGGAGTATTTATTGTTAGATGTATTTCAAACAAAAAGTCTCAAGTTAAAAGTATTAAGGTTAATACCTAAACCCATAAAAAATTATATTAAAAATATTATTAAAAAGTTTTAATTGAATCTTATTTGGAACAGTTTTAAAATCTAAATTGGTTTAAAAAGAAGATATAAGTTATTGTGCTAATTTAATTATAAAATCAAAAAAATTTTAAATTTATGGATAAAACACTTCCTTGTTGTAGATTGAGACAAAAACTTTTCCCATTTTTGTTTAATAAATAAAAATTCAATTTAAATTAATGATTTTTTCCGTTTCAGTAATTATACCTGCATACAATGTTGAGCCATTTATAGAAACAGCAATCGTTTCTGCATTGATACAACCTGAAGTTGTGGAGGTTATTGTTGTTGATGATGGTAGTACTGATAAAACGTTGCCTATCATTAAAGCCTTACAACTGTCAGATCCCAGAATTAAAATTTACAACCACCCCAACAATTGTAATAAAGGACGTTCTGCTACAAGAAACGTAGGGATTCAAAAAGCAAATGGTAATTACATTGCTTTTCTAGATGCAGATGATTATTATTTGGAAAACAGGTTCAGTAATGATAAGAAAATCATCGAGGACGGTAATAATGTAGATGGAGTTTATAATGCTGTAGGGTTTCATTTTTACAGGGAACTTAGTCCCTTGGAAGAAGGAACATTTAAACTCAATACAGTTTCTCAAAAAATAAAACCGAAAGCACTTTTTGATGCCGTCATTTCGAGTAAATATGGTTATTTGCATTTAAACGGATTAACCGTTAAAAAAGCAGTTTTTGATACTATAGGTTTTTTTAATGAATCGTTACTGGTGGCTGAGGATTCCGATATTATTTATAAAATGGCCTTAAAATGTTCTTTGGAATCCGGCAGTATAGCTGTTCCTTTAGCAAAAAGAGGTATTCATGATTCAAATGTTTTTAATAGAGACGATTTATATCGAAAATATAACATAAAGCTTTATGAATCCATTATTTCTTGGAGTTGTAAAAATGGTATTTCGATTGAGAATATTGACAGTACCTTAAAATGGTTATGGGTATTTAAATTTAAGGAGAAAAATAGTTTAGGAAAAGATATCGTTTATTGGGCGTCACTCTTTTTAAATAATCAAATACTTTTGTTTACGTATTTAAGCGTCAAATATTTTCCAATTGTAAGGCTTAGAAAAGAACTTTTCCCATTTTTATACAGAAAGAATTAAAAAACAGCATTTGAAACCAAAAATTTCCATAATCACGATCAACTATAATAATCTTGAAGGTTTAAAAAAAACCGTGGAGGGCGTTTTAAATCAAACCTGGCAAGAGTTTGAGTATATTATTATTGATGGTGACTCCACTGATGGCAGCGCAGCGTATGTTGAAAGTAAAAAGGATTTATTGCACTATTGGGTAAGTGAACCGGATAAAGGAGTGTATCATGCCATGAACAAGGGAATTGCGAAAGCCTCTGGGGATTACTTGCTTTTTTTAAATAGTGGAGATCATTTTTATAATAAGAAAGTGTTAGAAAAAAACGTACATTTCTTAATTGATTATGATTTAATTTATTTTAATTTATATGTGGTGGGTGAGATAAAGGAATTTATTAAAGAATATCCAGACACCTTATCTTTTGCTTATTTTGTAAAAGACACCTTGCCACATCCTGCAACCTTTATAAAAAAAGAATTATTTCAAAAATATGGGTTATATAAAGACAATTTTAAAATTGTGTCAGACTGGAAGTTTTTTTTAGACGCCGTTTGTAAATACCAAGTATCATATATCCACATAAATAAAACACTCTCTGTATTTTACTTAGGAGGAATGAGTTCATATCCAGAAAATAGGCTGGTTATTTTCAACGAAAAACAACAGGTTTTAAAAGTAAGTTATGCTTCTTATTTACAAGATTTAGATGATGTTTTAAAAAACAATAACACTATAACAAGTTTAAAAAAATCAAGAATTATTAAATGGCTTATTAAATTGGGTTTTTTAAATAAATTTTAGAATGAATATACTGGTTTCCATAATTGTTCCCTGTTACAAGCAAGCCCATTTTTTGGGTGAAGCATTACAATCGGTATTGGATCAAACCTATCAAGACTGGGAATGTATCATTGTTAATGATGGAAGCCCAGACAATACGGAAGAGATCGCTTTGCAATGGTGTGCTAAGGATAAGCGAATGAGTTACCTTAAAAAGGACAATGGAGGTTTGTCCAGCGCCAGAAATGCAGGGATTCAAATTAGTAACGGGGAATATATTTTACCATTAGATGCTGATGATATTTTGCATTGCGAGTATTTAAAGAAACTTGTGCCGGTATTAAACTCAAATGAAGCTTTAGGTATAGTATCTTGCCATCATTATTTTTTTATTAAAAACAAACTAAATATTATTTTTAAATACAAAGCTTCAGGCTCAAATTATAAGGACTTAATGTTTGAAAATAAATTAATGTCTTCGTCATTATACAGAAAAAAATGTTGGGAAGAAGTTGGTGGTTATGATGAAAGCATGAAAAATGGTTTTGAAGACTGGGAGTTTTGGCTTAATATATCTAAAAAAGGCTGGGCGTTTACAGTTGTTGAAGCGTTTTTGTTTTATTATAGAAAAGCAAAAAAATCCATGTTGGTAGATACTATTAACAATCATGCTGAGGCTAATATGGAGTATATTTTTAGAAAACACAAAGAACTTTATAAGGAACATTTTGATAATACAGCTGAGGTGCTTTTTTATTATATCAAAACGCATAGGTTAGGTAAAATGCAAATTAAAAGCTCATTAGAATACAAAATAGGAAAACTAATAACTAAACCGTATAAGATACTATTAAAGTTGTTTTCTCGTAAATAAATTAAACCCAAACCAATGATTTCAGTCGTTATTAGAAATAAAAACCAAGGAGAAGCATTATCTTTTTTGTTGAAAAATTTAACAGAAAGATATAGCAATGATATCGCTGAAATTGTTGTAATAGATAACCTTTCTACTGATGATAGCAAAGTGATTACAGATAGGTATGGCGGCAGATTCGTAACCATAGAAAATTTTAGTTATGGCGGTAGCGCAAATGTCGCCGCAAATGAAGCAAGGCATCCTATTGTCGTTATTTTTAGCGCACATTCCTATCCGGTAAGCCATGATTTTTTTAAATTGATTCAAGAAAAATTTGAAGCCAATCATAATTTGGCAGGGTTAAGATGTTTGCACAGTTCAAATGATTATCGAAATTATATCAATAAAATTTCAGCAAAAGTTGATCCCAATAAATCAGGTTTGATTTTTTCAGGTGCTGCTTTCAATAAAAAAGTTTGGGAAAAACACTCATTTAGCGAAGATGTGGCTACTTTTGAAGATAAAGAATGGAGTAAAAGAGTTTTAAATGAAGGTTATGAAATTGAATTTGTTCCTTCAATATTTCATTATGAAATAAAAAGAACTAAAAAGCAAGACTTTTTTCGATTTAAAAATGATGTGATAGGGAATTATCAACTTTGGCATCAAGATATAAGATTATCAAATGCTTCAAAAGGATTTCTAATGTCAATATTTAGATTAGTAAAAATTTTTTTTGTTGATTTGTGGTATATAATTTTGCGATACTTTTACTTAATAAAGTTTATATTTAATAAACCAAAGAAGTTTTGATATTTAGTGTAAAATCTTAAAATTATACTGCTTATAAGTTCAATACATATAAAGAATCATTTAAATAAACACAAAGTTGATTATCCAAATTTAATTCGGATTTCATCTGATAAAATTAAAATACTTTTATGTTTAAGAAAATATTAAAGAATATAATTGAAGAAAATAAAAAGTTGCATAGATTAACTTATGAACAGTTAAAAGAACTTGAGTGGGCGCATATTTATCATGATAGTATTAGAGGGAAACAGTGGTTGCAAGAGTTACCTTTAAATATCGGTAGATGGGCTGGAAATTACACCTTTTTTTATGTGTTAAACAGAATTTTAACAGAATATAAACCTAGATTAATTATTGAATTTGGTTTAGGTGAATCTAGCAAATTTATTTCTTCTTTTTTAGATAATTATCTTGATCAAAGTAAACATTTGGTTATAGAACAAAGTCAAGAGTGGAAAGATTATTTTGATAAAAGTTTTAAGTTATCTGCTAATTCCGAAGTGAGAATTCATGATATGATTTCAAAACAAGTGAAGGGTAATGAAACTAAAGGTTACCATGGCATTGAAAAAATTCATAATAAAAAGTTTGATCTTTATATTGTTGACGGACCTTTTGGAAGTGATAAATATTCAAGATATGATATTGTTGAATTAGCTCAAACTTTAAATCCTAGTGATGATTTTATCATAATAATGGATGATTACCAACGCGAAGGGGAAAAGCAAACAGTAAATGATCTTGAAAAATTATTTGAGAAAAGAAAGATTACTATTTATAGTTATGTTTATTCTGGAAACAAAAGTTTTATGGTGTTGGCAACTATTAAGTATAAATATACAACTTCCTATTAACAATGAGCTTTCTAGTTTCTATTATTATTCCTACTTACAATAGATCTCATTTAATTTGCGATACTTTAGATAGTGTAATTAATCAAACTTATGATAATTGGGAATGCATTATTGTTGATGATGGTTCAACTGATAATACAGTTGAGCAACTAAAAAAGTATTGTAGTACGGATAAACGTTTTCAATTTTTTTTACGTCCGAACGAAGCCATAAAAGGTGCGTCTACATGTAGAAATATAGGCTTGTTTAAGGCTATTGGTGAATGTATTATTTTTTTGGATTCGGATGATTATTTAGTTAAAGATTGTTTGTTTAACCGTGTTTTAAAGTTTGAAGAAAACAGTGGTGAAAGTTTTCTAGTGTTCCCTATGGGTGTATGTAATTATAATAATAATATTGTAACTAAAAAGGAAATAGAATATAAGAAATCCTTTTTGATAGAGTTTTTAAAGTATAAATTACCTTGGTCAATTATGTGTCCGATATGGAAAAGAGAGTTTTTAATAAAATTAAAGGGGTTTAAGGAAGGATATCCAAGATTAAACGATCCAGAACTAATGATTCGTGCTTTATTAGAGTCAGAAGTTAAATTTAAGGTTTTTAATGAAATGGATTATGACACTATTTATTATCCTAGTGTTGCAAACTGGACTTCAATGATAGATAAGTACTTTGATAGCTTAAAACTTTTTATACCAGATATTGTTAAGGAATTGGAATTAAGGAATAAAATGGATTTAAAGCATTATTTAAGCAGTTACTTAAAAGTTTGGTTTAGAGATTTTATGCTTCCAAACGGTAAAAACTTAATAAAACAAAATAAAACTTTGATTTTTCTCTTTTATAAATATGGAATAAATTCTTTGCCAAAGACTATATTGTTAGCAATACTATTTTATCTGTACATTATGATGAATTATATTAAAAGAAAATTAGCAAAAAAAATAATTGAAGTAAATTAAACTTTATTCATGATAATAGAATTAAAGAATTAAAAAAAGAGGTTCAATTTTTGAATAAAGGAGTACTTATGCAATCTTATAAAATTTTAATATGTGAAATTAAAAAACTCTTTAAAGACTTTTTAGCAGTTTTATATTTTTTAAAATTCTACGCTTCACAACGTAAAAAAATTAAAAATTCAGATATTATTTTCTTTTTTCCATACTATCATACGGGTGGAGCAGAGCGTGTACATACAAACATTTTAAAATCAATTCACAATAAAAAATGCTGTGTAATTTTCACACATAAATCGGCAACCAACAACTTTAAAGCAAATTTTAATGAATATGCAGAATGTATAGAATTAAACGAAATATTAAATAAAAAATCAAAAATAATTAATGATTTACTATTTAAATTAATTTATAAAACAATCAATAAAAGCAAAACTGCGAATATTGTTTTTGGGAGCAATACTACTTATTTTTATGCAATTTTACCTTATATAGAAAATTCTAAAGTAAAGATTGACTTAATTCATGCTTTAAGTAAAGATGATTTGCGAGAAGATGATTTTGTAAAAACAGCAAAAATTATAGATAAAAGAATTGTAATTAATAATAAAGCAAAATCCGATATTGTTCAGATTTATAATAAAAATAATATGGATTTTGAATTGTCAAAGCGAATAGGCATCATTGAAAATGGAATTGAAATAGGCAACAAAACATTTCAGAAAAAAGCTAAAAACAGAATTGGATATATTGGTCGATGGTCAGAAGAAAAAAGACCGGAAGTATTTTTAGAAATCGCAAAACAAATAAAATCTATTTATCCTGCTTTTGAGTTTGTAATGGCTGGAACAGGAATGAAAAGTAATATTGATAAAATTAGTGAGGCTGAAGTTCAGTTTTTAGGTGAAATCACGAATGCTGATGAGTTACAAGATTTATACTCCAGTTTAAAGTTTGTTTTAATAACATCTGTTTATGAAGGATTTCCAATGATTTTTATGGAATCAATGATTCATGGTGTAATTCCAATTAGTACAAATGTTGGTGGAATATCAGAACACATAAAAAACAATTTTAATGGTATTTTAATTAAAAACGCTGATAATGAGAAACAATTAGAAAAACAATTTGTGGAATCTATCAAAAAACTAATTGAGGATAAAAATTTGGCAGATGAAATTTCCAAAAATGCTTTTGAGTATGCACAAAATAACTTTAGTATTGAAAAATTCAATAAATCCTATCAACAATTATTAAACTAAAATCGTGAAAATTCTACTAGTCGCTATTCCGAACCATCATTTTTTTCAATGGACAAACCAGTTGAAAGAGAGTGGTTTTGAAGTTTATTGGTTCGATATAACTGATGGCGCAGGTTTTGTAAAAAAGATAAATTGGGTACAGCAGTTTAATGGCTGGAAACTAAAATGGAATTATCCATTGCGCTACAAAATAAAAAAGCATTTCCCCAAATTACATTCCATATTGGAAAAATTAACGGTCAATAAAACCGAAATAGTTTTCGAGAAAATTATTGATCAAATTCAGCCTGATGTGGTGCATTGTTTTGAAATGCAATTAACAGGTTTACCCATTTTAACAGTAATGCGGAAAAATACAATTCCTTTTGCGTATTCCTCTTGGGGCAGTGATTTATTTAATTATCAGAATTTAGGTGTTGCAACTGCACTGGCAAAATCATTTTTAAATAGAGTAGATTATTTAATTACAGATTGCCAACGCGATTATAAGATTGCTCAAAATTTGAGTTTTACAAATACGTTTTTAGCAGTTTTTCCTGGTAATGGCGGCATCGAAATTGAAACCGATTTCATTCAATCCATAAAAAACAGAAGAACAATTTGTATAAAAGGCTACAATGATGGCGTCGGTAAAGCAATAGTGGTTTTACAAGCAATTGAAACCATAGAACTTGATGAGGCTATTGATTTTTTAATTTTCAGTGCTGACGATGTTGTAGAAAAATATCTGAAAGATTCAGACTATTTTAGAAACAAAAAAGTTGAAATCATTTCAAGAAAATCATTTTTGCCTAATAAATTATTACTGCAAAAATTAGGTTCGTGCCAGCTTTATATTGCCAATAGTATTTCTGATGGGTTACCAAATGCACTATTGGAAGCTATGGGGATGGGTGCATTTCCAATACAATCAAATCCGGGGCAAGTCACAGAAGAAGTGATTACTGATGCTAAAAACGGTTACTTAATTAAGAATCCTCTAGATGTAAAAGACATTGCCCTTCTTATAGAAAAAGCTTTAGAGAATGATAGCTTGAGAGCAAAATCACAAGATTATAATGTGAATTTTATTCAAAAAAATTACAATCGTAACGAATTACAAGCAAAAATTGTAAATATTTACAGCACTATTAAGCCCACATATTAAAGATATGAAATCACCATTAACAAAGAGTTTGCTGCAAGCAAACACCAATGAAGATAGGGTGATTCCATATGACCAATAAAAAGCAAATAATAATCTACATATGAAATTATCGTTTCTTATTGTTACAAAAAACAGACCAGAGGCCTTGACATTTACCTTAAATAAACTGAAAAGTTTGATAGATTTATCTATTCACGAGGTGTTGGTTTTAAGTGATGGTTGCACAAAAACAGAAGCTTTTGTTTCACAATTCAGTTGGGTAAATTGGACAATTAAAACCAAAAGTGTAAGTGCTTCACCAGCTAGAAATGCATTATATAAAAAAGCAAAAGGCACTATTTTTATAGGGTTAGATGACGATGCGCATCCAATTAGCGATAATTTTATAGAACAAATTGAGAATGAATTTGTTAATAACAAAAATCTTGGAATTATTGCATTTCAAGAGGTGAGAGGCATTTTTGAATCTGATGCAATTGCTTTAAGTAAAGCAACTCAAAAGAACTCTTATTTTACGAACGATTTTGTTGGCTGTGGCTTTGCCATAAAAAAAGAGGTCTATAATACTACAAGGGGTTTCCCATTATGGGTAGATATTTATGGAGAGGAATCAGCTTTAGCGTTAGAAGTCTTAGATTTAGGATGTGATATAACCTATAATAGCGCTATTATTATAAATCATAGAGTAGATGTTGAAAAACGTAAGCAACAAGGAAGAAATTATTTTAGGTTTGAAAAACAACTTCAAAACAGCATTCGATATTATTTGGTATATTATCCAACGCCATTTTTAAAAATAGCGAAATTGCTAATACATAATTTTAAAAAATATGGAATCAAAGATATTCAATATTTTAAACTGTATTTTAAGGTTTGCTTCTCAACGGTATTTCAGTTATTTGAAATATTAAAATATAGAAAACCGGTTAAAAAAAATACGTTGCAAAAAAAAATAAGTTTGCAAAGTTTAAAATATTAAAAAACATATAGGAATCAAATTTAGATGTTATTCAACTCCATAGATTTTGCTGTTTTTCTGCCTATAGTTTTTTTGCTATACTGGTTTGTAACACAATCAAATTTAAAATTACAAAATTTATTGTTGGTTGCAGCAAGTTATATTTTTTATGGATGGTGGGATTGGAGATTTCTATCATTAATTATCTTTAGTTCACTAATTGATTATTTTATAGGTGTTGTATTATTGAAAGAAAATAATCCAGCAAAACGAAAAGGATTATTGTGGTTAAGTATAGTGGTCAATTTAGGATTTTTAGGATTTTTCAAATACTATAATTTTTTTGCAGATAATTTTACAAAAGCATTTTCGTTTTTTGGAAACGAGATATCAGCCAATTCTTTAAATATCATTTTACCCGTTGGTATTAGTTTTTATACGTTTCAAACGTTAAGCTATACCATAGATGTTTATAATAGAAAGATGGAACCTACAAAAGATATTATTTCATTTTTAGCTTTTGTCAGTTTCTTCCCTCAATTAGTAGCTGGTCCTATTGAAAGAGCAGCCAATTTACTTCCACAGTTTTATAAAAAGAGAATTTTTCATTTCTCTAAAGCAGTAGATGGTTCTCGTCAAATTTTGTGGGGATTTTTCAAGAAGATTGTCATTGCTGATAATTGTGCCGAGTATGCCAATTTAATTTTCAACAATGCTGATGATTATTCTGGAAGCACATTGGTAATAGGCGCAGTTTTTTTTACATTTCAAATTTATGCAGACTTTTCCGGATATTCAGATATTGCAATAGGAACTTCCAGACTTTTTGGATTTGATTTAAAGCAGAATTTTGCATTTCCATATTTTTCGAGAGATATCGCCGAGTTTTGGCGTCGTTGGCATATATCATTATCCACTTGGTTTAGAGATTATTTGTATATTCCATTAGGTGGCAGTAAAGGACCTTTAAAAATGAAAGTTAGAAATATATTTATCATATTTATAGTCAGCGGTTTTTGGCATGGTGCAAATTGGACATTTATTTTTTGGGGCTTTTTGAATGCACTCTACTTTTTGCCTTTATTACTCAAAAACCGTAATAGACATCATTTAGGAATTGTTGCTCAGCATACAAATCTACCATCAATAAGGGAGTTTTTTGCGATGTCATTAACTTTTGGGCTAACTGTTTTTGCATGGATATTTTTTAGATCGCCCTCTATTTCTGATGCCTTTAGTTTTATAAAAAATATTTTTACAAAATCTTTATTCCAAATCCCGGAAATCAGGCCTTCATATTTAATATTATTGATAGGATGCTTTATCTTCATTGAATGGGTAGGAAGGACTCAAAAATATGCTTTAGAAAAATTATTATTAAATAAGCCAATGGCATTACGTTGGGCTTTTTACATGCTTTTAATTGCTTGTATATTTATATTTAGCAGTAATGAACAAGAATTTATTTATTTTCAGTTTTAGAATGAAAAAATTTATTAAACATAGCGTTCTGTTTTTTGTAATTTTCTTCATTGCTGAGAAAAGTGCTTATTTCATTAGTAATGCATCAGAAAGAGAATATGATAAACGTTTGGAGTATGTAATTAATGGTAAAATGAATAAGGACTTAATTATCTTAGGATCCTCAATAGGAGCAAGTAATATTTTAGCAGGACAAATTGAAAATGAAACAGGTTTAACTGCTTATAACTTATCATATCCTGGTTCTAATGTGCTCTTCCATGAATTTATATTAAAATCGTTGTTGAAGTTTAATAATAGTCCAAAAACAATTATTTTAACAATAGATAATCCTTCCGAATTTATTGAAGAAAAAACGTTAAAATATAGATCAGATCGTTTGTACCCGTTGGCTAAATATAATTATATAAATAATGAGCTCATAAATCAAAATGAAAAAAATTTTATGTCAAAACTATTTTGTTTGGCAAGGTTAAATACTTCTGTTTTTAAATTTGACAAAATAAAAACACCCATTGAAAATCCTATTGATTCAAGTGGTTCAATGCCTTTTATTAAAAAAACGTCAACTATTGAAATGGAATTTTTAGAAGAAGTTAAAGGATATACAATTAAATTTGAATTAAAAGAAAAATTAAGGGCTTTTAAAAGCATTCAAAAGCTTTGCGCTGATAATAATATTCAATTAATCTTTGTCTTTTCTCCAAATTATCAAAAATTTAATGCTGCTTTTGAAAAGCGTTTTCAGCAATTGATGTTAGATGAAAATAAAATAATGGTATACGATACGCTTAACCCTATATATAAAAATAAGGATTTCTATTATGATGTTTCACATTTAATGAAAAATGGAGCATCTATTTTTACAGCAGAAATAAGTACTTTTATAAAAACCAATTAGCACCGTTTTTTTTAATATTTTAGCATAAAGTTTATATAATGAATAACAAAGCTTCGATGAAAAAAATAGGAATTATTCCGCTCCGTAAAGATTCAAAAGGAATTCCCGGAAAAAATAAAAAGAAAATGGTGGGGCGCCCTCTTTTCACCTGGGTGCTCACAGAAGCTATTTTTTCCCAATTGGATGAGGTTTATGTATTTACAAACGATTTAGAAATTATGGCATTTGTAGAACGTGAATACCATTGGACAACCAAGGTAAAAGCCCTGTTGCGTAACGAAGAAAATGCAAATGATACCGCTTCTACTGAAAGTACCATGCTTGAGTTTAGCGCGAAAATAAATCACGATTATGACATCCTGTGTTTGTTGCAGGCAACTTCACCTTTAACCTTGGCAACGGATATCAATAAAGGAATTGAAAAAATCACCCTTGAAAAATTTGATGCTTCAGTAAGTGTGGTAAAAACGCATAGGTTTACTTGGAATAGCGATGGTACTTCACAAAACTATGACGTATTTAAAAGACCGAGAAGACAAGATTTTGAAGGATTGTTGATTGAAAATGGTTCCGTGTATTGCACCACAAAGGAAGCTTTTTTGGAATCTAAAAACAGGGTAAGCGGCAACATCGGATTGGTGGAAATGCCGGAAGAAACACTTATGGAAATAGACAGCCTGTCCGATTGGACCATCGTTGAAAATGTTTTAATAGAACGTCAAAAAGGGATGAAAAGCAATCAAAGAATTGATTTTTTGGTACTCGATGTGGATGGGGTTTTTACCGACGGCGGGGTTTATTATAATGAAGCAGGGGAGTTTGCCAAAAAGTTCGATATGCGTGACGGGATGGGATTGGAAATTTTAAGACAAAATAAGGTAGAAGTGGCAGTTTTAACTTCCGAAAATTCTAAAGTAGTTGCCCAACGAATGAAGAAACTCCAAATTCAACATACTTTTCTGGGTGTAAAAGATAAATTTTCTTTTTTGAAACAATTTCTTGCCGATAAAAATAGCAGTTTTGATGGGGTGGCTTATGTGGGAGATGATGTAAATGACTTGGCTAATATATGCAGTTCAGGATGGTCATTTGCCCCGGCCAATGCAACGCATATTGTAAAAACACATGCCGACGTAGTTTTGGCAAATAACTCGGGTAAAGGAGCCATAAGAGAAGTTTGTGAATTTATATTAAAATATAATAAAAAATATGCATAAATATAAAAAGCCTTATGTTATTGCGGAGATTGGTTGCAATCATAAAGGAGAGCTGGAAATAGCAAAGGAGCTAATTAAAATTGCCAAGATATTTTGTAATGTGGATGCGGTTAAATTCCAAAAAAGAAATAATAAAGAGTTATTAACAGAAGAGCAATACAACACCCCTCATCCCAATCAGGCCAATTCTTATGGCAATACCTATGGTTTGCACAGGGAATATTTAGAGTTTGATGTAAAGCAGCATGCGGAACTGAAAAATTACTGTGAGCAAATAGGAATCGTATATGCGACTTCGGTTTGGGACACCACTTCTGCCAAAGTAATAGCTTCCTTAAAACCAGATTTTATTAAAATACCTTCTGCATGTAACAATAATTACGAAATGTTAGGCTGGCTTTGTGATCATTATCAAGGTGAAATTCATATTTCAACGGGGATGACCACGAAAGATGAAACAGAAACTTTGGTAAACTATTTTATAGCAAAAGGAAGAAATAATGATTTGGTATTGTACAACTGTACTTCCGGTTATCCGGTACCTTTTGAAGATGTGTGCCTGTTGGAAATTAATTTGTTGCTAGCAAAATATGGTGATAAAGTAAAACATATTGGTTTTTCCGGACATCATTTAGGCATAGCGGTAGATATTGCGGCCTATACATTGGGCGCCAATATTATAGAAAGACATTATACGCTGGACAGAACCTGGAAAGGAACAGACCACGCCGCTTCATTGGAACCTATGGGTTTGCGTAAACTGTCACGCGATTTGCATGCGGTTCATGCCGCATTAAGTTTCAAGGCGACTGATATCCTGCCTATTGAACAGGTGCAACGTGATAAGTTGAAAAATAAAAAAATATAATTATTTGATAAGGTTTTAAAAATAATTAGAATTTAGAGTCCTACAATCAGAAAAATCCAATATACTACCAATAAATTAGAAAAATTGTATAAAAAGTTTCCAAGTTTGCCAAAAAAAGAAGTAATTGAGGCCTTATGCCACGGATTAATGGAAGTGTGTCCGTTTTAAAATGAAATATAGAATAATGAAGAAGAAAGTTTTTATTTTTTTACCTGATGGCGTAGGATTGCGCAATTTTGCATTAACCCATTTTAAAGAAATTGGGGAACAAAGGGGCGTTGAAATAGTATATTGGAACAATACCGTTTTTTCCTTAAAAGAAGGTTTTAATTATGAGGAAGTAAAAATAGAAAACCACAAATTACATCCATTTACCACGATTTTTACAAGAGCAAGAAAAAGAATAGAATTAAATATTTTTGATCGTAAATTTAAAGAGTCCGTTTACAATACCTATAATTTTCCTCAATCTTACAAAGGATTTAACAATACTTTCAAAAGCATATTGGTTGACTTATTCGTTTTTTTTGGTTCGAATGAAAAAGGATGGCAATTTGTGCGGAACCAAATTAAAAAACTGGAAAGAAAAAACACCAAATATGCCTATTGTAAAGCACAACTGCAACAACACAAACCCGATTTAATTTTTTGTACCAATCAGCGCCCCTCACAAGCCATAGCGCCATTGTTGGCTGCGCAGGATTTAGGGATTCCTACAGCTACGTTTATATTTTCGTGGGACAATTTACCCAAAGCAACCACCTTGGTTGAAACTGATTATTATTTTGTGTGGAGTAACCATATGAAAAACGAATTGTTAAGGTATTGCCCTTATGTGCAAGAAAACCAGATTTTTGTAACCGGGACACCTCAATTTGAAAGTCATTTTAACCTGGAGCTTTTAATGAGCAGGGCACACTTTTTTGAAGCCCATAATTTAGACATCCAAAAAAAATACATTTGCTTTTCAGGCGATGACATCGTAACTTCACCGTTAGACCAGTATTATTTGGAAGATTTGGCAAAATCAGTGATTGAATTGAATCAGCAAGGATATCATTTGGGTATTGTTTATAGAAAATGTCCGGTAGATTTTACAGGACGATACAATGCTGTTTTAGAAAAATATAAAGAGGTGATTGTACCCCTTGATCCATTATGGAAGCCTTTGGGAGAAAGTTGGAACGAAATAATGCCAACCAGTGATGATTTTGCACTGCAAGCCAATATTTGTGAACATACCGAATTTGTTGCGAATATTGCATCTTCCATGGTATTTGATTTTGTGGCGCACAACAAATCGTGCTTGTTTTTCGATTATGAACAGCCGCAGCTTAAAAAAGGCATTCGTGATATTGGACAGAATTATAAGTATATTCATTTCCGCTCTATGCCTTCAAAGGATGCAGCGCTTTGGTGTAGAGATAAAAATGAATTGACAGCAACAGTTAAAAATATTTTGGACGGTAAAATTTCAAATGTTGCAGAGGGAAAGAAATGGTTTGACATTGTTGTTGGAGAAGAACCTACCAAAGCTTCACAAAAGATATGGGAAGGAATAAAAGAAATAATAAAAAAAATTAAGCTATGAATATTAAAAATTTAATAAAAAATGTATTTGGTATAAATAATATAAAATTTATTAAATCTTGGTTACGAAGTTCGAAAGAAAAAATACTTATTGAAAAAAGGCGTAAATTTTATTCTCAATTCCTTAAGCCAGATAGTGTTTTTTTTGATATTGGCGCAAATTATGGAAACAGAATAGAGCCTTTAATAAATGAAAAAATAAAAATTATTGCTATTGAACCACAAATAGAGTGTATTAGGTATTTAAGAAAAAAATATGGAAAAAAAATTACAATACTTCAAAATGGTGTTGGAAAAAATATGGAAACCAAATTAATGTATATTTCTACTAATGCTAATATTTTATCTTCATTCTCAAAGGAATGGATTGATTCTACCAAGCATAGTGGAAGATTTAAAAAGAGTAACTGGAATAAAACTCGAAACATAGAGATGATTACTTTAGATTACTTAATATCTACCTATGGAAATCCAGATTTTATTAAAATTGATGTTGAGGGTTTTGAATTGGAAGTACTAAAAGGTCTTTCTCAAAGTGTAAATGTTTTATCATTGGAATATACAGTTCCAGAGCGTATAGATGCATTAATGGATTGTCTGTGTTATCTAAATAAGTTATATAATTCGAATATCTTGTTTAATTATTGTATTACAGAAAGCACAGAATTTTCTTTACCTAACTGGATTAATTATAATGAAATAATTAAGTTGGTTAATACCAATGCATTTTTAAATACTCAATTTGGAGATGTTTATGCAAAATTCAATGGATAACTATAAATAACAAGTCAACTATGCATATTGCCTTTTTAACTCCTGAATATCCGCATCAAAAAATCAATCATTCTGCCGGTATTGGTTCCAGTATTAAAAATCTGGCTGTGGCATTGTCAAAAAAAGGACATGACATCACGGTCATTGTTTATGCCCAGAAAAAAAGCGAAATATTTGAAGAAGAGGGTGTAAATATTCATCTGCTTGAAAATAAAAAATATAATTTTGGCAAATGGTATTTTTATAGGAAATACATTCAAAATTACTGTGAAAAATTAATTAAAACGAAGAAAATTGACCTTATTGAAGCCCCAGATTGGACAGGTATAACGGCTTTTATGAAGTTTAAAATTCCTTTAGTCATAAGATTTCATGGAAGTGACACCTATTTTTGTTATTTAGAAAAAAGAAAGCAAAAATTAAAAAACTTTTGGTTCGAAAAATTGGCCGTTAAAAAGGCAGCAGCATTTATTGCACCCACCTCATTTGCTGGAGAAGTATCCCAAAAACTGTTTGGCATAAAAGACAGAACCATAAAAACCATTCATTATGGGTTGGATCTTCAAAAATTTGAGAATCTCAATCCTGAAGTCTATGAAAATGGATTGATTTTGTATATAGGAACCATAATTCGTAAAAAAGGAGTTCTTGAATTACCAGCTATTTTTAGTTTAGTGGAAAAGCAATATCCAAGGGCTAAACTGATTTTAATTGGAGGCGACTCTTTTGATATTATATCACAATCAAAATCAACATGGGGGTTGATACAACAAGAACTTGCTGTGAATATAAGAGAGAAAGTAATTTATTTAGGTAAAATTCCGTATCAGGAAGTACAAGCTTATATGAAAAAGGCCCATGTTTGTGTTTTTCCTACCTTTGCAGAAACATTGGGGATGGTTACCATTGAATCCATGGCTTTGCTAAAACCAGTGGTAAATAGCAATATTGGTTGGGCGCAAGAATTAATCGTAGATGGGGAAAGTGGCTTTTTAGTACATCCTGAAAATCATCAGCAATATGCTGAGAAGATTATTTCTATTATAGAAAACAAGCAGCTGGCAGTGCAAATGGGTCAAAATGCACGTCGTCGCGTGGAATCTGTTTTTAATATTGAAAAGATTGCGGATAAGAATATTGAATTTTATAAATCTTTAATAGATTAAGTTTTGATTATAGTTTATCACCAGAACAATCAGATTTCCAATGTCGTTTCCGTTCAAAACGAGCGTATTTCTTTCAGTCAAAAGGATTCTATAGCAGCTGGACTATTGCAAATAGCGGAACAGTTTCCCAATCAAAAGATAGTTTGGTGTCATTTAAATTATAGCGATAATTTAGATCTCGTATCAATCGATACTGTTTTTCATCATGACAAAATGATGCTTTCTTATGCGCCTTGGGAGCAGCATTATTTGGGTGAAAAAATAGGCTATGTAGAAGAATCTCCCTTTATAAATATAAATAAAAAAGTAACCTATCCTTCCTGGCAAATGAGCAACGTTGTTGGTGTGTTGCACGCTTCATTACTATTAGCCATAAAAGATAAGATAAAATTGGATTCGGATTTTGATTATTACCTTAATTCAGTTGCCAAAGTATGCATGCCTTTGGGGTTATTTTGCTATTCGGAACCAAAACTGTTAAAAGGTATTGAAATTATTGAAATGCCTGTTCAGACCTCAAATTACACCCTTTTTAAATTTGTAAAACAGCATTACAAGGCAAGATGGGTGTTTTTATTGTTTTTAAATCTAATGATATATGAAAAACAATTTCCGTTTTTGGCTTTCCTTTATGCAGGGTTTTTTAAGAACAGAAATAAAAACAACATAAAACTGGATGATATTGTTGTCAATTCCTCTTTAGAAGTGATCAATACAGCGACAATTGATGTGATTATCCCTACCATAGGCAGAAAAAGCTATTTATATGACGTATTGTGCGACTTAAGAAAGCAAACGGTTTTACCCAAAAATGTCATAATTGTAGAGCAAAACCCTCTTGAAAATAGTAGTTCAGAATTAGATTATTTGCATACCGAAGTTTGGCCATTCGCTATAAAACACACTTTTACACATCAGGCCGGGGTATGCAATGCCAGAAATATAGCATTGAGCCAAATAGAAAGTGATTGGGTGTTTTTAAATGACGATGATAATAGATTTGATGCCGATTTATTAAAAAATGTATTACAAAATAGTCAAAAGTATGGTGTACAAGCATTAATTACATCTTATTTAAAAACCAATGAAAAATTAAATTATAAATTTATCTCACAGACTGGTATTTTTGGTTCAGGAAATAGTTTTGTTAAAACATCTTGTTTAATAGATGTTTCTTTTGATATGAGCTTTGAATTTGGGTACGGAGAAGATACCGATTTTGGTTTGCAATTAAGGAATAAAGGTTATGATATTATTTATTTTCCTAGTATAAAAATTGGTCATTTATATGCGCCAATTGGTGGTTTTAGAATAAAACCTATATTAGCTTGGGATACTGAAGTGATCCAACCAAAACCTTCCCCTACAATTATGTTATTGAAATTAAAATATGATTCTGAAAAACAATTTAATGGGTACAAACTTTTATTATTTTTGCAATTATTTATAAAGGGAAATATTAAAAATCCAATAAAATTTTATTTCTCTTATAAAAAAAAATGGAATAAAAGTGTGTTTTGGGCTGAAAAAATAAGATTATGAAAAATAATAATAAATTAATCAGTGTATTAATAACGCATTTTAATAGAGCACACGATTTATTTAAGTGTATAGAAGCAATTCATAACCTAGGTTTTTCTAATTATGAGGTGGTAGTTAGTGATGACGGCAGTGATAATGACACAATAGCTTTAATAAAAACGTATAAATTTGATCAACTTGTATTGTCAGAAAGAAATAAAGGTCTTGCTGCTAATATTAATAAAGGTCTTAAAGCTTGTAAAGGTAATTATATTTTATATTGTCAAGAAGATTTTAAATTACATCACGAAATAAAAAATATCTTACCAGAATGTATTAAGCTTTTAGATTCTAATGAAACAGATTTAATAAGATTTACTTCAAATCTTAAATTTAATAAGTTGAATAGTTTATCGAGTAATATAAAGTCTATACCGAGATTTTCATTTAAAAATTTTCTACAAAATTATTATCGATATAGCGACCATCCATTTATAACGACAAACCAATTTCATAATAAATTTGGTTATTATATGGAAAACACTTCAGGCCGCTATGGAGAAACTGAATACGGAATAAGAATAAGTAATTCTAAAGCTAATATAGCAATAACAAATAAAACTTTTGCAAATATTATAGATGGAAGTGAATCGATATTAATTAATGAGTTTAAACCTAAAAAGTATAAAATTATATTTAGTAAATCGATAATTAAAATTGTTAGAGCCTTTAGGTTGTATTTTGAGTGGGTTTTTTATATGAAGAATAGAAGAGGTTTAATAACATATAAAAATGCAAGAAAACTAACAAGAAATTAATAATGCTTAAAATATTTACAGATACCAATTATTTAACTGAAAAAAACAGAGGGATTGTTTTTCCACTGCTTTTTGATTTATGGTATATTAAAAATAAAAATATAGAAGATTACTATAGTTTGGTTGATGACTTTAAATTGGCTGATATTGCAGTTGTTCCTGTTGATATTGCTTATTTCTTCAAAAAAAATAAAACCCAGTGGCTATATAATTTTATTGATGAAGGGAATAGATTAAATAAAAAAGTATGGGTTTACAGTGCTGGTGATTTTGGAATCACACTGAATAAAAACATTTATACTTTTAGATTGGGTGGTTTTAACAGCAAATTGGACAAGCACACATTTATATTACCAGCATATACTGTTGATCCTTATAAATTGATTACCAATGAATTTAAAACAATACCTAAAGATAAATTACCTCAAATTGGTTTTGTGGGAAATGCTGATGGAACTTGGGCTAAGCTGGCAAAGGAATTTTTAATTTATTTAAAACTTAATTTTAAAAGAATATTCAAAAACTATTTTTCAGATTATCAGGAATTTTATCCATCTAGCTTAAAAAGATATCAATTTTTAAAAGCTTTGCAAAAAAACAATACTGTTAAAACTGATTTTATTTTTAGAAAAAAGTATAGGGCAGGTGCTAAAACAGAACAACAAAGAAAACTAACCAGTTTGGAGTTTTTTGAGAATGTTTATAATAATCCATACACATTTTGTTTAAGAGGTTCCGGTAATTTTTCTGTTCGATTATACGAAACGTTGGCGATGGGCAGAATTCCTGTTGTCATTGATACGGATATTCGGATGCCTTTAGGTGAGGTAATTGATTGGGAAGCGCATTGTGTAATAGTGGCAGAACATGATTTTATGACAAAACTAATAGACTTTCATAAAAATATAAATGAAAAAGATTTTGAACAAATGCAACTTAATAATCGTAATTTGTGGCTAAATTATTTAAACCTTGAGGCATATTTTATTCGAATTTATTCAATTTTTAAAGAAAAAATTATATGAAATTTAGCCTCATCATTTGTACCTATTTGCGCCCGATCTTCGAAGTCTCCCGATATCGAAGATCACAACTTCAAGGAAAATGAATTGGATTTAACATAGAAATCATTACCCCAGCGCTGCGAAGTCCCCAAAAACGTCTCTGCGAGCCCGCCTGCCGGCCGGCAGGAAAGCTTACTGAGGCGATACCGAAGCAATCGCCGAAGCAATCTGTCAAGAACTGCCGCAATCTCCATAAATAAATTACGCACTGGCTCTGTAACAATAATAAGCAACAGATTGCCGCATTTCAATGCGTTCCTCCCCATATCCATCGGGACAAAGGCGTTTCATGAGTATGTTTCACTCGTTTGTAAAGTCACCCAACTAAAAAATAACTATACTAAATTATTTATGAAGCTATTTCCTGCTGTCCGCTACAAGTCCGCAACCCTGCCTGTCATTTTGTAAGGCTTTTTTCGTGGCTTCTTTTAGTCGCCCCAAAAAGCCAACAAAATTGTACAGCCATTATTTTACGGGCTTTCCGCTACCATCAGGGCTAAAATGTAAGCATAAGAAAGTGATTTAAAAATTCCCAATAGTCTGTAAACTTCATACAAAACACTTTCAAAACCTTACCACAAAAATTTTACTTATGCCTAAAAAATAGAGTTAAAAATTTAAATTGTGTATTATTTTGTACATTAGCATCAAGTCTTATAGAATTAATAAATAGTCGAAGGTTTTAAAAACAGATCATTATGCACACCTATAAATTACATTTACACAAAGAAGCGCAAGGTAGATTCACGGTTTCTGTGCCATCACTACCAGGTTGTATTACTTATGGCGAAAATGTAGATGAAGCAATTTCTATGGCGAAAGAAGCCATTGAGCTCTATTTGGAGGAATTAAAAGAAAGAGGTGAAGTTATTCCAGATGACAACAATGTTTTAGAATATTCATTAATTGTTTAATAATGAACTTGTCACCAAAACACCTCATAAAAATTTTGGAACAAAATGGGTTTTTATTTAAACGGGCAAAAGGATCACACCAACTTTATCACAATTCCATAACAAACAAGACCGTCATAGTCCCTATTCATGGAGGAAAAGATATGAAATGAGCATAACCAACAAATTGGTCGCAAATACCAATGATGATATGCGACCCGAGCGATAGCGAACTGGCGAAGCAATTACATTCCTGTGCTGAGCGTAGTCGAAGTATGACCGATAAAAAACAATAAATATCAACATATGAAATCACCACTAACAAAGAGTTTGCTGCAAGCAAACACCAATGAAGATAAGGTGATTCCATTCCTGTGCTGAGCGTAGTCGAAGTAT
>JAAFHC010000013.1:33360-36819 GCA_010906935.1 Gelidibacter sp.
AGCAAACACCAATGAAGATAAGGTGATTCCATTCCTGTGCTGAGCGTAGTCGAAGTATGACCAATAAAAAGCAAATAATTATCCACATATGAAAAAGGGAACTTTTTTAGAGATACTCAAACAATCGGGTATTGATCCTGTAAATATTTAATGATTCCGTCTTAGATCAATTGTATTTTTAATTAAACAAACATTTTAAGTTGTTTGTAACCAAAACCGATATGAAATTCTCCCTCATCATTTGTACCTATATGCGTCCGCAACCCTTGCTGAAATTATTGCAATCGGTGCAGCAGCAAACCCAATATCCAGATGAAATTCTTATTATCGACGGATCAACAACTGCTGAAACAAAAAAAATGCTGGAACATCATCCTTTTCAAAACCTGAACTACTTTTTAGTTTCAGAGGAAGAAAGAGGATTGACCAGGCAACGCAACTATGGAATCGCAAGGGTGGGGAAGGAAATGGACATTGTTTGTTTTTTGGATGACGATACGGTGTTGGAACCCGAATATTTTGAACAATTGCTAAAAACATATCAAATTTATCCGGAAGCTTTGGGTGTTGGCGGTTATATCAATAACGAAACCCCTTGGCAAAAAGTCAAAGAAAATGAGATCCCAAAAATTGACGAATTCAGTTATGATGGCTGGAAACGCAAAGACGGAAGTCGATTTATCTTGCGCAAAAAATTAGGACTCGACAGCGATTGTCCGCCGGGATTTTCACCTCTATTCTCCCACGGAAGAAGCGTGGGGTTTTTACCGCCTTCCGATAAAATATATGAAGTGGAACAGCTGATGGGTGGGGCATCTTCTTTTAAAAAGTCTGTTTTCGATACCTTTCAGTTCTCTGTGTATTTTGAAGGTTACGGTTTGTATGAAGATGCAGATTTCTCCTTGCGTTTGGCAAAAACCGGTAAATTATACTTGAATACCGCTGCAAAATTAAGCCATTACCACAATCCTTCCGGCAGGCCCAACCAATACAAATACGGTAAAATGGTGGTTCGTAACGGCTGGTATGTGTGGCGTGTTAAAAATCCAAACCCAACATTCAACGCCAAATTAAAATGGCATGCCATTACGTTGTTGTTAATGACCATCAGATTTACCAATACCTTCACCACCAACAAACCAAAAGAAGCATTTACCGAAGCCTTGGGAAGAAAAATGGGATGGTTGAGTTTGTTATGGAATGAGCCGAAATAGGCTCAATCAAGGCTTTCCTTCGCCTCCTTGAGTCCGTCTTTGCGAAGAAGCAACGGATTGAAAAGAAGTTGCGACTGCGGCAATCTGTCTCTTATTATGGCACTGAGCCAGCTCACATGAGATTGCTTCTTCGCTTGCTATGGCTTCGCCTAGCAATCTCATCGCAAAGACGAAAAAAACAACTACCTTTATTTTATGAAATCGCCATAAACAAAAAATTTGCCTGCAAACCCCAATGAAGATGAGCGATTCCATATGACCTTTAAAAAACAAATAATTATCTACATATGAAAAAGAGCTACATATATTTTATGGCCAATAAAAATAATACAGTTATTTATATTGGAGTATCAGGTAATTTATTAAAGCGGGTATACCAACATAAAACTAAAACTTGCAAAGGCTTTACATCAAAATATAATTGTGATAAATTGGTTTATTTTGAAGAATTTGAAGACATAAATCAAGCTATTGTAAGAGAAAAGCAATTAAAAGCTGGCAACCGTAGAAGAAAAGAAGAACTTATCCAACAAGAAAATCCAAATTGGGAGGATTTGTCTGATGGGTGGATATTTCAATTTTAAATATTAAAAGTTTAAAACTTTTTTTAAGACGCGTCATTGCGAGAAAAGCTTGATAAGGCGAAGCCGGGAAAGCTGACGTGGCAACCTGTTGAGAACTACCAAAATGACGTGAGAAACCTGTTGAGAACTACCAAAATGTTTCAAAGCAACTGCCCCAAACTACCTCGAGCCATACCGGAACAGATTGCTTCAGTTTTTCCAAAACTTCGCAAAGACGTATCATTATTAGCAACCGACGTCATTGCGATGGAGAAACGGCTAGAAAAGACGTTTCGACTGCGGCAACCTGCACTGAACTAACGTAATGCCACTAAGCAACCTGCCCCGAACTACCGGAATGCCAGCTTCAAGGGAAAACAACACAAAAAAACCCGCCTAATAGCGGGTTTTTGCTTGTAAAAAGAATCAAATCTAACTACCTATCAAACTACCTCCACCAAATTCAACACATTATGCGCTCCGTTAAGCAAGGGATAATGCACCCCATTCATTTCCTGATAAAACTCAATCAGCAACAAATACAATTGAACTCCATCACCTGCCGGAATCGCCTCTGGAGTTAAGGTAACCGTAGCCACACTTAAATCAATTGGCAACATAACAACCGGACTGTAACTGGTGTTGAACAAGCCGGTGTCAAAATTCAAATTCACAAATGCGGTCCTGAAACTCACATGCGTGGCACTCTCTGTGGCTGATAGTTGTTCCTGCGTGGTAAAATCCGGAATTTCAACAACCCCTGTAGCCGTATCCACCGAAAAATTGGCATTTAAAACCGATTGCAAATGTGCCCTCCCGTTAAAGTCGAGCCCTTTTAACAATTGTTTACCTTCTGCTGTTGCCAGTCCCAAATGAACCGACCGTTGTCCACGAACCGAAGTGCTGTCAAAATTTTTGATCTCATTCATCAATTTCAACATACTGCTCGACAATTTAGAATCTTTTGCTTTGGCAAGCATCGGTCCCACCGAATCACGAAGCAGCGCGCCTGCTTTCGCGTTTAACCCAAACTGTCGGAAGTTCTCCCGGGTTCTTTTAAAGGCAGGATCTTTCAGCATCCTGCTTTTGCTGATGCCGCCTTTGGTCCGCACCAAGTAACCATTCTGACTCTTGTAAAACGTTAAACCGTCTAACGTTCCTTCCAGCTTAATAAAGCTTTTTAATTTTCCCATTTTTTATGGATTTAATGTTAATATGAAACAAATGTATTAGCATGATGCAGGTGTTGCAAGGAATAGGTACCGTTCTGAGCGTTATGGAAACAAATAGTTGTTTTAAGCATAAAATACTGTTAATGAAATAAATAACTGTTTTAAGGGTAATGAACACTTTATGTCAAATTGATCAAAAAATACCGTTTTAATCGTAATGAGCACTTTATCCCGTTTTGACCGTTTTGGCGGCTTTTTACCTAAATAGCTGTTTTATGCGAAATTGAATGCGGTTAAATGAGGATTCTTGTGCAACGAAGGCAAAATGGGCCATATTGTCAAAAAACAAATTTTAGGATATCGCAAAAGCCCAATAAAATAAGGGCTGCAGATAGTCAAAAGGGGAGATAAAGGGGGGATACTCCATACATACTCCATTTATACGCAACTTTTTTCAGAAATCCCTTTTTTGCACTGAATGTGCCGTATTTATTGACTTTCCAATTTTAG
>JAAFHC010000171.1 GCA_010906935.1 Gelidibacter sp.
AGTTCTTCTTTGGTTAAACAGGCCGCAATTAACAAAATGGCATCCGCACCAATCGCTTTTGCTTCCACAATTTGAAATCCGTCCACAATAAAATCCTTTCTTAAAATCGGAATGGTTTCGTTAACGGCGCGTGCCTGAATTAAATCGACAATACTTCCGCCAAAAAACTCCAGTTCAGTCAAAATAGATTGTGCGGCAACATTGGCATCCAAATAGCCTTGCGTCACCTCGCCAATAGAAACTTTATCGTTGATAATTCCTTTTGAAGGCGATTTCCTTTTAAACTCAGCAATAATCCCTGTTGAATTTTTAGCAGTCAACGCTTTTTTTAAGGAAATTGGTGTTCTGTTAAAATTCGGACTTTTCACCAATTTTTCCAAAGAAACTTCCCGCATTAATTTGGCAACTTCCAGCTTTTTATGGGCTATTATTTTATCTAAAATGTTCATTATATTTAATTTTAAATTACAAATTCTTAATTCATAATTAATTTACGTAAACTTTCTTTTGCCTTTAATCCGAATAAGGAATCTTTGGCTTCTTCAAATGCTGTTTCAAACGATTTGTTATTGTCTATTATTTTTAAAGCGAAAGCGGCATTTGCCAAAACCGCATTATTTTGGGCATCGGTTCCTTCGCCATTTAATATTGAAACAAATATTTTGGCTGCTTCTTCTACGGAATCTCCTCCAAATATATCTGACTGATTCAATCTTTTCAATCCCAATTCTTCTGGCGTTATCAATTGTTCATTTTCTTTGGTGAACAATTTGAATTCGCTAGTCAACGCAATTTCGTCATAACCATCCAAACTGTAAACGATGCCGTAATTTGAGGTTGATTTTTGTAATAAATAATTGTAAATTCTTGCAACTTCCAAATTAAAAACACCAACCAGCTGATTTTGTGGCCGACTCGGATTTACCAATGGCCCCAACATATTGAAAAAGGTTTTTACACCCAATTCTTTCCGCACCGGTCCAACTGCTTTCATTGCGGGGTGAAACAACGGCGCGTGTAAAAAACAAATATTTGCGCGTTCAATCTGGTGTTTTAAAATAGCTTCATCATTGGTGAATTTATAGCCTAAAAACTCCAACATATTTGAAGAACCACTTACGGAAGAAACGCCGTAATTTCCGTGTTTGGCAACCTTGTTTCCAGTTCCGGCAACAATAAATGACGTTAAAGTAGAAATGTTGAAAGTATTTTTTCCATCACCGCCGGTTCCGCATAAATCGATGGTATTAAATTCCGATAAATCAACTTTTACCGCTAATTCCAACAACGCTTCCCGAAATCCGGAAAGTTCTTCCACAGAAATTGGCCGCATCATAAAAACGGTTAAAAAAGACGCCATTTGAGAAGCATTATAGCTGTTATTTGCAATTTGCACAAGCACTTCGCTGGCTTCTGCTTTTGTTAAATATTGCTGTTCAATTAATTTACTTAATATCGTTTTCATTATGAATTTGCTTCTATAAAATTTCTTACAATTTGTTCTCCAATGGGCGTTAAAATAGATTCGGGATGGTATTGAACTGCGCTAATATTGTGTATTTTATGCTGCAAAGACATCACAGATCCAAATTCATCAACTGCCGTAATTTCCAGCTCGTCGGGAAAATCACCTAGCGAAGCGATCCATGAATGATAACGTGCAGCCTCAAATTCCGCAGGGATATTTTTATAAATTATTGCATCTGGACTTTTGACTTTCATCGTTGTGGCAACGCCGTGAAAAACATTTTCTAAATTCTCTAACGAGCCACCAAAAACTTCAGCAATGGCTTGTAAACCCAAGCAAACGCCAAAAATAGGTTTTGTTGCGGCGTAGGTTTTAATCACTTCTTTTAAAATCCCTGCTTCATCAGGAATTCCTGGTCCGGGAGAAAGCATGATGATATCGTATGCGCCCACTGCTTCAATCGTAATTTCATCATTTCTAAAAACCGCAGGATATTGACCCGTGATGGTTTCCACCAAATGCACCAAATTGTAAGTAAATGAATCGTAATTGTCTATGATAATTATTTTCATGTTTTAAATTTTTTCTGCCATGATTAATGCTTTTTTCAAAGCAGCCAACTTGTTATTTACTTCTTGTAATTCGCCTTCTTCGGTTGAATTGATGACGATTCCCGCGCCAGCCTGATAAAACAAGGTGTTGTTTTTACTCACAAAAGAACGAATGGCAATGGCCAAATTAACCGTATTGTTTAAGCCTATAAATCCGACCGCGCCACCGTAAAATCCGCGGGTTTGATTTTCATATGTATCAATTAATTCCATCGCCTTAAACTTTGGCGCACCGCTTAACGTTCCGGCAGGAAAGGTATCTCCCACAATTTCCATGGCTTTGCCAATGGGTTTTCCCTGCACCGTTGAAACCAAATGAATAACGTGGCTAAAATATTGCACTTCCTTAAAAACTTCCACTTTTACATTGCTTGCGTGTTTGCTTAAATCGTTTCTGGCCAAATCCACCAACATCACGTGTTCGGCATTTTCTTTTTTGTCTTTCGACAATTTTTCGCCCAACAAAATATCCTGCGCCATAATTCCGGTGCGTTTAAAAGTTCCTGCAATCGGATTGATGATGGCTTTTTCTTCATCAACTTTAATTTGCGCTTCGGGTGAAGAACCCATTAATTTAAAACTTCCATAATCGAAATAAAACAAATACGGTGATGGATTTATTGAACGCAAAGCCCTGTAAACATTAAATTCATCGCCCTTAAAAGATTGTTGAAACTGACGCGACAGCACCAACTGAAAAACATCGCCGCGTTTGCAATGTTCTTTTGCTTTTACCACATAATTTTTAAAATCGTCATCGGTACAATTCGAAGATTCTTCGCCGGAAGTCTCAAAATGATACAATCCGTAAGTTCGTGCGTTGATCAAAGTTTCAATTTCATGAATTCTTGACTCCTCGCCTTCTTCCATATTTTCAATTAAAATAAGTTCATTGTTAAAATGGTTGATGGCAATGATAAATTTGAAAAAACTAAACTGAAAATCGGGAATTTCAGAAGTTGCTTTTTTCGCTTTTAATTTAATGGTTTCAAAATATTGAATAGCGTTGTATGAAATATAACCATAAAATCCGTTGAAACCTTTTATGGAATCATCACAATTTATTTTTACCGACTCGCTGTAAGATTCAAAAATCGGATAAAAATCGCGATTTATTTCCTTTCGGTCAAGTTCCACATTTTTATAATTGTAGGTAAAAATATTGTTATCAGCCTTTAACGTCACAATGGGTTCCGCACAAATAAAGGTAAAACTTTCCTCTTTGCTGTGATAGTCTGAACTTTCCAAAAGCAAACTGTTGGCGTATTTATCCCTAATTTTTGAGTACAAACCAACAGGAGTAACTGTATCAGCCAATTGCGTTTTTGAGATGGTTTTAAATTTTATTTCTTTCATCTGTTTAAATTTTATCTTTTTAGCGGTAACAGATGCTGTTCGCTATTAATAATTAGTTTATGTATCAAAATTTGTTATGCTCGTTTCATTTGATTATTTTGAAATAAAAAAGGACTTACCGCGAGATAAGTCCTTTTGTTATATATTTTAAATAGAAATATAGTAGTTCTGGCTCGCTTATAAATTAAGAGAGTTCCACCACCAATTAGTATTTGTATTTTTTAGTATCATTATTTGGCAAATTTAGCATAGATTTTTAAATACGCAAATAAAATGTAAAATTTATTTTGCGTATTTTTGTTGAAAACATTTCAATGAAAACAGTTAAAACACAAATTCTAATTTCATTTTTGCTTATTTTCTCTTCAATAAATGCGCAAGAAAAATTGATAGGAAACAAAGATGTTACCACTGAAAATCGAAATCTATACGAATTTACCAAAATTGAAGTGATAGATGACGTGACTGTTTTATTGGTTTATAGTGATGAACAATCCGTCACTGTTGAAGCTGATTCAAATGTGATTTATGCCATAACTACAGAGATTAACAACGGAGCACTTATTATAAAAACGAGCGCAAAAATAGTGCGCGCAAAGGAATTAACCGTTCACGTTAAGGTAAATAAAGATATCACTGAAATTTATGCCTATAACAAAGCCAGCGTAAAATCGAATAATTTGCTAAGAATAGATGCACTTACCGTGAATGCATTTGACGATTCAGATTTCAAATTAAAACTAAGCTCCAAAATTGTTCAAATAAACGCCAAGAAATCAAGCAAATTGGATTTAGAGATTTTATGTGAGGACGCTTTAATTATTTCTGAGGAATACAGCAATTTAAATGGAATTATTGATACCAAAAACATGGTTATTCACACATTGGACAAAGCTTCCGTTACTTTGAGCGGAAATACTGCCAACTTTGAACTGGAAACGCTGCATAACAGCGCTTTTAAAGGAAAAGATTTTAAAGCCACAACTGCCAAGGTAAATGCTTCAAACAATTCCAGCGCTTACGTAAACGCCACTGATACCGTAGATTTATCAATAAAAAATTCAGGGGAAGTTTATTTGTTTTCGAACCCTAAAATCACGCTGACCGAATTTTTTGATAAAGCCGGACTTTTTAAAAGATAATCCTTAAACAATCATACTATTTTGGGCGTTCCCGCTAAAAAACGGTCGGGTTTTCCGCTTCAATCTTTTTTACTTCGCCAAAAAGCGAATCAAAAAAGTATTTTCGCTTCAACCCCTAACGCAAGTTTCGATATACGATATTAAATATTAGAAGTTAAGTAACTAATCAGTATATTAATATTTTAAAACTAATTGATTATTAGACTATTATTTTTTTTACCGCAAGGGTCGCAAAGAAAAAGCAAAGGTCGCAATATTAATTATAGTTGAACAACACATTGCGTCCATTGCGATTTCCTTAGCGTACATTGCGGTTAAATTTAAAGCTTTGTATTACAGATCATTATCATACTGATTAGTAACGAAGTTAAAAGTTATCAATTATTTTGTCCTTTTACTTAAACTTCCCTGATTAGTGTTTACCGGTTTTTATTATTTTTTTCCCTTATCAAGTTTTTTACACACCCCTTACCGATAACGCTATCGGGATCATCTCTAGAAGGGAATTTGATTCGTTTAACTTCGAACTTGAACTTCCGTCTTCCGTCTTCGGTCTTCAAACTTTTTTATCAAATCAAACTTAAAATTTGCACCACAATAATAAGCAATACCATTGCAATTGGATAAACTGTAGCGTAAGCAATCGCGGGCGCATCTGAATCAACCATCGTGTCGGTTGCTGCCAATCCTGGTGTGCTGGTCATACTTCCTGTTATAGTTCCTAGCAAAACAAGCAAGTTTATTTTATAAAAATACTGGGCAGCTATCGTTGTAATAATCATAGGAATCAGCGTAATAATTGCGCCATACACAAATAATTCAATGCCGTATTGCTCAAAAGTGCTTTCAAGATGTGAACCTGCACTGGTGCCAACTGCAGCCAAAAAGAACAACAACCCAAACTGCCTCAAAATCTGATTTGCCTCACCCGTCATTGTCCACATAATTGGTCCGGTTTTTCCTGTTCGACCCAAAATAAGCGCCACAAGCAAAATACCGCCGGTTAATCCTAATCCAAAGGAAAAATCCCCAAAATTGATACTCATTTTTCCTACCAAAATCCCCAAAATAATTCCTAAAGCGATTGGTAAAAAATCGGTACTTGAAAGTTTGTCATCACCAAAAATACGGCTCACTTCAGACATATTTTCTTTGGTGCAAATCACAATTAACTTGTCTCCAAATTGTAATTTCATGGATGGACTTGGTGAAATATCTATTCCAGAACGCCTAACACGGGTTATCGTAGCGTAATAGGTATCAAGTTGCTCTAATTGTCCCAATGTTTTTTTAACCACTTCTTTATTGGTCACCAAAATAGAACGAACATCATATTTAATGTCTAACGGAATTTCTTTTTTAGTTTCGGGTCCCACAAGCAATTTTACTCTTTCCAAGGCTTCATTTGAACCAACTGCCCTCAAAGTATCTCCTTTTTGTAAAATAATTTCAGCCTCAGGAATAATAACCGTATTTTGATGCATAATTCTGGAAATTACAGCTTTGGTCATAAAACGAATGTTTAAATCTCCCAGGCTTTTGCCAATTACATTTTCATTTTCTACCACAAAATGTTTTGCCAAAATTTCCGGATATTGAGCCAACATCTCAGAATTATATATTTTTTCCTGCTCTTTTATGTTGATTCGAAGGATTCGTGGCAAAAAATTAACGAAAAGAATGACGCCAATAACGCCAAATGGATAACCAATACCATAACCGATGGATGCCAATGGAGAACCTGTAATGTCAATGGCTGTTGCCAAGCCTGGCGTACTGGTTAATGCGCCATTCAGCAATCCGATAGCCAAGTTTTTGTCGACTCCTAAAAAATACGAAATCAGAAAAGTGATTAAACCCGCACTAAGAATAAGTAAAGTTGCCAAAATAGCCAATTCGCGTCCGTTCCTTTTAAAAGATTCAAAAAAACTGGGTCCGGCTTGGATTCCAATGGTAAAAATAAAAAGCACCAAACCAATATATTGAAAATCTATAGGAACCTCCACACCATAATGGCCAAAAAACAACGCTACAAAAATTACGGCAGACACATCCAAAGAAATTCCTTTAATTTTAATTCGACCAATAATAAATCCAATTAATATAATTAGAAATAATACAAAATAGCTATTTGAAAACAAACTCATGACCTCAATTTATTAGGCAAAATTAAATACTTATTAGGTTCAATTCCTATTATTGGCGCGACTATTTACGAAAACGATTGCAACAATTTAAGGTTAAAAAAAAGCCTAATTTAATAAATTTAGGCTTTTTTTTTAAATTCTTGTCTATTAATTTAGCGACCCCAAATAACGCTCGGCATCCAAAGCGGCCATACAGCCAGTTCCAGCGGCAGTAACTGCTTGTCTGTATTCCTTATCCTGTACGTCGCCAGCGGCAAAAACACCAGGTAAATTTGTTTTGGTCGATTTTCCTTTGGTGATTAAATAACCCGTTTCGTCCATATCCAAAACACCTTTAAATATACCAGTATTTGGCACGTGCCCAATGGCAATAAAAACGCCTGTTATTTCGATAACATCTTTTTTCCCAGTCTTGTTATTCACAACACGAACGCCTTCAACTACCTTTTCACCTAAAACCTCCTCAATTTCGGTATTGTACATTACTTCAATATTGGCTGTTTTATCAACCCTATGTTGCATGGCTTTTGATGCCCGCATAAAATCTTTGCGAACTAAAATAGTCACTTTTTTACAAAGGTTGGCCAAATAAGTTGCTTCCTCTGCTGCCGTATCACCGGCGCCAACAACAACCACGTCCTGCCCTTTATAAAAGAAACCATCGCAAGTTGCGCAGGCAGAAACGCCTCCGCCAATTAAACGTTGTTCACTTTCTATCCCTAAATATTTAGCGGTTGCTCCTGTTGAAATAATGACCGTATTTGCTTCAATTTGAATGGATTCATCGACCGTAACTTTGTGAATGCCTCCAACTTCTTCACTGAAATTTACGCTGGTCGCCATCCCAAATTTTACTTCAGTTCCAAAGCGTTCGGCTTGTTTTTTTAAATCTTCCATCATGGCAGTTCCATCGGTTCCTTCTGGGTAACCGGGAAAATTATCGACTTCCGTTGTGGTGGTCAATTGGCCGCCCATTTGCATTCCTGTATACATAACAGGTTTTAAATCGGCTCTTGCGGCATAAATTGCAGCGGTATAACCTGCAGGTCCAGACCCAATAATCAAACATTTTATTCTTTCAATTTTATCAGACATAATCCATTTTTTAATAGTTAACAAATTTATGGCAATTAATTAAAAGTTTTCGCCTTTAACCATTATTTTTTATGATGATATGATCACCAAATACATTAAGAGACAAACCTTTCGTTACAAATTGAAAATTGTGGTAAATTTGATGCTGAAAATTTACATAAAATGAACACAATTAAAAAAATAGCATTATTAGATCAACTTGAAAATATATTACAGAAAACACCTGCCGTTTTGTTTTATTTTTCAACAGATTCTTGCAATGTTGGTGAAGCTTTGGAACCTAAAGTGTACGATTTACTGAAAACCGATTTTCCAAAAATTGACTTCTATAAAATCGATATGAATTTTTCTCCCGAAATAGCGGCAAAATATAGCGCTTTTGTAGAACCCACCATTTTAATCTTTTTTGAAGGCAAAGAAACCATCAGAAAAAGCAGAAATATCGGCATTCATGAATTGCAAAATGCCATTGAAAGACCCTACAAACTTATTTTCGAATAATTGCTTGCAAAACCTATTTTTAGCGCTATATTTGCACACCGAAATTATTCGGGGTGTAGCAACGTGCCTGGCACGGCATAAACTACGCTCTGAAAA
>JAAFHC010000172.1 GCA_010906935.1 Gelidibacter sp.
CGGAATACATAATCAATGTTTGCTCGTCGTTCATTTCCGACAAGTATTTCATGGTGAGTAAATACTGCGCCCAATTCTGAAAAACGGCACCGTTACCTCCGTAGGTAATTAATTCATGAGGATGTTGCGCAACGGCTTCATCCAAATTATTCTGAATCATGTGCATAATGGCTTTTGCCTGTACAGAATTTCCCGGATATTCGTTGATTGGCCGCGCATAAAATTTATAATCAGGCCGAAAACGATACATATAAATACGTCCGTATTCTTTTAGTTCCTCAGCAAATTCATTCGCTAAAATAGGGTGATGTTTTCTGTCAAAATACCGCAACGCATTTCTGACTGCGAGCTCTTTTTCTTCATTTGACAGAATATCCATGCGCTTCGGGGCGTGATTTATTGCCTTATCGTAGTTTTTTTTTGAAGGTAATTCAGCAGGAATTCCTTGTTTTATATGTTCTTGAAATGTCATTTAAATGCTATTTAACAGTTACAAATTTACAATTATTTAAGAGAATTGCATCAGTGATTTTTTCTGTATGCTGGAATCTCTTTTGCCACACTTTTTTTATTTTCCTGAAAAAATTTTAGACCTTATTCGTTATAAAAAATTCTATATATTTGTTTAGAACTACATCAAACATTATAACCATTATACCATGAAAATCTCTTTTCTAAAATTGTTCAGCCTTACATTTTTATTTATGTTGATTTATAGCCCAATGTTGGCTATAGACACTACAGACACCCGCTTGCTTTCCGAGCCAGCTATTAGTAAAACCCATATCGCTTTCATTTATGCCGAAGACCTATGGATTGCCAATAAAGATGGTTCCTATCCAAGGCGACTTACTATAGATGAAGGAGTCGAATCGAGTCCTATTTTCTCCCCAGACGGCAGCATGATTGCTTTCAATGCACAATATGATGGCAATACTGATGTGTATATTGTACCTGTTTCTGGAGGCGTTCCTAAACGCCTTACTTGGCATCCCTATAATGATTTTGTCAGGGGATTCACACCAAATGGCCAACAAGTTTTGTTTAATTCTCAGCGCAATACTTTCACCAACAGATATGCACAACTTTTTACCATTGAGATTGCCAATGGAAAAGTAACAACATTGGACATTCCCAATGCTTTTTGGGCTTCCTACAGTCCAGATGGCAATCAAATCGCTTACACACCAATTGCTGACAGATTTAAGCAGTGGAAGCATTATCGTGGAGGCACTACGAGCAAAATTTGGATTTATGAGATAAAAAGCCATGCTGTGGCCGAAATCCCAAAACCTGTAGAAGGCAGCAACGATACCCAACCAGTATGGATAGGTAAAAATGTGTATTTCATAAGCGACAGAAATGGAGAGTTTAACCTTTTTAGTTATACTCAAGACAAAAAAGAAATCAAACAACTGACCGATTTTAAAGATTTTCCGATTATAAACATCTCAGCTTCAGAGAACGAAATCATTTTTGAACAGTCGGGATATCTTCATACTTTTAATGTTACCAGCGGAAATACCTCAAGAATAAAAGTTGGCATCGCCACCGATTTATTGGAGCATAGATCCAGATTTGTGTCGGGCAATGATTATATCCGCAGTGCAAACATCTCTCCTTCCGGGGCTCGCATGGTGGTTGATTTTAGAGGAGAAATCATTACCATTCCGGCTAAAAAAGGTGATGCATTAAACCTAAGCAATACACCGGGAACTCACGAAAAATATCCTGCCTGGTCGCCCGATGGAAAGCAAATTGCCTATTTCTCTGATGAAAGCGGTGAATATGCGCTGCATATTAAAAATGCAAATGGTGATGGAACGACCAAAAAAATTGCGTTGAATGGTTCAGGATTTTATGCAAACATTCATTGGTCTCCAAACAGCAAAAAAATAGGTTTTGTTGACAATGGGCGAAACCTTTATCTCATGGATATTTCCAGCGGAAAATCGACTAAAATTGCTACCGATATGGTTTATGTTCCAGGCGTATTCCGCGAGCTTTTTGGCAGTTGGTCGGCAGATTCAGGTTGGATTGCCTACACCATCATCACCGAGACTAATTTTGAACAGGCTTATTTATATTCAATAACCGAAAATAAATCTTATCCGGTTTCTGATGGTTTATCCAACGTTAGCAATCCTGTTTTTGACCCAAGTGGCAAGTATTTATATTTGTTTGCTTCTACTGATGCCGGACCTGTTGTTAACTGGTTTGATCTTTCAAATCAAGACATGGCATTAAGCAATTCCATCTACCTGGTTACCCTTCAAAAAAATACGGCATCCCCATTCACCAAAGAAAATGATGTAGAGGAAATCAATGACAAAATCAAAGAAGAAGATAAAAAAGAAGATAAAAAAGAAGATAAAAAGGAAAATACAAACATTCCTCCGCTTAAGATTGATTGGGAAGGCATATCAAACAGAATTGTTTCAATTCCTATACCTTCAGGTAATTACAGCAATCTGCAAGTCCCAAAAGAAGGAGAATTATATTATTTGGCGCAAGCTTTAAATGATGATAAAACTATGCTTCATCAATATAATCTGAAGAAAAGAAAAGGAGAGGCCATTATGCCTGCTGATGATTATATTATTGCCGCTAAAGGAACTAAAACCCTTTACCAAATCAAAGATAAATGGGGCATTGCCGATACTGGAAAAAAACCGGAAGATGATGCGATTGTAAATACCAATAACGTACAGGTAAAAATTGAGCCTCTTGCCGAGTGGTCTAACATTTTTGATGAAGCATGGCGCGTAAACCGAGATTATTTTTATGATCCTGGAATGCATGGTGCAGATTGGAATGCCATGAAAAAGAAGTACGCAACTTTCCTTCCTCACTTATCGAGCAAAGGTGATCTATACAGGGTTATGGAGTGGATGTTCAGTGAATTGTCTGTTGGCCATCACCGCTTTTCAAGTATGGGTGATCGCATGAATAAAGCCAAAAATATTTCTGGCGGACTTTTAGGAGCAGATTATGAGGTTACGAATAACCGCTACCGCATCAAAAAAATCTATGGTGGATTGAACTGGACTCCGGATTTAAGATCTCCACTTACAGAACCTGGTGTAGATATTAAGGTTGGTGATTATATTTTAGAGGTAAATGGAAAAACCGTTACGGCAACTGATAATTTCTTTAGTTTTTTTGAAAATACAGCTGATAAGATAACAGTGCTAACAGTCTCCTCTGCTCCTAATATGACCAATTCAAGGAAAATTACCGTAACGCCTATTTCTTCGGAAATGACTTTACGCAATCGGGATTGGGTTGAAGGCAATATCAAAAAAGTAAATGACGCAACCAATGGGCAAGTCGCTTATGTTTACGTACCAAACACAACAACCCAGGGTCATGAATATTTTAAGCGCTATTTCTTTCCACAAGCAAATAAAGCCGCAATAATTATTGACGAACGCTTTAATGGAGGTGGCCAATTGGCGGATTATTATATCGATATTCTAAAAAGGCCACTTCAGTCTTATTGGAGCTACCGCTACGGAAAAGATCAGAAAGCACCTAATGCCTCTATACAAGGCCCAAAAGTTTTGCTTATTGATGAAACTGCTGGTTCAGGAGGTGATTATTTCCCTTATTTGTTCAGAAAAAATGATTTGGGTACCATTATAGGGAAAACCACTTGGGGAGGATTAGTAGGTATTTTAGGATATCCTGAGTTTATTGATGGCGGAATTGTCACCGCTCCAAACTTGGCCTTCTATGATGAAAAAGGTTTCGGTATAGAAAATGAAGGTGTAGCACCAGATATTGAGGTAGAGCAATGGCCTGCAGAAGTTATTCAAGGAAAAGATCCTCAATTGGAAAAAGCCATAGAAGTCGTTTTGGAACAGTTGAAAGCCAACCCTCCCAAAAAGATGGAAACACCAACCTTTCCTGTTAAAAGTAAAAACTAAATAACTGGTTTCACATCATAAAAGATGTAATTTTAAAATTAAGGGTATGGCAAATCAACTCGAATTTGAGTTAATGCCATACCTTTTTTATAATTGATGAGAAAAATATTCAAATTATTTTATTTTCAGTCTTATTGAAAAAATTTCATTTAATTTGGTTTGATTTTTGAATATCGCACATCATATGATTGTCGTTTTTAAATATATCATTCCGAAGAACTATTCCGGATTGACCATTTTTCCTTTTATCTTCTTAAAAAATAAGAATAGCCTTAAAGATGCGTTTTTTTTGAATCACGAAAAAATTCATTTAAAACAGCAAGTTGAATTGCTGTGGATTTTCTTTTTTGTCTGGTATTTTATAGAATATTTCATTCGATTTTTTCAATATAAAAACCATAAATTCGCCTATAAAAACATCAGTTTTGAAAAAGAAGCCTATAAAAATGAACAAGATTTGAATTATTTAGAATCAAGAAAAACCTTCGCTTTCTTAAAGTATTTATAGCTTTTTAATTATTTTTTTGTGCTTTTTTCTTACTTTTAGGCTTTCTGTTTGATTTTTATCAACACAAATATTCTTCAATTAAAACCTCAAAAACCGCAGGTTAAATAATACTTATTATTTTTAGTTAAATTGCGGGCTTACAAGCAAAAATAAAATGGATACGATTACACCTTACAAACCAAAAAATAAAGTTCGAATAGTTACAGCCGCTTCTCTTTTTGACGGGCACGATGCCGCCATCAATATTATGCGGAGAATTATTCAGGCTACCGGCGTTGAAGTGATTCACTTGGGTCACGACAGAAGTGTTGAAGAAGTGGTTAATTGTGCCATTGAAGAAGATGCAAATGCGATTGCAATGACTTCCTATCAGGGCGGACATATAGAATATTTTAAATATATGT
>JAAFHC010000173.1 GCA_010906935.1 Gelidibacter sp.
ACTTCAAGATACTGAATTTCAGTATCTTGACCAATATCTAACCAACTTATTTTAACTTATTTTAAACTAAATAATTGCACCCAACGGGTTAATACAATAATAAATGTGCGCTTATTCATATTTTCTATTTCACCTCAAAAGCTTTTTTAGCTTCCCCTATTTTAACAAAGTATTTTCCTTTTAATAAATAGTACGCGCCGTTTTTAGCTTTTTTTATTTCAGCTGATTTGTGTTTTTTCAGATAAGCAGTTTTTCCTTTTTCCGAATAAGACAAATTATATTCAGCAAAATTAAATCCTTTATCTGCCTGAACTGAAAATTTGTTTAATTCAATGCCATCTTCCGAAGTGATTATGACTTCAACAGTTCCTTCATTTGAAACATAAAAAGGAATACTTATTTTAGGATCATTAACTTCATCCCATTGACTCCAAGAACTTCCCCAACGCGGTGAATATTTTACTTCCGGAATTTCCAAAATGGTTATGGGCTTGTCTTTTATGGCGTTAAATTGCTGTAATTCAGCTATGTTGGTTTTGTAAATTGAGCGCCCGTGTGTGCCAATGACCAAATCCTTTGCTTCAGGTTGAATTACCAAATCATGAACCGCCACTTTTGGCAATCCGTTAGAAAATTCCTGCCAATTTTCACCTTTGTCAAAGCTTACATATACGCCGTTATCAGTTCCTGCATATAAAATTGCTTCATCTTCAGGATCTTCTTTTATCACATTTACGGGAGAATTTGGTAAATTTCCGCTGATGCTTTTCCAAGTACTTCCGCTGTTTTCACTTAAAAAAATATAAGGCTTAAAATCATCGCTTCTATAGCCGTTTAAAGCAACATAAACGCGTTCTTTTTCATGTTGTGATGCAATAACGCGTGAAACCCAAAGTTCTTGAGGCAATTTGTTTGAAATTCTGGCCCAACTTCCGCCGCTGTTGGTGGTGACATTTACATAACCATCATCGCTTCCCACATAAATATAGCCAAATTGAAACGGACTTTCAGAAATAGCGGTGATTGATCCATAAGGCACATTTCCTTTTTTTCCGCCAGTGGTTAAATCTTCAGAAATTGCTTCAAAAGTTTCGCCTTTATTCATAGAACGCAACAATTTATTGGCGCCCATATATAAAATATCCTGATTGTGTTTAGACAATAAAATGGGTGCTTGCCAATTGTAACGATACGGTGAATCTCCCAATTCATGCATTGGATGAATGGAAATGCGTTCTTTTGTTTTTAAATTCACCCGATAATAATAGCCAAATTGTGAACCTGCATACACAATATTATGGTCTCTGTTATCAATTTGAACCTGCATTCCATCACCACCGCCGATACTTTTATAAGGATAATCGCCGCTGGCTTCCCATCTTTTTGAAGCCTTGTAATTACTTGGGCCAACCCAAACACCATTGTCCTGTAGCCCTCCATAAACATTATAGGGTTTTTGGTTGTCGACATTTATGGAATAAAATTGTCCAACCGCGGGCTGGTTATTTTTGATCCAGTTTTTGCCGTCATCATAAGTGATGTTAACACCTCCGTCATTTCCGTTGATGATGTGTCCGTTTAATTCCGGATTTACCCACAAAGCCTGATGATCTGCATGAAGGTTTTCTTGATCCATAGAAGTAAATATTTTTCCACCATCGTCAGATTTCAACAAAGGAACACCGCCAATATATATTTTGTTTTCGTTGGAAGTGTTTACGGCAATAATTCCAAAATAGTAGCCATAAGAACTGTAAACATCATCTAAATAATTTTCATGCGTTTTTTTCCAAGTTTTTCCGCCGTCTTCTGATTTGTAGACTTCGGCACCAATGACTTCAGAATTCAACAAAACAAAATTTGCATCTTCTAAATAAGTTGCCAAATCACGAGGCTGAATTTTTCCTTTTTTTACCAATGATTTTACGCTTTCTGAAGTGTATTTTTTTTCAAAATTGTTATCCTTTAAATACGTGTTTAACTTTTCATCTTCCAATTTCAAAAATTCATCAACACCCATTTGTTTGAAATCATTTTTTTTCAAGCCTTCACCTTCTTCCTTTTTCACTTCAGGTCTTCTGTTTTGATTGTCGAGCAATGCATAAACAACCTCATCATTAAAAGCGGCAAGTCCAATTCGTCCAACACCACTTCCTGTGGGGAAACCGCTTGTTTCATCAATTAATTTAATCCAAGAAGCACCGGCGTCACTGCTTTTGTAAATGGCCGAATTTTCGCCATCGCCATCAAAATCCCACGCTTTTCGTTCTCTTTCCCAGGAAGCTGCGTATAAAATATTCGGATTTGTTGGTGAAGCACTAATATCTATAATTCCCGTATTCTCGTTTATAAATAACACATTTTTCCAAGTTTTTCCACCATCTGAAGTTTTAAAAATACCGCGTTCTTTATTTGAAGAATATAAATGGCCGATAGCGCCAACAACAACTTCTTCCGGATTGTTTTTATCGATTATTATTCGGCCAATATGGTGTGAGTCGGTTAAACCGGTATTCACCCAGGTTTTACCTTTATCGGTACTTTTTAAAATTCCTATTCCCGAATAGGAAGAACGGGAAGAATTGCTTTCGCCTGTACCAATCCAAATTGTTCCGTTTTTCCAATCAACCGCAATATCACCCATATTTTGCGTTGGGGCATTATCTGCAACCGAGGTAAATGAGGTTCCGTTATTATTTGTGTACCATAAACCACCAGAAGCATAAGCCACATAAAATTCGGTTGGCTGGTTTGGATTCACGTCAATATCAACAACGCGACCACTCATAATTGCAGGTCCGATATTTGTGAATGACACATTTTTTACCATAGAATTTTGGGCATTTATCCCAATAAAAAGGAATAAAAAACCACATAGAAAAGATAATTTTTTCATTTTAAAAAGTTTTGTTCGGTTATAATTTTATGGTATAAATATACAATTACTTCTATACAATTGTAAATAGGCTTGGTAAAAAATACACAGTAAAATTAAGCTTAATCAATTAATTGATTGGTGAAGTATAAGAAATGGCGTTTTGGAATAATACTTAACGTTATTTATGCGCGGTCTAAAAAGTATTTCTTCGTATTTCTTCGAATAAATTGAGATTTTTCGCCGCCATAATTATCAGATCTATACCCATTTTATCTATAAAATTTTCAATGGAAACTTCAAAATTTTTGTTGATTTCCACATGAAAACTATGAGGTTGATCCTTAAAATAGTCATGCAACGTCTCTTTGTTCCAAAGTTGTTCTTTGTCAAGACCTTCATCCTTTTTGGCAAGATGAACAAATCTAATTTTCGACTGGTTGGCACTTAATAAATCGGAACTGTTTTGCAATAAATTCGCTTCATTAAAATTGGTGTAATCTGTTGGAAAAGCAACCTCTTTTATCCCGCTAAAACGGGCCTCATTTGGCACAACCAAAATAGAACATTTGACTTTGGTAATCACGTTTTCAAAAACAGAAACGCCTTTTGTTATTCCAACAGAAGGTCTTCCATCAATTCCCATAACAATTAAATCAATATTTTTATCTTCAACTTGAAATTTGGTTGCTTCAATGATTTCGGCAGCTACTACAATTGGAATAAAAACGTGTTTTCCTTTTAAGGGTGAAGAGGAAATCTTTTCTATTAATATTTCAAACGCTATTTTTGGATCCTTTTCATTTACAGTATTCTTAGCATTCAACAAATAGAAACTGCATCGCTCATTTTTAAAAAGTGAGAGTGCATAAATTATTGAGTTCCAAGAATTGGTTGAAAAATTAGTTAAGATTAATACGTTTTTCATTTAATTTATCATTAATGCAAACATAAACAACCGTGCATTAATAATAAATGACATAAGTCAGTGAAATTTTAAAATAACAATTTCCCTATTTAAATTGAAAAAAATGCCTTAATTAATTGATTCTAACTTCTCAAGGTCAATAATTCTAATATTTCTTCCCTCAATTTCAAGAATACCGCTCTTTTTAAAATCGGCTAAAGTTCTAATTAAACTTTCTGTAGCAATACCAGCAACTCCGGCAAGGTCTTTACGTGCTATATTAATACTGTTTGAAGGTTTTCGGTTCATCATTCTGGCAAATTTCAAGATGGTTAGGGCCGTTTTTCTTCGCATAGATCCATAGGCCATTTGCAATAACTGGTCCTTAACTTCTGTTAAATTCTCATTTATCAATTGAAATAATTCTAAAGAAAGCTTAAAATTATTTTCCAGAATCTGTTGTAAAATGGTTTTTGAAACGGATAAGATTTCTGTATTTTCCATTGCCGTAATGGTTTCATAATAGTGAGAATTCTCAACAATAGCAGAAAAACCTAAAAAGTCATCAGCTTTATGACATCAGCTTTATGAATATTAATAATTAGTTCTTTCCCAAATTCATTAAACTTAATACTTTTAACGCCGCCTTTATAAATTAAATAAACATTGTTGGAATATTCACCTTCCTTATAAATTACTTCTCCTTTTTTGTACTTTTTTTCCGTTCCAAAATCACAAAAATAGTTTTTTAAATCTTCAATGTTTTCAATATGATCATAGTTATCATCTCTTTTTTTAGAAGTTTTCTCAACAATTTCAGCTTCCTTTAATAGCGCAGATTTCACCAGTCTGCTTTCAACAGCACTTAACAAAAGTTCTTCTTTTACCGGTTTGGTTAGATAATCATCGGCACCCAAATCCATTCCTTTTCTAACATCCAATATTTCGGTTTTTGCCGACATGAAAATAAATGGAATCCGCTTGGTTTTTTCATCTTCAGAAAGTCTTTTCAACACATCATAACCATCTAATTCAGGCATCATAATATCACAGATAATAAGGTCGGGAATCATTATTTTTGCTTGTTCAATGCCTCTTTTTCCATTAGCGGCCGTGATTACTCTGTAATTTTCCAATTCCAACATTTCGGCGGTAGTTTCCCTTAAAACCGTGTCGTCTTCAATTATTAATATTGTTTTCATTTCTCTTTGATTAATGGTAATTTTACAATAAATGTAGTGCCTTCATTTACCCTACTTATAAATCTTATAGTTCCTCCCAAACTTTCCAAATGCCCTTTTACAATATTTAACCCAATACCGGTTCCTTGATTTGTCAATGCATTTTCAGCCCTGAAATACCTTTCAAAAATATGCTTTTGATCGGCCAACGGAATTCCAATTCCTTCATCTTTTATTTCAAAAATAAACCCTTCTGAATTGGGCGTAATTTTAAAATCTATTTTTGTGTTTTCGGCAGAATATTTGATCGCATTATGCAATAAATTTGACAACATCACTTCAACAATTTTTTCATCCTGATAAATATTAATGTCGTCAATATTTGACGGATAGTTAATATGTTGTCCGCTTTTTAACACCATATTGGCATTGTAAATCACTTCATTCACCACTTTACTTAATTTAAAGTTGCTGAAAATATACCTCACTTTTCCCGAATCAAGCCGTTCAATAGATAAAAAATCGTTAAGAATTCCGTCTAAATAATGAACTTTATTTTTAATGGTAAGCAAGTGTTTGTCCCTTTTGTCCTGCATTTCTGTTCTGGTATATTTTCCTGCCAAAACCGCAGCGTTTAAAACGCCGCTTAATGGTGTTTTAAATTCATGGGAAACCAACGATAAAAATTTTGTTTTAAGTTCGTTGAGTTCTTTTTCCTTTTTAAGGGCATTTCTCAACTTTGATTCTGCTTTTACGCGCTTTTCAATTTCTTCCTTTAAATTGGCGACTGTTATATCAAGTTCTGCTGTTCTTGTGGAGATTTTACTTTCCAACAGCGCATTCAATTCTAAAATTTTATCTTCGGAAGCTTTTCTGATTGTAATATCAATAATAATAGACATTACAAAAGTTTTATCCTTTATTTGAAATGGATTCAGCCCAACTTCAACTGGAAATTTACTACCATTTTTATTGGCACCAAACAATTCCCTGTTTTGACCCATTTTCCTTGCGGAAGATTCTTTATAAAACTTATTGAAATGGCTACCATGAACGCCATGATAAGAAGGCGGTATTAATATATTTAAAGGCTGGTTTTGCAGTTCCTTTTTAGCGTATCCAAACATTTGCTCCGCAGCAAAATTGGTTGCTACAATTGTCTGATTTTCATCAACAACCACAACACCTTCGGATACTGCTTCAAATAAAACATTAAAAACGAATTCGTTTTCATGAAATAAGTTAGGCAATGGTATTTATTTTTAGTTAATAGTAGCTCCGAAAATACGAAAAATTTATGAGTTGCAATTGCATTTCAAATAAATTTTTATTGAGAATTTTCCTTAATTATTAAGCCATTTAACTTAATTGGTTTTTGTCATGGTTGTAGGAACCACAATAATGAAATCGGCTTTTCCTTTGTTTTCCTTCGAAAACTTTTTCACATCTTCGGCTTCCAAAACACTCACAGTAACAATTTTTAAGTTTGGAGTTGACTGTTTCAAATACCAATAGATTCCTTCAAAATCATCGGAATGGTAAGAACCGTTATAATGAATAAACAAGTGGTTGCTTTCCCTGTTTTTAAGAATAAAATAGGCCATTGTGGCATCTTTAAGCGCTTGGGATTTTGGTAAATTATCACCGCCATGACCAGCCATCATTTTCATCATTTTTACATATCCTGGCAAATTGGCATCGTATTTTATGGGCAATGGCGCCATCCATGATTTTTCTTCTGAAGAAAGAGAGTCTAAACTTTCAAATCCGTTTTTATACACTTTGCTGGCAAAACTTCTAGGAACGTTTGTGGCAATAAATTTCAGTTTATTTTCTTTTGCAAAATCAACCAAAGGTTTATAATCTGTTGGGTAATTTTTCCACAATCTTGCAACGGTGTCAAAAGCTTTTTGGGTGATTTTACCCGATAAATAATCGTTTAATGCAGTTTGGTTATCGGCTTCAAACATTTCTGCACCAAGCGTTAATTTGTTTAATTTGCTTAAATCAACGGTGGTTTCATATTGCAGCCAATGTACAATAGGGTTGTTGTGGTGTTCACCAAACAAAACAACATCGGCCTTGCCCATTTTATCGATCATTTTTTTATAGGAAACTTCACTTCCGTTAGCGTTGTATAATTTATAAGCGGGTTTGTTTTGAGAAAAAATCAACGTGGTGAAAAGCAGGAAAAGCTGAAATGTTATTGATACTCGCATAAATAATATTATTTTAAAAGGTTTGGTTGTCAACAAATTTATAACTTTGTTGTTAAATTTTACACTAAAATACAAAAATGAAAAAAAAAGTCTGAAATAAGTTGTTTTGACTTAAATTTTGGCGCTTCGTTAAAATTGTATTTTATTAACTTAAATCTTTTACAAATGAGATACCATCCTATTAATAACAAGCTTTTTATTAGAAACCGAGCAAATTTTACCGCTCAAATGAAACCCAAATCTATCGCAATTTTTAATTCGAACGATACTTTTACAACTGGAGCCGACAGTACTTTGCCATTTGAACAACACAGCGATATTTTATATTTAAGCGGCGCCGACCAGGAAGAAAGTATTTTATTATTATTTCCCGATGCGTTAAATGAAAATCATCGTGAAATACTGTTTTTAACAGAAACCAGTGAACTTATTGCCATTTGGTATGGCGCAAAATATTCGAAAGAAGAAGCCACAAAAGTTTCGGGCGTAAAAACCATTTATTGGCTTTCGGAATTCAAAAAAATCTTTTTCGATTTAATGACTGAAGCGGAAACCATTTACTTCAATACAAACGAACATTACCGCCAATCTGTTGAGTTAGAAAACAGGGAAGACCGATTTATAAAAAAATGTAAATCCGATTTCCCTGCCCATAGATGGGAAAAAAGCAATCAGATTTTGCAAGAAATTCGCGGCGCAAAAGAGCCTGAAGAAGTTGAAATCATTCAAACTGCCTGTAATATTACCGAAAAAGGCTTCCGCAGAATTTTACCTTTTGTAAAACCCGGAATTATGGAATTCGAAATTGAAGCCGAATTTATGCACGAATTCCTGAGAAATCGCTCTAAAGGTTTTGCTTACACGCCAATTATTGGTTCGGGTTACAGCGCTTGCGTGTTGCATTATATTGAAAACAATAAAGAATGTAAAAACGGCGATATGTTATTGCTGGATGTTGGTGCCGAATATGCGAATTATTCAAGCGATATGACTAGAACAATACCGGTAAACGGACGTTTCAGTGACCGACAAAAAGCAGTTTATAGTGCTGTTTTAAGAGTTAAAAATAGCGCGACAAAAATGCTGGCTCCAGGAGTTCTTTGGGCTGAATACCAAAAAGAAGTGGGTAAAATGATGTCTTCAGAATTGATTGGACTTGGTTTGATTGATAAAAATGACGTGAAAAATGAAAATCCGGATTGGCCGGCTTACAAAAAATATTTTATGCACGGAACATCACATCATATGGGATTGGATACACACGATTACGGCGCGCTAAAAACACCGATGAAAGCCGGAATGGTTTTTACCGTTGAACCCGGAATTTACATTCCTGAAGAAAAAATGGGCATTAGAATTGAAGATGATGTGGTGGTTCAAAAAACAGGAGAGCCTTTTAATTTAATGCGAAATATTCCTATTGAAATTGAGGAAATTGAGGATTTAATGAATTCAAAATAAACTGAAAATTTTTAAATAAAAAGCCCGAAACTAAGTTTCGGGCTTTTTTTATTAACCAAATAATTATTTTTTCATAGAAATTTAAGCGGTAACACTATCAAAAATATAGCGATTTAAGCATTTTAATGCAGTTATTTTATCGTTTGTATTTACCAAAAGTGAAATATTGTTGTTGCTTCCTCCGTAAGAAATCATACGGACAGAAATATCTTGCAACACTTTAAAAAGTCGGTGTGTTTCATGATGTCTCACCACCAAATGACCTACCAAACAAACAATACTTTGCTGTTTGTCTATTTCAACAGTAGAAAATTTTTCCAATTCTTCCACAATAGAATCCAGGTTTTTATAATCATCAATTGTCAATGAAACCGCTACTTCAGAAGTGGTAATCATATCAATGGAAGTCTCATATTTCTCAAATATTTCAAAAACTTTTTTCAAAAAACCGTGCGCCAAAAGCATTCGGGCCGATTTAATTTTTATGGCGGTAATAT
>JAAFHC010000174.1 GCA_010906935.1 Gelidibacter sp.
GCATATTAGAAAGGAAGAAATACATAGATCGCAATCCGAGTATGGCAAAAATATTGGAACTAAACACCAAGAATGGGTCGGAAGTAATTGCCAATATTGCAGGCACACTGTCAATCGCGAATAAGATATCTGTAAATTCAATAATTACCAAAGCCATAAAGAGTGGCGTTGCGGCAGTGATATGTCTTAATTTAATAAAAAAATGCTCGCCTTGCATATGACTGGTAATAGGAATAATTTTTCTTATTTGTCGATAGATAAATGATTTTTTAGGTTGAAATTTTTCTTCTTTTGAAAACATCATTTTGTAGGCAGTAAAAAGCAAAAACACACCAAAAACATAGGTTGTAAAGCTAAATTTCTTAATTAGAATTACACCGAAGAAAATCATTAAAGCCCTAAAAACGATGGCTCCTAAGATGCCCCAAAATAAAACGCGGTGTTGATATTTTAAAGGAATTTTGAATGATGCAAATATTACGGCAATCACAAAAATATTGTCAATACTTAACGAGATTTCAATTAAATAACCTGTAATGTATTTTATGACGGCATCTGTTGCGGTCAGATTGTCCACATTGTCTATAATATCTCCGGAATAGAGCCAATAAACAACGCCGGAAAAGAGGAAGGATATAGTCACCCAAATTCCGGTCCAAATGGAAGCTTCTTTTGTGCTTATGATATGTGGAGTCCTATTAAAAACACCCAAATCCAGAGCTAAAAAAATGAGTATGAGCGCAACAAAAATTATCCAGACAATCATAATTAAATAATTAAATTAAGTGAGCAAAGATAGGGAATTTGTTAATCTTATATAAAACTATAAACAGGAAATATGGCTCATAAAAAAACCCAAACAGTTGTTTGAGTTTTTATATATAAGCAAGTAATTAAAAAATCTATTTTACTTTATCTGCAATTGCCTTAAAAGCTTCTGGGTTGTTCATCGCTAAATCTGCAAGAACTTTACGGTTCAATTCGATATTGTTAGCTTTAAGTTTTCCCATAAACTGAGAGTAAGACATTCCGTATTGGCGTGCTCCGGCGTTAATACGCTGAATCCATAATCCGCGGAAACTTCTCTTTTTGTTTTTACGGTCTCTGTAAGAATATAACATTCCTTTTTCAACCGCGTTTTTAGCTACTGTGTAAACGTTTTTTCTACGTCCGAAGTAACCTTTTGCTTGCTTCAATATCTTTTTTCTTCGAGCTCTTGAGGCAACTGAATTTACTGATCTTGGCATAATTCATTTGTTTTTTTGTAGTAGGCGGCAAAGTTTGCACTTAAATAGGCACTACTCCATGGTTAATAATTAAATTCCCTGTTAACTTTATTATTTTAAAGTTAGTTGTTGTAAAATGTTAGCTTTATCTGCTTTGTGAACCAAACCAGCGTGGGTTAACTTTAATTTACGTTTCTTAGACTTTTTGGTCAAAATATGACTTTTAAAAGCGTGTTTTCTTTTTATTTGTCCAGAACCGGTAAGCTTAAAACGCTTTTTGGCACTAGATTTTGTTTTCATTTTAGGCATCTTTCTACTTTTTTTATCTTGCTTATTATTTTTAACTGAGGTTTATTTCAGCATTTTTTATCTTTTCTTCTAATACAAAAGCAAACTTTATATTTGTTGCTTAGCGCAGTCGAAGTATTATTTCTTTTTAGGTGAAATGTACATAATCATACGTTTCCCTTCTAATTTTGGCATTTGTTCTACTTTACCGTATTCTTCCACTTCTTGCGCCAATCTCAACAATAAAATGTGTCCTTGATCCTTATATATGATAGATCTTCCTTTAAAAAACACAAATGCTTTTAGCTTAGCGCCTTCTTTTAAAAAGGATATGGCATGTTTCTTTTTAAAGTCAAAATCGTGCTCATCTGTATTAGGGCCAAATCTAATTTCCTTAACAACAACTTTAGTGGCTTTGGCTTTTTGAATTTTATCTCGCTTTTTCTGCTCGTAAAGAAATTTCTTATAATCGGTTATTTTACAAACCGGAGGAACTGCTTTGGGAGATATTTCAACCAAATCTAATTCTAACTCTTTTGCGAGTTCTCTTGCTTGTGCAATAGGATATACACCTATTTCCACATTTTCTCCTACTAAACGAACTTCGTCAACATAAACAATTTTTTCATTTATTCTATGTTGATCCTCTTTTACTACTCTCCAAGGCTTTCTTGGGCCTTTATTTCTACTTAATGCTATAACGTTATATTTTAAATTAAACTTAAAATTGCTCTAATGTGCTATTTACTTCTTTATTTATTAATGAAATGAATTCATTTATTGTTGACGAACCCATGTCACCATCGCCTTGTTTTCTTACAGAAACTGTGCCATCATTCTCTTCTTGTTCTCCTACAATCAGCATAAACGGAATCTTATTCATTTCGGCATCTCTAATTTTTCTGCCGGTTTTTTCATTTCGTTTATCTACAAGGGCGCGAATGTCGGCATTTTCTAACAAATTTAAAACTTTTTCGGCATATATTTGATATTTTTCACTGATTGGCAATATGATAACCTGCTCGGGAGTTAGCCAAAGCGGGAATTTACCTCCTGTATGCTCCAGTAAAACCGCGATAAATCTTTCCATGGAACCAAATGGCGCTCTATGAATCATTACGGGTCTGTGTAGTTGGTTGTCGGCTCCTTTATAACTTAAATCAAAACGTTCGGGCAAATTATAGTCTACTTGTATGGTTCCTAACTGCCAGCTTCTTCCCAACGCATCTTTCACCATAAAGTCCAACTTAGGACCGTAAAATGCGGCTTCTCCGTATTCAATTTTAAAATCCAACCCTTTTTCAGTGGCGGCATTTATAATGGCGTTTTCTGCTTTTTCCCAATTTTCGTCACTACCAATATATTTATCTCTATTTTCTTTATCGCGTAAAGAAACTTGCGCTGTAAAATTTTCAAAACTCAACGATTTGAACACATATAAGACTAAGTCAATAACGGCTTTAAACTCACTATCCAATTGATCTGGCGTACAAAATATATGAGCATCATCTTGCGTAAAACCTCTAACGCGGGTTAATCCGTGTAATTCTCCACTTTGTTCATACCTGTAAACGGTTCCAAATTCGGCAAAACGTTTTGGTAATTCTTTATAGGAATAAGGCTTGTCGTTATAAATTTCACAATGATGTGGACAGTTCATTGGTTTTAAAAAGAATTCTTCACCTTCTTTTGGCGTATGTATTGGTTGAAAACTGTCTGCGCCATATTTTGCATAATGACCAGAAGTGACATATAATTCTTTTTGCCCGATATGAGGAGTAATCACCATTTCATAACCGGCTTTTTTTTGTGCTTTTTTCAAAAACTGCTCTAATCTGTCGCGTAAAACAGCTCCTTTAGGTAGCCAAAGAGGTAATCCTTGTCCGACTTTTGCTGAAAAAGTAAACAATTCTAATTCTTTTCCTAATTTTCTATGGTCTCTTTTTTTCGCTTCTTCTAGTAATTCCAGATATTCAGTAAGCAACTTTTGTTTAGGAAACGATATGCCGTATAAACGCGTAAGTTGGTTGTTCTTTTCATCTCCACGCCAATAAGCACCGGCCACACTCATAATTTTGACAGCTTTAATTAAGCCTGTATTTGGAATATGTCCGCCTCTGCATAAATCAGTGAAATCAGAATGGTCGCAAAAAGTGATTTCTCCGTCAGTCAAGTTTTCGATTAATTCAACTTTATACTGATTGTTCTGACTTTTGTAAAAATTTAGGGCATCCTTTTTTGAGACTTCATGCAATTTAAACTCATGTTTCCCACGAGCCATTTCAAGCATTTTTTGCTCTATTGCAGGAAAATCTTTATCGGAAATAACATCCTCTCCCAAATCAAGATCATAATAAAAGCCATTGTCGATTGCCGGACCAATTGTTAATTTAACATTAGGATAAAATGAAGTTATCGCTTGGGCCATTAAGTGGGCGGATGAGTGCCAGAAAGCTTTTTTGCCTTGGGCATCATCAAAAGTATATAGTATCAAATTTCCATTTTCATTTAATGGCGTTGAAATTTCAACAGTTTTGGAATTAAATTCGGCAGAAATTACGTTTCTGGCAAATCCTTCACTGATGCTTTTAGCAACATCCAGAGGAGTACTTCCCTTTTGAAATTCTTTTTTTGAGCCATCCGGCAATGTTATTTGTATCATGCTTTTTTTATTAAAGATGCAAAGATATCAGAAAACTATCAGTTTCACAATACGTTTGCGTTATTAACAGAAGCTTTTTTATAAATGATTGATAATTTATTTATACCTTATAACATGTATATAATAGGCAAGTTATTTAGGGGAACTCAAAGGCAGTGCAGGATGCTAATTTTTTAATCTTTTTTTAATTGTAATACACACAATTTCAACGGTGTAAAATTAAAGTTCATTTTTCTTCAAAAAAAGGTTTAAAAAAGTTGTTTAGGAATAAAAAAAGAGATTACATTTGCAACCGCTAATAAGGAAAGGTATTGGTTAAGTTCATAGAAATACAGCAGAGAAAAGCAATATAAATAAAAAATCAAATTTTATTTGGTGGTTAAAAAATAAGGTTTTACATTTGCACCCGCTTAGGGATAGGCGGAAGGTTCACCAAGAAATTTTGGAATGATTTAAGCAGATCAGTTAGTTCGATTCTAACGTTTTTACAAGAGTTTGAGAAGGAGTTAGCACTAGAATTTAGGTGTGATAGACCAGGGACAAACAAATGAAGA
>JAAFHC010000175.1 GCA_010906935.1 Gelidibacter sp.
CAAAAGAACCATTTACAGAAAAAACGATAATGATTAAGAGAACTTGAAAGTTTGAAGTCAATCCCCAGCGCTTTTTTAATTTTTCCATTTTTTTTATTTTCGGGGCAAAAATACATTTATATTTTTAAATACAGATTGCTAATAAATCTTCCTCATATTTTTTTATTGTGAATTTTTTAATCAGTTATTAAGAGCACCTGAAAGTGTTTTACATTTTTTTTGATTTTAGCACAAAATATTATGGTGTAATTCTCGTTTTTATAATAATTTTAAACAGAAATATGTTCAATAGAATAATTTAAAAACACAAAATTTATGAAGAAATTACTTTTTATGTCAGCATTCTTAATAGGTGCTATTTTTACTGTTAATGCTCAAGATATTGCAAGAAATGCTCTTGGTGTGCGTTTGGGTGACAACGATGGTTTTGGTGGTGAAATATCTTATCAGCACGAATTGGGTAAAAATACCCGTTTAGAACTGGATTTAGGTTTTAGAGGCAATAAGTATTCTGATGCTTTTAAATTAACCGGAATCCATCAGTGGGTTTGGAATATTGATGGCGGCTTTAATTGGTATGCCGGTTTTGGCGCAGGAATTGGATCTTGGAGTCGCGACAATAGTTATATAGGCAATGATGATGAAGGCATATTTATAAATGCTGACGGAAATATAGGTATTGAATATGATTTTGACATTCCATTGTTAATTTCATTAGATTTTAGACCTGAGATAGGGTTAATTGGCAATTATGGAAAGGATACCGATTTAGACATTGCACTTTCTTTGCGCTATCAATTTTAATCGTTTAAATAGTCATTACAAAATGCGCCATTCGGCGCATTTTATATTTATTGTCTTCAAATTTTTTTACCTTTCCAAAAATTTAAAACTTTTGAATGAAAAAAATAGCATTGCATTGGCAAATATTGCTTGGAATGGTTTTGGGTGTTTTAGTTGGACTCATAATGACACAATTTGTTGGAGGAAGTGAAATTGTTAGAGATTGGGTAAAACCTTTTGGCACTATTTTTATCAATTCATTAAAACTCATTGCAGTACCGTTAATTTTGGGATCGCTTATAAAAGGTGTGTCCGATTTAAAGGATATCTCAAAATTGTCTAAAATGGGCGGAAGAACTATTGGTCTCTATTTGCTTACCACAGTTGTAGCTGTTTCTATTGGATTGCTCTTGGTAAATGTAATAAAACCAGGAAATTCTATCACCCCAGAAACGCGTCAGGAATTGGTTCAAAATTATAGTGGCGATACCGATAAATATAAAGAAGAAGCTTTTAAACAGAAAGAAGGTGGTCCGTTGCAGGCATTGGTAGACATAGTTCCGGATAATATTTTTGGGGCGGCTTCAGAAAATAAAAATATGCTTCAGGTTATATTTTTCGCCATCTTTTTTGGAGTTGGTTTAATTTTAATTCCTGAGAAAAAATCAAAACCTGTAAAAAAATTCATTGATGGATTTAATGAAGTCATCCTTAAAATGATTGACCTTATAATGCTTGCCGCGCCTTTTGGTGTTTTTGCTTTATTGGCGGCATTGGTGGTTGAATCCCCAAGCATAGATTTATTTAAGGCCCTTATTTGGTACGCCTTTACCGTTATTTTAGGGCTGGCATTAATGATTACTTTTTACAATGGAATGGTATTATTGATTGCCAAAAAGAGTCCTTCATTCTTTTTTAAAGGAATTTCACCTGCGCAATTATTGGCTTTTTCAACCAGCAGCAGCGCGGCTACTTTACCGGTAACAATGGAAAGAGTCACTGAACATTTGGGTGTTGATGAAGAAGTGAGCAGTTTTGTGTTGCCTATTGGCGCCACTATAAATATGGACGGCACCAGTCTGTATCAAGCGGTGGCAGCGGTTTTTATAGCTCAGGCTTTTGGAATGGATTTGTCTTTAGGCGTGCAATTGGGAATTATTGTTACCGCAACATTGGCAAGCATAGGTTCTGCGGCAGTGCCAGGCGCAGGAATGGTGATGTTGGTGATTGTTTTGGCACAAGCCGGAATTCCTGAAGCAGGCTTGGCATTAATTTTCGCCATTGATAGGCCGTTGGATATGTGCAGAACAACGGTTAATGTAACCGGAGACGCAACAGTCTCAATGATTGTTGCAAAATCACTGGATAAACTTCATGACCCTGAGGTAAAAAATTGGGACGATAATTATAAAATATAACTGCAATTGCTGCTATTTTTTTTGCTTTAAATTTTATTAAAAATAGAGGCTCTTTAAACAACATTTAAATTTATTTTTATTGTCTTGAATTTACTATATTTCGGAAATTTTTAAAATAGTTAAATGAAACGAGCATTACCAATTTTGACACACAAAGGAATCATTAATAGCGAACCTGCCGGCAGGCAGACAGTATCTGTTACTGCTAAAAAATAAAATTTAAACAGATGAAAAAAATAGCATTGCATTGGCAAATATTGCTGGGAATGGTTTTGGGTGTTTTAGTTGGACTCATAATGACACAATTTGAAGGTGGCAGTGAAATTGTTAAAGATTGGATAAAACCTTTGGGCACCATTTTTATCAATTCATTAAAACTCATTGCAGTGCCGTTAATTTTGGCTTCGCTTATAAAGGGTGTTTCCGATTTAAAAGATGTTTCAAAATTGTCTAAAATGGGCGGGCGAACCATTAGTTTGTATTTAATAACCACCGTAATTGCAGTATCCATTGGGCTATTATTGGTCAATATTATTAAGCCAGGAGCTTCTATTTCTGAAGAAACCAGGCAGGAATTGGTTCAAAATTATAGTGATGATGCGGCGAAGTATTCAAATGAAGCAGCCATTCAAAAAGAGAGTGGACCGCTTCAGGCATTGGTAGAAATTGTTCCAGATAATATTTTTGGCGCAGCTTCAGAAAATAAAAATATGCTTCAAGTCATCTTTTTTGCCATTTTTTTTGGTGTTGGTTTAATTTTAATTCCTGAGAAAAAATCAAAACCAGTAAAAAAATTCTTTGACGGGTTTAATGAAGTCATTCTCAAAATGATAGATCTAATTATGCTTGCGGCACCTTACGGCGTTTTTGCCTTGTTGGCTGCTTTGGTGGTTGAATCGCCGAGCTTAGATTTGTTTAAGGCTCTTATTTGGTATGCATTTACTGTTATTTTAGGTTTGTCGCTCATATTGGTTTTTTATACTGCGATGGTATGGATAATCACTAAAAAAACGCCTTCATTCTTTTTTAAAGGAATTTCTCCCGCGCAATTATTGGCTTTTTCAACCAGCAGCAGCGCGGCAACTTTACCGGTAACAATGGAAAGAGTCACAGAACATTTGGGCGTTGATGAAGAAGTTAGCAGTTTTGTGTTGCCTATTGGCGCTACTATAAATATGGATGGAACTAGTCTGTATCAGGCAGTTGCAGCAGTTTTTATCGCACAGGCTTTTGGAATGGAATTGTCTTTATCGGTGCAATTGGGGATTATTGTTACTGCAACCTTGGCAAGCATTGGGTCGGCGGCAGTGCCGGGCGCAGGAATGGTCATGTTGGTGATTGTTTTGGCGCAAGCCGGAATTCCAGAAGCGGGTTTGGCCTTAATTTTCGCCATTGACAGACCCTTGGATATGTGCAGAACAACCATAAATGTTACAGGAGATGCTGTGGTTTCAATGATCGTTGCAAAATCATTGGGGAAACTTGATAATCCTAAGGTAAAAGATTGGGATGACCATTATCCGAAAGAATAATGATGCGCAGTTAATCTAAAAATCTATTTTTTAATTTGGCGGAAGGAATCAGGCAACTTTCCCTTTTGCCAAACCATCGATAACGGTTTTTTGCTATAAAATCATAAACCCAGTCTCTAAAAATTTTCGGCACCAAAAAAAATGCGTAAAACGCTTTATATCCGCCATCTAATCGTTTGGCGATTTTAAGTGCTGCAGTTGATTTATCATATACCTTATGGTTTTCAACCAAAATTACCGTGTTTGCATTCAAATTTTTCAAATTGAAATGTAACAATATTTCTTTTGCGGCGTCTGATTGAAATGAAGCAAATAAAAATTGTTCTCTTTTGTCGTGTTTGATCACAAAATTTACCGATGCATTGCAAAGGTTACAAACACCATCAAAAAGAATAATTGATTTGTTTTCAAAATTGTTCATTGCGCTAAATTATTGATTTAAAATGAAAGTTTCTTTTAACTTAATATTAATAATCACGCTCACCAACAATTTTTAAATTTGTTAAAACAGTAACCAAATGATTAGGATTGAAAAACTTCATAAATCTTATCCAATAGGAAAAGGTGCTCTTCACGTTTTAAAAGGATTGGATTTACATATTAAAGAAGGTGAATTTGTATCGATAATGGGTTCTTCCGGTTCCGGAAAATCAACGTTGTTAAATATTGTTGGTTTGTTGGACGGGCATGATACAGGAAAATATTATTTGAACGGACAATTAATTGAGAATTTAGATGAAAAAAAAGCGGCAATTCTCAGAAATAAATTTTTAGGCTTTGTTTTCCAGTCCTTTAATCTAATAAATTATAAAAGTGCGTTAGAAAATGTTGCGTTGCCATTGTATTATCAAGGAATAGGAAGAAAGGAAAGAAATAAAATTGCCTTGCAATATTTGGAAAAAGTAGGTTTAAAAGACCGAGCAGATCATTTGCCTAGTGAACTTTCAGGAGGTGAAAAACAACGAGTTGCCATTGC
>JAAFHC010000176.1 GCA_010906935.1 Gelidibacter sp.
CAAAGTGGGCTGTAAAACTAAATATGTTCATAAATTTTATTTTCCTCAAAGATAAGCATTTATATTAAATTATTGGTGATTACGGACATACAATAAATATTTAAAAGATTTTATCAAAAAAGTCTATCAGCTGTAAGAAACGTAAAAAAACGCTGAACCAAATGGTTCAGCGCCACTATTTTTAAAAAGCTATTTTTGTAGCCATGGAACATTTCTGTAAATGGCATCGCCATGTCCTGCAAATAATTTAGCATATTTTTTAAAAAATTCCTCACCTTTGGCTTTATCAGTCCAATGTGCATCTTCCAACTTGCCGTTTTCTTCAAAAGACTTCTCAATGTCAGCTAAATTATCAAAGACTGATACTTCAACAAGATCCTGACTGTTTGAGCCATATCGGTGTCTCATGGTATAAAATCCCTTAACAAAAGAATTTTTCATGGTTACATTGTCAAAATATTCCCTATAACCAGCTCCGCCAGTGCCAGCTTTATTTTTCTTCATATAATAAATCAAAGGTTCTTTTGAATCGGATTTTACTGGTTTGGTAAAATTCATAGAAGCATAAATTTCATCACTGTGTTTGGAGGCATAGTAGCTACTTTGCTTGTCGAAAAAAGCGGTTCTTTTTGCTTCATCCGGCCAAGCTTCCATCACTAATTTGTTGGTGATTTCGTTTGCTTTTTCAATGTCTTCCCAAGAATTGTAAACCGACACTGATAAAATTTCAGAATCATCTGGCGTAAAATAATGCATATAGTAACCCGAGCCAATAATTAAATTATTTTTTGCAGTTACTTTATTGTAATATTCTTCCTCAGTTTTTCTCCAATCGGTAAAGTCTACATTGGGATCGCTGCTCCTATGCAATGTTGTAACGGTTAAAAAAACAGGTTTAAATTCTGCAGTTTGTGTTTGTTGCCCAGTGGCTTTTGCAGTAAACATAAATAGGAATACAAGTATTCCAAACGAAAAGTTTTTAAATAATTTCATAAGTAGATAAATTTAGTTAGTAGTTAGTTCAATTAGAAATTCAATTCAGCCATAAAAGGCCAAATGATTTGATACAAAATAATTCGTTAAAATGATTATAATAATAAACAATGAATGAGGTTTACTCTAGCAATTTGGAGTTGACATTGCTATAAAGGTCTGTTACTAAACAAGTAACTATGCGATAATATTTTTCTAAATATAGTAATTTTAGGTCACAAAACAATAAACATAGAAAAAAAATTACCCAAAAAAATAACAATCAAAATTTAATTAAATTATTTTACACCACCTCAGCAACCACAAAAGTGCTTCCGCCAATAAAAATCAAATCGTTTTTACCCGCGGTATTAAGTGCCGATTTATAGGCGTTTTCAACTGAGCTGTAGGCCTCACCCATCAACTGAAATTTTGCGCATTGTTGTTGGAATTCAAATGAATCTAAACCCCTTGGAATATTTGGCTTGCAAAAATAATATTTGGCGTTTTTTGGAAACAATGGCAACACCGATTTTAAATCTTTATCATTCACCACCCCTAAAACAATGTGAAGTTGCTCAAATTTTTCTTCCTGAAGTTGTTTTAACACATAAACCAATCCTTCGGCATTGTGGGCGGTGTCGCAAATTACTTTTGGCTGCTCGTTTAAAACTTGCCATCTGCCCAAAAGTCCGGTATTTTTTACCACTTTTTGCAATCCGTTTTTAATATTTTTTTCTGAAATAATAAAGCCTTTCGTTTTTAAAACTTCTATGGTTTGAAGGACTGTTTTAATGTTGTGAATTTGATATGAACCTTTCAAATCAGATAGATAGGTCATATTCTCATTGCTTGCAGCCAAAAACAGCGATGAAGATTTTTCTCTGGCAATTTTATCAAAAACCGGGAATGTTTCTGCTTGGTATTCCCCTATCACTACCGGAACCTTATTTTTGATGATTCCTGCTTTTTCAAAAGCAATTTCGGGCAGTGTTTCTCCCAAAAATTGCATGTGGTCATAGCCTATATTTGTAATTACTGAAATTTCTGGCGTAATAATATTGGTGGAATCAAGCCTTCCTCCTAACCCAACTTCCACTACGGCAATATCAATTTTATGTTTAGCGAAACAGTCGAAAGCCAAACCCACGGTCATTTCAAAAAATGAAAGATTGTTTGCTTCAAAAAAAGATTTGTTTCTTTTTATAAAATTTACAACCTCCATTTTTTTGATGAGTTTCCCGTTAATTTTTATGCGTTCCCTAAAATCCTTTAAATGCGGCGACGTGTACAAACCAACCTTATAACCCGCTTCCTGCAAAACAGAAGCCAACATATGACTTGTGGAACCTTTTCCGTTGGTTCCCGCCACGTGAATGCTTTTAAATGTTTTTTCAGGAAAATTAAGGTGTTTGGAAAGCGCTATGCTGTTGGTTAAATCTTTTCTGAAGGCTGTATTTCCTTGCCTTTGATACATAGGCAATTGTGAAAACATCCAGTTTAGGGTGTTTGAATAATCCATTAAAAATTATTGAGACAATGAAAATCTATATTTTATAACGCCAATTTGTTTGGAAGGCGCATTTGCATCGGGCTGCCAAGTGGTTTTTAAAGCGGCTTCTTTTGCCTGTGACAGCAAACATGCAGCAGTATTGGTAGATCCTTTTATGCCTGGAGTTGCATTAATTACTTTTCCGGAAACGTTGACTTCAATACTCACTACCACCAATCCTTCTTCATCACAAATATAGTCTGGTTTTGGTCTGCTAATGGGTTTTCGGTTTCCCAATTGGTAATCGCCGCCACCGCCTCCGGCTCCATTTCCATAGTAGCCGCTTGCGTTGGGATCGCCGGTTATTTTACCTTTGTCTCCGGCAGTATTGTCATTTCCTTGTCCGCCCGTAGCAGTTCCGTTGGAATTGCTCACGCCTCCAATTAAAGCATCTAGTTTTTTTCTTTTTTCAAGTTCTTCTGCTTGCTGTTTTGCAATTGCTTCTTTCTGGATTCTTTCTTTTCGGGCCACTTCATCGGCTTTCCTTTTTGCTTCCAGTTGCTTTTTTATAACGATAGCGTCTTCTGTATCTTGTGTTAAAACTTCTTCGGCTATTTTTGGTGCAGTTTGCGTTACTTGCTCTTTTACGGTTTCTTGTTGTTCTTTAACCGCTTCTTGGGTAGCTGCTCTTAAGGGTTCTGTAGGCTGAATATCGCCTTGTCCAACTTCAGAAGTTCCAAAATTTAAAGCAATCCCGAATTCTTCAGGAGGATCTAAATAGGTCAATCCGAAAAAAAACAGTGCAACCACTATCAAGCTCATCACCAAGCTTGTTAATGCTGCAGACTTTCGTTTATAATCGGTATCTAAAAAATTTGACATATTTTTTATTTTGGGCGAACAGCCAATATTACTTTATATCTGTTTCGGTTTGCAATATCCATCACTTTTACTGCCTTTTCAATAGGAACGCCTTCTTCGGCCCTTAAAACAATGGTTGGTTCCTCTTTTCCTGCCAATAATGCAAGCAAATCTTGTTCCAAAATTTCTTCATCCACCAATTTATTATCAATATAAAATACCAAGTCCTTTGTAATGGTTACGGAAGTGGCTTTTTTATTTTCGGTGATGCCGCTTGCTTTCGGTAGCAAAATATCCAAAGCGCTTGTGGTAACCAACGTTGAAGTGATCATAAAAAATATAAGCAACAAAAAAACAATGTCCGTCATGGACGACATACTAAATTCCGGACTTATTTTATTTCTTCCTCTGATATCCATACTATTTTATTTAAAGATTGAAAAAAGTTAAATATTAGATATTAAATATTAAAAGTTAAAAATAAGGTTCTAAGCTTTCTCTATTCTCTTTTCTTTATTCTCTTTTTTAACTTCTAACTTTTAATATTTAACTTCTTTTAAACCGGTTCGTTTAGCAAATCTAAAAATTCTACCGAATGCGCTTCCATTTCATAGACCACTTTATTGGTTCTAACCACCAAATGGTTGTATTGAATATAGGCGATAATACCTACAATTAAGCCTGCAACCGTTGTTGTCATGGCTGTATACAATCCATCAGAAAGCATTTTAATGTCTATTTGTCCGCCTGCATTGGCTATTTGGTGAATGGCAATAATCATCCCAATCACAGTTCCTAAAAACCCAAGCATGGGCGCTGCGCCTGCAATGGTAGCCAACACGCTTACATTTTTTTCGAGTTTGTAAATTTCCAGACGTCCTGCATTTTCAATGGCTGTATTGATATCGGCCAAAGGTTTTCCAATGCGTGAAATTCCTTTTTCAATCAACCTTGATGCCGGAGAATTTGCCTGTGCGCACAAAACCTTTGCGGAATCCAATTTTCCATGAGATACATAATCTCTAATTTGATTCATAAAATTACTGTCGGTTTTTGAAGCTGCTTTTATGGCAAAATAACGTTCAAAATAAATGTACAATGCAACAGTTAACAAAACTAAAAGTATGGCAATGATAATTTGGCCTCCCAAACCACCATCCATAATAAGATTGTAAACGGAAAGCGATTTTTCTTGGGGAACAGTCTCCTGTAAAATTTCAGCTGGATCTTGTATCATAATTAAAACGTTGAGTTATTTTTTTAATTTTGTTTTTATTTTCATTTAACGAAAATATGAATTTAAAATTGTATTTATATTTTTTATAAAAAAAACCCGAGATAAATCCAGGGTAAATCTGTTATTAAAAAGTAAAATTCCTCATAAACATAAAAGCAATTGCTCCGGTAACAAAACCAATAGCTGCCAACCATGCTATATTTTTAAAGTACCACATAAAATTAATTTTCTCCATACCCATAGCCACAACGCCAGCTGCAGAACCAATGATTAACATACTTCCGCCTGTTCCTGCAGAATATGCCACAAAATGCCATAGATGATCATCCATTGGTTCATTAAACATTCCCATACTGGCGGCTACCAAAGGAACGTTATCAATAACTGCTGAACCCACACCTAAAGCCATCACCACAATATCAATATTTGGCACCACTGCTTTTAAGGCTTCAGCGCCAATAAATAATAACCCTAAAGATTCTAAAGCGGCCACTGCCATTAATATTCCAAAGAAAAATAATACGCTTGGCATTTCAATTCTTGACAATGATTTGTGCACAGGGCTATGAAATCCTATTACATCATCACCTTCATTTTCCACAACATTAGATAAACTAAACTGTGTTCTGCTGAAAATTTCAGCAAAAATACCCACCACTGCCAATGACAGCATCATACCAACATAAGGAGGCAAATGGGTAATTGTTTTAAATATTGGCACAAAAATAATGGCACCCAAACCTAAATATAACATTCTTGCGCCATATTTATTTTTACTTTCAGGCAAATTATCGAGTGAACTATCATTAATATTTCCTTGAAAAGGTTTCATAAATGAAGCAATAAATACCGGAACTACCATACATACTAGCGATGGAATAATAAGATATTCCATCAATTTTGCTGATGACACTTTTTTAGCAATCCAAAGCATGGTTGTGGTAACATCTCCAATTGGAGACCAAGCACCACCAGCATTTGCAGCAATAATAATTAAACTTGCAAACCACAAGCGCGTATTTTTATCGTGTATTATTTTTTGAAGAATGGTAATTAATACAATGGTAGCCGTTAAGTTATCTATAATTGAAGAAAGTATAAATGCCAAAAACGCAAAAATCCACAATAACCTTTTTTTGTTTTTTGTTTTAACAAAATTTTTGATGGTCGCAAATCCGTCAAAATAATCAATAATCTCCACAATGGTCATAGCACCCAACAAGAAAAACAATATCTCTGCGGTTTTGCCCAAATGGTGAAGCAGTGTTTCTTCAAGTAAATGACGCCTTTCTTCCAGTGAAAATCCGGAAAACCCTTCAATTAGTTTATGTGCTGAAGAATCAAACCAATTGGGAAAAGTGTCAATTCCCAAAGCCACCAAAGCCCAAAGAACTGCCATCATTGCCAGGGCTGGAATAAGCTTGTCCAACTTTAGATTGTGTTCTAAGGCAATAGCCAAATATCCTAAGACAAAAAGTATAATAATAATCGTTTCCATTTTATTTATTGAAGTTTAAATTAATTGTTTTAAGGCTATTTCAAAGGCAGTTTTACAAATCTGTTTTTTATCTGAATTTCTTTTATGGGTATTTTCCAATGCTTTTTTGATGGTATTTGAAATATCGCCAAAAATAGCTTCATCTTTCATTGGCAATGAAACTCTTGATTCCATTAAATAAGCGAAAACC
>JAAFHC010000177.1 GCA_010906935.1 Gelidibacter sp.
ATTTAAGTTAACCGAAAAAGGAGAACCAACCTATTTGGTGACTTTCAAAGATAAGGAAGTTATAAAAACGTCTACTTTGGGTTTCGATTTAAAAGAAATGGCTTCTTTAAAAGACAACTTTGAAATTACGAATGCAATAACAAGTGATTTTAACGAAGTTTGGGAAATGCCTTGGGGCGAACAAACCAAAGTTGAAAATAATTATAAGGAATTAAAAATTGAACTTCAGGAAAAAGCGGATTTAAAACGAAAACTGACCATTGTTTTCAGGGTTTATAACGACGGATTGGGATTTCGATATGAGTTTCCTGAGCAAGAAAATCTTTCCGAAGTGATTATTACCGATGAAAACACGCAGTTTAATTTAACGGGAAATCACACCGTTTGGTGGGCTCCGGGCGATTGGGATATTTATGAGCATTTGTACACCACTTCAAAGTTTACTGAAATTGATGCCTTGTCAAAAGCAAACCATCCTAATTTAGGACAAACCTACATTCCTGAAAATGCGATAAATACCCCGGCAACTATGAAAACAGATGGAGGTTTGTACCTGAGTTTTCACGAAGCCAGTTTGGTTGATTATTCGGATATGACTTTAAAAGTTGATAAAGATAATTTAGCCATGACCAGTGAATTGGTGGGTTCTGAACGAACCGGCTATAAAGTAAAAAGAACAGTTCCTTTTCATACGCCTTGGAGAACCCTTCAAATTGCCGAAAAAGCGGGCGATTTGATTGAATCAAAACTGATTGTAAATCTGAATGAACCGAATAAATTGGGAGACGTTTCTTGGTTTAAACCCACGAAATATACAGGAATTTGGTGGGAGATGCATTTGGGAAAATCATCTTGGGATATGGCTTCCGGAAAACATGGAGCGACTACTAAAAATGCAAAAGCATTTATAGATTTTTCTGCAAAAAATAATATCGGGGCTGTTTTGGTTGAAGGTTGGAATACCGGCTGGGAACATTGGATTGGTTTTGAGGACCGAGAAGGCGTATTCGATTTTGTGACACCTTATCCGGATTATGATTTAAAAGAAGTGGTACGTTATGGAAAGGAAAAAGGCGTTGAAATTATTATGCATCATGAAACTTCTGCAGCTACTGAAACCTATGAAAAACAACAGGATACGGCTTATGCCTTAATGCAAAGTTTGGGAATTCACGCTGTTAAAACTGGTTATGTCGGTAAAATTTTGCCTAAAGGGGAATACCATCACGGACAATATATGGTGAATCAATATAACAATGCGGTGATTAAAGCGGCAAAATATCAAGTGGCTATAAATGCGCACGAGCCAATTAAAGATACTGGTTTGCGCAGAACCTACCCAAATACCATTGCTCGAGAAGGTTTGCGCGGACAGGAATTTAACGCGTGGGCTTCGGACGGAGGAAATCCGCCAGAACATTTACCGATTGTTGCTTTTACCAGAATGTTGGCCGGACCAATTGATTACACACCGGGAATTTTCGATATTAAATTTGATAAATGGAAAAAAGAAAATCAGGTGAATACCACCATTGCACAGCAATTGGCATTGTACGTCGTAATTTACAGTCCGGTTCAAATGGCGGCCGATTTAATAGAAAATTATGAAGGAAATCCTGCATTTCAGTTCATTAAAGATGTGGGTGTCGATTGGCAAACCACAAAAGTATTGAACGGAGAAATAGGCGATTTTGTAACCATTGCAAGAAAAGAACGCAGTTCTGAAAACTGGTTTGTGGGTGGAATTACCGATGAAAATTCAAGAGAAATGGATATTTCATTCGATTTCTTGAGTCCGGATACGAATTATGAAGCCATTATTTATGAAGATGGAAAAGATGCAGATTGGGATAAAAATCCAACAGCCATCAACATTAGAAAAATTGAAATCAACAATACGTCAAACCTAAAATTAAAATTGGCTCCCGGAGGAGGTTTTGCCATCAGTTTAAAACCCTTAAATAAATAATTATAATAATGAAAAAATCACTCTTTATATTAGCACTCGTTATTTTAGCTTCTTGTAAAACAGAAAATAAAGAAATTAAATCAAATGAAAATAACAAGGATTCCATAGCATCAATTTCAGACGAATCATTGGAAAATGCCATAATTTATGAAGCCAACATTCGTCAGTACTCACCTGAAGGAACTTTTTCTAAATTTACGGAGGATATCCCTAAATTGAAGGAATTAGGCGTAAAAATTATTTGGGTAATGCCCATTTATCCTATCTCAACAACAAAAAGTAAAGGGACTTTAGGAAGTTATTACGCTATTTCCGACTATACCAAAGTAAATCCGGAATTTGGAAACTTAGATGATGTAAAAAATTTGGTGAAAACTGCGCATGAAAATGGAATGTATGTAATTTTAGATTGGGTGGCAAACCATACCGGTTGGGATCATGTGTGGTTAAAGACCCATCCTGAGTATTATACAAAAGATGCGAAGGGAGAAATTACGCATACCGTTGGAACAGATTGGACAGATGTGGCGGATTTAAATTACGACAACCTAGAAATGCGTGCCGAAATGTTGGAGGATATGAAATATTGGTTGAAAGAAACTGATGTGGACGGATTTAGGTGTGATGTTGCCGGCATGGTTCCTCTTGATTTTTGGGAAAATACAGTAGCTGAACTTAAAAAAATAAAACCTGTTTTTATGCTGGCTGAAGGTTGGGAACCAAATTTACTTGAAAATGCTTTTGATATGGGATACAGTTGGGATACACACCATAGAATGAATGCCATTGCACAAGGCAAGGAAACCGTCAAAAATTGGGATGAGCGTATGACGCAAATCGATACTTTGTATAAAAAAGACGACATTTTAATGAATTTTGTGACCAATCACGATGAAAATTCTTGGAGTGGAACCGTAAAAGAACGCATGGGAGATGCTTCTGAAGTGATGTTGGCTTTATCATATTGCGCACCTGGAATGCCCTTGATTTATAGCGGACAAGAATATGATTTGAACAAACGGTTGCGATTTTTTGAAAAAGACACCATTGTAAAAACAAAAGGTAAAGTATGGCCGCTATTGGTAAAATTAGGAGAACTGAAAAATAGCCATAAAGCCTTAAACAGTGGTAAAAACCCAGCTTCTTATATCAAAGTTAATTCTTCTGTTAATAAAAATATTTTAATTTTCTCGAGAGAAAAGGATGGTGATAAAATAACTTTCATGGCCAACCTATCCAATAAAGAAGCTACTTTCACTACGGTAAAAGAAGGGGAATCAATTGATTTTTTGAGCAATGAAAAATTTGTGTTTTCCAAAGAAAAGCCCTTAACTTTTAAAGCTTGGGAATATAAAATATTAATTGATTAGGAATGTATAAATTTTGAAAGTTGGTATGAGAAAATAGGGAAAAGACAAAAAAGTTTTTACCAATCTATGAGATTTTGATAATTGTATATTAGAGATTTAAGGTTTAATATTCAAAACCTATAGCGATCAAACAACAACAATCAAAACAAGATAAGGAGTTAAAAATTAACTCCTTATCTTGCTTTATACAACGAAATCGTTTTAGTGAATATTAAGCGGTTTCGTAGGTAGAAAATTCATTTAAAAGTAACTTTGTATTATATTTTTTTACCCATGAATGAACCAATAAAAAAGATAGCAGTTTTAACGTCGGGAGGCGATGCGCCTGGAATGAATGCGGCAATTAGGGCAGTTGTAAGAGCCTGCACTTATTATAGAATTGAGTGTGTTGGCGTTTACAGAGGTTATCAAGGTTTAATTGAAGGTGATTTTGGCTTTCCGCACGCCACGTAAGCAATATTATCAACAAAGGAGGCACTATTTTAAAATCTGCACGCTCCAATGAATTTAGAACGGTAGAGGGAAGAGCAAAGGCGCATAACAGTTTAAAAGAAGCCGGTATCAGCGCTTTAATTGTTATTGGAGGCGACGGTACTTTTACTGGAGGTTTAAGGTTTATTGAAGAGTTTAATTTTCCAATTGTTGGAATTCCCGGAACTATTGACAATGATATTTACGGAACAGACAACACCATAGGCTACGACACTGCGCTAAACACCGTTGTGGAAGCGATCGATAAAATTCGAGATACCGCGAGTTCTCATAACCGATTGTTTTTTATTGAAGTGATGGGACGTGATGCAGGGTTTATTGCCTTAAATTCAGGAATAGGAGCCGGCGCCGAGGAAATTCTAATACCAGAAAAGGATTTGGGATTGGACAGGTTGGTGGAGTCTCTTCAAAAAAGTAAAGAAAAAGGAAAAACAAGCAGTATTGTGGTGGTTTCTGAAGGAGATAAAATAGGTAAAAGTGTATTTGAATTGGCTGATTACATCAATGAAAATTTCCCTTATTATGACATCAGGGTATCTGTTTTAGGACACATGCAGCGCGGTGGTTCCCCAAGTTGCTATGACAGGGTTTTGGCGAGCAGATTGGGTGTTGCGGCCGTAGAAGCTTTATTGGACAAATCAACAGGCATTATGGTAGGTATCACAAACAATCAAATATCTAAAGTAGATTTGGATAAAGCCATAAAAATGAATAACGAAATTAATAAAGAGTTGCTTAAAGTAGCTGAAATAACTTCAATATAAAAACAAGTATAATAAATTAAAAACAATAGATTATGTCAACAATTAAAATAGGAATTAACGGGTTTGGAAGAATAGGAAGAATTGCTTTTAGAGTAGCAGTAGGCAGACCGAATGTAGAAGTGGTAGCAATAAATGATTTGTTAGATGTGGAACATTTGGCTTATTTATTAAAATTTGATTCAGTTCACGGAAGATTTGATGGTGATGTTAAAGTTAAAAACGGAAATTTAGTGGTAAACGGAAAAGAAATCAGAATTTCAGCCGAACGCAATCCTGAAGATTTAAAATGGGGTGAAGTAGGTGCAGAGATTGTTTTAGACTGTACAGGAATATTTACCAGTTTAGAAGGGGCTCAAAAACACATTACTGCCGGCGCTAAAAAAGTGGCCATTTCAGCACCATCTGCTGACGCACCAATGTTTGTGATGGGTGTAAATCATAAAAAAATTACTGCTGCAAATACCATCGTTTCAAATGCATCTTGCACCACCAACTGTTTGGCACCTTTGGCCAAAGTTATTCAAGATAAATTTGGAATTATTGAAGGATTAATGACCACCATACACGCAACAACTGCAACGCAATTAACGGTTGACGGTCCTTCAAAAAAAGACTGGAGAGGCGGCAGAAGTGCGTTAATCAATATCATCCCTTCATCTACAGGTGCAGCCAAAGCTGTGGGAAAAGTCATCCCTGAATTGAACGGAAAACTTACAGGAATGTCTTTTAGAATTCCAACCGCTGATGTATCAGTTGTTGATTTAACGGTTAGAACTGAAAAATCGGCGACTCTGGAAGAAGTGAAAGCTGCTTTAAAATATGCTTCTGAAAATGAATTAAAAGGCATTTTAGGATATACTGATGAAGCTGTAGTTTCACAAGATTTTGTATCTGAACCTAGAACAAGTGTTTTTGATGCTGAAGCAAGTATTGCTTTGAACAATAATTTCTTTAAATTAGTGGCGTGGTATGACAATGAATTTGGCTACTCAACAAAACTAGTTGATTTGGCTGAATATATTCATTCCGTTAAATAAGAAATAACAGTTTAAATAAATAAAAAAATGATTCTAATAGCAGATGGAGGTTCAACAAAGGCCGACTGGATTTTACTGGATAAAGATGGAAATCAGGTATTTAAAACAAGAACCGAAGGATTAAATCCGGAGATATTGTCTGCCGATTTACTAAAAACCAGGATTCAGGCCAATGAGGAAATCACAAGTCACAAAGACAAAGTGACTGAGCTTTATTTTTACGGTGCCGGATGCGGAACAAAGAGATTGACATCGCTTTTGAAATCTATATTTGAATCATTTTTTAAAAATGCTGAAATTGTTGTTAAGGAAGATACTTTTGCAGCCGTTTATGCCGTAACCACAAAACCTGGAATTGTTTGTATTTTAGGAACAGGATCAAACAGTTGTTATTTTGACGGAAAGAATGTGGATGTCAGGGTTGCTTCATTGGGCTATATTCTCATGGATGAAGCCAGTGGAAATTATTTCGGCAAAAAATTAATAAGAGACTATTACTATCATAAAATGCCAAAATCAATTGCAACACTATTTGAAACGCAATTTGATTTGGATGCCGATGTCATCAAAAGAAATATTTATAAAGAAGAAAATCCGAATGCTTATTTGGCACATTTTGCTGAATTCATTTTTAAAAACGATCGCACGCCTTATTTTAATAAAGTGTTGCAAAAGGGCATGAAGGAATTTTTTGTAAATAGAATATTGCCCTATGTTGAATCGGCTCATGTGCCTGTGCATTTTGTAGGGTCAATTGCCTTCTTTTCCCAAGATATTATCAATGATGTGGCAAGATATTACATGGTAGAAATAGGAAAAATTGTGAGACGCCCAATTGATGGTTTAATTGAATATCACAGAGAAAAAATAAAATTAGAGAAGGTCTAACAATCTTTCTAAAGCCATACCACGAGATCCTTTAATAAGAATTGTGGCATTGTTAATGTTTGAATAATTAGTTGAATTTTTGAAAGATTCAAAACTTTCATAAATAAAAGCATTTTTTGCACCAGTTGCGGAAAATGCTTTTCCTATTAAGAAAACTTTCGAAAAGTTGTAGGAAGTCACCAAATCCGCTATTTTTTGATGTTCTGTTTTGCTTTCTTCTCCCAGTTCAAACATATCGCCTAAAAACACTACTTTATTTTCATCCTTCAGTTGGGCGAAATTTTCGAGTGCTGCTTGCATACTGGTCGGATTTGCATTATAGGCATCTAAAATTATTTTATTGGTTCCTTTTTGAATGAGTTGCGAACGGTTATTTGTAGGTATATAATTTTCAATGGCAGTTTTAATGTCGGTTTCCGAAATGTCGAAATAATTACCAACAGCAACGGCAACCGCAATATTGTTGTAATTGTATTTTCCTATCAGGTTACTTTCAATCATTGTGTTTTTGAATTGCACTTTTACAAACGGATTGGCTTCAACCAATTTGATGTCGTGGTTATTGAATTCAATAGCACTTATACCCGCCGATTGTTTTATTTGCAGTTCGTCATCGGTATTTATAAAAACAGTGCCGTTGGTTAATCTCAAAAAACCGTACAATTCCGATTTTCCTTTAATAACACCTTCGTAACCTCCAAATCCTTCTAAATGTGCTTTTCCAAAATTGGTAATTAAACCATAATTGGGTTCAGCGATACTGCATAAAAATTCAATTTCTTTTATATGGTTTGCGCCCATTTCAACAATGCCAATTTCTGTTTTTGGCGTCATTGATAAAATGGTAAGCGGTACACCAATATGATTGTTTAAATTGCCTGCGGTTGCCTCAGTGATATATTTTTTGCACAAAACAGCATTGATAAGTTCTTTGGTAGTGGTTTTTCCGTTGCTTCCCGTTAAAGAAATAATTGGAATATCAAGTTGTTTTCTGTGAAAATTTGCCAGTTTTTGAAGCGTTTCTAAAACATTTTCCACCAAAATGGCATTGGCGTTGGTTTTGTATTTTTCTTCATCAATAACCACATAATTTGCCCCAATTTTTAGCGCTTCTTCAGCAAATTCATTTCCATTGAAATTATCTCCTTTTAAGGCGAAAAAAACGCTGCCTTTTCTTATTTTTCGGGTGTCGGTATCCACCAAATAAGTTTGGCTATATATCTGATATAATTGTGTAATATTCATGCTTTAACTATAAAAAAGCCTCACTGAAATTTCGGTGAGGCTTCTGTTTATTTTAAAAATAGTTTTAATACCTAATTTTTGTGGTTGTTGGTTTTCTTTTTTTATAGGTCATAGGGCCAATTCTGTCCGAAGCGCATCTAAAACCAATATAATTGGTTGCCATATATTCAGGCAAATGTCTGCGTTGCGAAGGATCTAACCAATACTCCATATCTTTCCATGAACCGCCTTTGTAAACACGCGATATATCGCTTATTAAAGTACTTCTTTTTTCAACATCATATTCTTGCATCAATAAGCCGCTTTCACCAATAATCCGAGGTTTTATGGGTGAATTGTACATACGCGGCTTGGTTTCCAAGTCCTCCTCATTTTTGTTGTACATTTTTGTTGAAGCCAAATCACCATCTTTTACGTCTACATTATATGCTTTCTCATAATTATTTCTCATATAGGCATCGCGCTTGGTAATTGGCTGGAATTTAACGCTTCCAGGCAATTCTTTTGGCACTATATTACCATTGTCTAAGGTGTCGTATTGAACCGAAAGGTCATTTGCGATAACAACATTTCCTTCGGCATCAATCATTTTTTTTGTAAAAAAATATTACCCCTGAAATAGTTAAAGTCATTTGCTTCATTATCAATAATTGGTCGGTAAACATCCGCAACCCATTCCGCAGCATTGCCAGACATATCGTACAAACCAAAAGCGTTAGGTTCATAGGATTTAACTTGAATTGTTATATCTGCGCCATCATTACTCCATCCCGGTACACCGCTGTAATCTCCTTTTCCTTGTTTAAAGTTGGCCAATTGGTCCCCTTTATATTTTTTTGATTTATTACGGGTATATTTCCCTTTCCACGCATACTTTTTTCTTCCTCGTGTATTGTTATATTCACGGTCTTCAACAACAGCTTTTGCCGCAAATTCCCATTCAACTTCCGTAGGAAGCCTGAATCTTGAACTTAATATTCCGTCAGAAACTTTAACCTGTCTGCCCGTAAATGAACCTCTTGATGGTTTGGCTTCTCCTTTTTTAAGTTTTTTATTGGTTGGCAATCCTTTTTTGTAAATGGTGGAATCTCCGTCAAAAAGCGTGTATGGATTGTTTAAATAGGTATCTGTATTAAAATTGTTTTGTCCTCTAACCTCTAAGGAGTCTAATTGAAAAAGTGGTTTTAAAATACCCTTATCCATTAAAATTTTTTCATTAACCCTGTCGGTCCGCCATTTACAATATTGTGTGGCCTGAATCCAGCTAACACCAATTACAGGATAATCTGCATAACCTGGATGTCTTAAATAATTTTCAGTCAATTGTTCATTGAAACCCAAAACATCGCGCCAAACTAAAGTGTCGGGAACCGCCGATGTATAAATATGTTCGTAGTTCGGATCGCTTGGGGGAAAAACTCTTTCCATCCAATCTAAATAAAAGATATATTCTGAATTGGTTACTTCGGTTTCATCCATATAAAATGAACGAACTTGTTGCTGAAAGGTGTTGTATTCCAGTCGAATAGCACATCATCTTGTACGTGTCCCATCGTAAATGAACCACCTTCAATCAAAACCATTCCCGGAGGCGCTTCTTGTCCTTTATATTTTGTGTCTCCCGCAAAACCACCAGCTTTCTTGTCTTTTGAACTCCAACCGGTAAGCGATACGTTATTTCTTGGATTTCTATTATGGCAACTCACAAAGAAAACAACAGTAATAGTTAATAATATTAACTTATAAATGTTATTTAGATTTTTCAAGTTCATTTCAAATTAGTTAGGGTTAAATTTTTCCCGCAATTTACATTAAATTAATTTTTTTGCAAGAAATAATTTTAATAAATATTTGCTACGCTTTTACTAACGACAGTTTTCAACCTTTAGTATGCGAAATGTTGTAATATATTTCAATGATACAGCTATTTTTTTAATGAAGTACCTTACCTAGCGTAATTTTTTTCATATTTATTAGAGGCAAAATTACTATAATTTACAGTAATTTATCTATTTTTTTGGCAAACATTATAATTTTTCGGCAAAAAACCATACTTTTTATTGTTAATTAGCATCTGTTTTACAGGAAAAGGCACCTGTTTTATTGATATAAATAATTCAATATCAAATACATATAAGATTGTGATTTTTGAAAAATAGCCATGTTTTCGGATAAATGGCTTAAATAATGAAATATGATCTAAATTTGTACTGTTTTAAAAGTAGGTGAAGCCCACAATAATATGATTAAACTAACGTTTTTTCTGTGAAGTTATTGGTATAGAAATTCAAATATTTTGAGATAAAACAAAAAAGTGTTTTTAAATATTACATAATATATTTAAATCAATTATTTATAAAAGATTGAAAAATCAGGATACTTCAATAAAAAATAAGATATTTGTTAATTAATCATATAAAATTAATGAGAAAGATAATAGGATTAACGCTACTAATTTTTATGACATTTGTAAAAATGAATGGTCAGGAAAATCCAAATCCAATCACAACTGCCGCTCCATTTTTATTGATTGCGCCAGACGCACGTGCCGGAGGAATGGGAGATGTTGGTGTTGCCACTTCACCAGATGCTTATTCACAACATTGGAATGCTTCAAAATTTGCATTTATGGACTCACAATTTACGGTGGGCGTTGTATATACGCCTTGGTTGCGGGAACTTACGAATGATGTTTTTTTAGGCGGGTTTTCATTTGCGAAAAAAATTGATGACAGAAGCGCTTGGGCAGCGAGTTTAAAATATTTTAATTTAGGTCAAATAGATTTAACAGATATAAATGGAACGCCCGAAGGCACTGAAAAACTGAATGAGTTTTCTGTGGATGGTTCTTATGCTTTAAAATTAAATGAGACCTACTCGATGGGTGTAACGTTACGCTATATTCGTTCCGATTTAGGGATTGAATCAGCAAATTCAACCATAAATCCGGTAAATACTTTTGCCGTTGATGTTTCTGGGGCTACTATGAATCCAGGGAACAGAATTATGGCAACATTAACGGTATTTGGAGAGGTGGTTTCAATGTTTCAAACATTGGTCCAAAGGTTTCTTACTCTGATGATGGACAAGAGAATTTTATCCCAACAAATTTAAAACTTGGGGGTGGATTTGATTTTATTTTAGATCAAAGCAACAATGTAAGCATCAATTTAGAATTTAATAAATTATTGGTTCCTACACCAAGTGTTTCTCAGTCTGAGGATGGTGGACCGCCATATAAACAAGAAGATGTGAGTTTTTTTAATGGTATTTTTAAATCATTTAGTGATGCACCGGATGGATTTAGCGAAGAGCTTAAAGAAGTTACCTGGGGCTTGGGAGCAGAGTATATGTACGACAATGCTTTTGCATTGAGAGCGGGATATTTTAATGAAAGTGATTTAAAAGGGTCACGTAAATATTTTACGGTAGGTACCGGATTTAAATTTAAAAGTTCTAAACTCGATATTTCCTATTTATTCAATGCTTCAGAAATAAAAAACCCATTAGAAAATACGCTTCGATTCTCCTTGTCTTTTGATTTTGGAAATTCATATTAAACAAAAGAAATAATTTATCTTGTAACCAAAATTTTTAATGAAGAAAATTGAACTAAAAACCCAAATTACTATTTTTGACAATATCGAAGAACTTCCGAATTTAGTAAAAGGTTTAATGAAAAAAGCCGTTGAAGCCAAACAAAATGCCTATGCTCCTTATTCTAAATTTAAAGTTGGCGCTGCCATGCTTTTAGAAGACGGATCGATGATCACTGGAAACAATCAGGAAAACGCCGCATATCCTTCCGGAATGTGTGCGGAGCGTGTAGCCATATGGAAAGTTTCTTCCGATTTTCCCCACAAAA
>JAAFHC010000178.1 GCA_010906935.1 Gelidibacter sp.
TTGAACGCTCCAAAGCCAAACCGCTAACAGGATGCGCAAAATCCCAGAAATACTTGAAAGTATTTTTTTGCACCAAATCCATCAACTCAGTATCGGTAAGTTCCTTCACAATAGGATCAACATCTGGAGGAGGAGGCGTAATATCGTTTCCTCCACCACAACTGTTTAGCATCATTAGCAATGCTAAAAAATATGGACTTAGTAAATAATACATTCTTTTTTTTAAATAAGTCATTTATAGTTTCACGTTTCATTATTATGCAAAGAAGAAATCCTTAATTGCAATTTGAGCATTATTAAATAGTACTAATAACCCGGATTTTGTAAAAGAATTCCACCACTTTTATCAATTTGTTCTTGAGGTATTGGAAATACTTCATGCTTGCCGTCCACAAAGTTTTTGCCGTGGGCTCTAAGCACCGCACCAGCTCTTCCTTGACGCACCAAATCGAAATAACGATCGTGTTCAAAAGCCAATTCAAATCTTCTTTCATTCCAAACAGCCATTTGATTAACTACAGGTGCATTTCCTAAACCAGCTCTATTTCTTACTTTGTTTAGTGATATTGCCGCATTACCTCCTTGAGTTAAAGCAGCTTCTGCATTCATTAACAATACTTCTCCGTAGCGAAGAATACGAATATTTTTTCCAGATTCCCATGCGTCTGAAAAGGAGCTTGCATAGGCTTTTTGATTGTATCTTTCATTATCTGCATCTGCAGGAACTACTCTGCCATCATACAAAATTTCTCCCCTAAACATAATAGTGGCATCTCGTCTTAAATCACCTGCTTCATAAGAATTGGCAAGATTTTGCGTTGGGGTATTAAAGCCCCAACCCCAGCCGCCTGTACCTCTTGCTCCCTGAGTTGCGCTATAGCCTTGAATTCCGGCAGTGGGTGTTTCTCCTCTTGCTTGGATTTCGAAAATAGATTCTATGTTGTTTTCACCTATTTCTTTCCAGATATCTTCATAGTTGGGTGTTAAATCGTAATCTCCGGAAGCGATTATTTCATTTGTTAAACTGTATACCAATGGCCATTTATTTTGGTACATACTTACTTTTGCCAACAAAGCTTTTGCGGCTCCTTTTGTAACCCTGCCCAAGTCAGCAATATTATATTGGTTCTTATTCAATAATACAGGTATAGCCTCATTTAAATCTTTTTCTATTAAGGCATAAGTATCCTCCTTAGTTGCTCTTTTAAGAATATCATTTACATTTGCATTTTCATCTGGAGCCTCTGTTATTAATGGAACACCTCCAAATGATTGTACCAGTCTGAAATACATCAAGGCTCTTAAAAATTTGGCTTCACCAATCAACCTATTTTTTAAGGCTTCCTCCATTTCAAATCCCTGTAGTCTATTAATGGCCTGATTGGCTCTTTGAATACCCGCATAATGTGCACTCCACGCCTCAGCAAAAGAAATTGTGGAGGCGTCAAAAGAAAGGGCATCCAACAAATGTTTGTCGGTTCCCGTATCACCTGGAACACTTCCTTTATCGGCATCATCAGAGGTTATACTTGAGATTCCAATCCATGAAAATGAGCTCATTGGCCACTGTAAAAAACTGTTATACACTGCGTTTACAAGTTCAGGTGCTTTGTCTGCAGTTAAAGCTTCTTCTGTTTCTTGATTGGATTCAACATTAATAAAATCGTCACTGCATGAAAATATGAGCAATAGCAACACTATCAGTGAAGCTTTATTACGAATAGTATTTTTAATTAAATTTTTCATCTCTCTATGTTATTTAAAATGATGTGTTTATTCCTACAAAATATGATTGCAAAGTTGGGTATGCATTCAACTCAATTCCTGCGGTACCTAAAGGGGCTCCGGACAATTCAGGTGTGTAACCTGAAAAGCTCTTAATAATCAATGGATTCTTTGCCGATGCGTATATTCTTACTTTAGAAAAAACCTTTAAAACATTTTCAGGCATTGTGTACCCCAAAGTGATATTGTTAATTCTAAAAAAATCTCCGGATTCTAAATAATAATTAGAAGATAAAGGAACGTCATTAGAGGCAATGGCGCCAGTATTGCTTGGTCCGCCTGAAGTCCACCTATTGTTAAAGGTAGATTGTTCAATATTTTCATTTCCAAAACGTTGTGCTTTTTTACCGTTATAAACCTTATTTCCAAAGTTTCCATAAGTATCAACAGAAAAATCAAAATTGTTGTATTCAAGTCCAAAGTTGAAACCGAAATAATATTTTGGAATGTACGACCCAAAGAATTTTCTGTCTCCTTCATCTGCAATGCCATTATCATTTACATCGTCATAAACAAATTCTCCTCTATCATCAATTCCTATTACTTCATATAAAAAGAAACTTCCCAATGGCTGGCCTACAGCAATTTTTTTAGTGTATTGCCCGTTATCAATATTCCCGCCTCGTTGTTCATTAAAGAAGGGATTGGTTACTTTGGTCAACTCATTTTTATTGTAGGAAAAATTACCGCCTATATAATATTTCAAATTATCATTTATGTTATCTGTCCAATTTAACAGTACTTCCACTCCTTGATTTGTGACCTCACCAACATGGGAATTATAGGGGTCAAAACCAAAAACATCGGGAAGTTTTATTTCTAAAACTGCATTGCTGTTTACCCTTTTATAATAATCTACCTCACCGCTTAACTTATTGTCAAAAATGGTATATTCCACACCAACATTAACCTCGTTGGTTGTTTCCCATGTTAAATTTTCTTCAACGGTTCCTGTAATGGTGATTCCTTGCTGTAAATCCTGATTTGGACCAAAGGCGTAGAATCCGCCACTGCCAGTTGTTGCCGTTACTATATTAAAGGGAACATTTTGATTTCCTAATTCTCCGTAACTTGCTCTTAGCTTTAATTTGTTAAATATGCCATCTTGCATAAAAGCTTCTTCTGTTAGCACCCATCCTGCACTTACCGCGAAGAAATTACCAAATTTATTTCCTTGCTGAAATTTACTGGAACCATCTCTTCTGAAAGAAGCATTAAAAAGGTATTTATCTTGAAAATCATAATTTACCCTGGCGATATAGGAATATAACCTATCCAATACGCTAATTGAGCCCCCAGAAAGTTGTGTATTATTTTCATCACCAATACTTAAATTGTATTTAAGGTTTGAATTTAAGGGCACATTATTTCTTGTTCCGGTTAAAAATTCAGCTCTATTTTCTTCCGCAGTTATCCCTAAAGTGGCATTTATGGTATGGTCTTCATTAAACGTTTTATTAAAAGTAACGTAATTGTCTAAAAACCAGCGATAGTTATTGGTGTGTGTAACACTAAGCCTCGTTTTCGCAGGATTTTCAATTCCTCCGTCAAAATTTGCTTCTGTATTTCCGGGGTTATTAGCTAAGAAGGAGCCCAATCTGTCTTGAAAATTATAAAATCGTCCGTTTTCAGTTTCTACAGAAAAACGAGAAGTAAATGTTAATGGCTCTATTATTTTATAATCTGCTTTAAAGGAAGCCTGAACTTTAAAATATTTTTGTTTTTCATCCTGAAAATATAAATCTTTTACAGGATTCCCTACATTATTAAATGCTGTTGATGATCCAAATCTTCCTGCTTCATCTCTTACCGGCACAATTGGTGCTTGTTTATAGGCATTTGTAAAGGCACTATAACTTTTTGGAGTTACATTTGCCAATTGTACACTTGCATTATGACCAAAATTTAATTTATCGCTTATTTTATAATCCACATTGCTACGTAAGGTAAGCCTGTCAAAATCATTGTCTTTTAATATCCCTTCTTCCTTATTGAATCCCACACTAAAAAATGCTGTGATGTTATCGGAACCACCAGATAAAGATAAATTGTGATTTGTCACACGACCTATTCTTGTAATAGCATCTAACCAATTGGTATTATATTGTTGGTTTGTTGGAAAAAACCCACTTGTATTATTATCATTGCTTGCATCATCATCTCTTCTTAAATCTCTTAAAGCAGCTTCATTGCTATAGATTACAAAAGACGCGGCATCAGCCATTTTAACGGTGCTTAAAATATCTTTAACACCAGTATAAGAATCAAAGGATATTTGCATTTTTCCTGAGCGTCCTTTTTTGGTGGTAATAATAATTACGCCATTAGCGCCTCTATTGCCATAAATGGCTAATGAAGCGGCATCTTTTAAAACATTCATGGTTAGAATGTCGGAGGTGTTAATATTATTGATATTGTTGGTTAATATCCCATCAACAACATACAAAGGATCTCGCCCTCCTTGTATTGTTCCCAATCCTCTTATAATCACTGTTGAAGCCGACCCAGGAGCATCTGAGGCAATTATCTGAATTCCGGCAGCCTTTCCTTGCAGAGCTTGCGCCGCATTGGTTATCGGTTCTTTTGATAACTCTTCTCCCTTAATCGAACTCACAGAACTGGTAAGAATTGCTTTTTTCTGAGTTCCATACCCTATAACAACAACTTCTTCTAAACTTTCTGCGCTATCTTCTAACACAACATTAATAATGTTAGCCGTTCCAACCACAATTTCTTTAGGTTTCATCCCAATATAGCTAAATACCAACACTTCATTTTGATTGGCGGCAATACTGAAATTTCCGTCAAAATCAGTCACAACTCCTCTGGCAGTGTTTTTTATTAAAACATTTACCGAAGGAATAGGTACTCCATCT
>JAAFHC010000179.1 GCA_010906935.1 Gelidibacter sp.
TTTTTTTTCTGTATTCATTTTATTAATTTTTAATAGTTATTGTTAAACATAAAAAAGCCCAAGCAATTAATTACCTGAGCTCTTTTTTATATTTATAGTTGATTTTTTAACATTTTTAGTGGATTCCCTTCATCGCTTTGTTTAAGAAAGGAGACAATACCAATAGGCAAACTCCAGAACCTAACATTAACATCGTAATAAAAGGATATAATGCAAAATCATATTTTTGCAGAATACTTTCTAACATTCCTGCTAAATAGTTACCTGCGGCAAAACTCGCCATCCATAATCCCATCACCACCGAAACCAATTTTTTGGGTGCCAATTTGGTAATCATCGAAAGTCCGATAGGCGATAACATCAACTCGCCTAAAGTTAAAACAACATAAACGGCCACTAACCACCATGGCGAAACCAAATTTCCTCCATCAGCGGCGTTGCTTGCCTGTGTCATAATAAAAAATGCCAAAGCACCTAAAAACAATCCGATGGCAAATTTCAGCGGGGTTCTTGGGTTGAATTTCATTGCATCAAGCTTTAACCACATTATTGAAAAAATTGGGGCGAAAATTAAAATGGCTAGTGGATTGATATTTTGATACCATGTTGCCGGAACTTCCCAGCCAAACAAAAGTCGGTCCGTATTTTCTTTTGCAAATAAATTCATGGTACCACCGGCTTGTTCAAACCCTGCCCAAAATGCAATATTAAAAAAAGCAAGCACCAAAATTACAATCATTCGTGTCCATTCAGAAGAACCATTAGTACCTTTAGTAATCGTATATCCAAGTCCAAGAACCAATGCTGCAAAACCAACATAAGTAATAATGCTAGTTACGTCATCAGGCAGCATTCTCCATACGAAAATAATGGCCAAAGTGGCTAAAACCAAAGCAATGGCATAGATAATAATATCGCGCCAGTCTTTGCCGTCTAAAACAAATTTATCTGCAGGTGAATTTGGTGGAAGTCCTTTTTGTTCAAGGTCTTTTTCATTGAATTTTAACCAAAGAACGCCAATAATCATACCAACAGCAGCAGCTAAGTAACCGTAACCCCAAGAAACGTTTTCTCCTAAAGCACCTGCAATGAAAGGGCCTAAAATTGCACCAAGGTTTATACCCATGTAGAAAATATTAAAAGCGGAATCTTTTCTTGGGTCATTATCATCGTAAAATTCACCAACAATGGTTGAAATATTTGGTTTGAAAAATCCGTTACCTATAATAAGCACACCCAAACCAAAGTTAAACATGAAAAGACGCGTTTCTGCATCTACAGAACTCACCAAAAATGCGCTGGCGGCTAGCAAAGACTGACCAACAGCCATCACCAAACCTCCAATATAAACTGTTTTTCGTTTTCCTAAAAAACTATCGGCCACCCAACCACCTAAAATTGGCGTCAAATAAACCAAACCTGTAAAGATGGCGTAAATTGCCAAAGATTCTTCTCTGTTTAATCCAAATCCTCCGTTTGCAAGTTCTGCGGTTAGATAAAGCGTTAATAACGCTCTCATTCCGTAGTAACTGAAACGTTCCCACATTTCAGTGGCAAATAGCGTATAGAGCGCCTTCGGATGTCCTTCTTTTATTGTTTTGTCAGCCATAATGATTGTTAATTTAGGTTAAAATATTAAAAATTGTTTTGGTTAATTAAAGTTCCCTATTTGTTGTTTTTCTGATTAAATTTTCTTCGATAAATCTAGTCATTTTTTCGTATAAATGTAACCTTGTATTTTTTCCAGTATAAATTCCGTGATTTCTGTCGGGATATACGGCTAAATCAAAGGGTTTGTTTGCTTCAATTAAGGCATTTGTCAATCGCATCGTGTTTTGAACATGCACATTATCATCGCCGCTTCCGTGAACCAATAGGAAATTTCCTTTTAATAAGTTGGCGAAATTCAATGGTGAATTTTCATCGTAACCGCTCGCGTTTTCCTGCGGCGTTTGCATATAACGTTCCGTGTAAATGGAATCGTAAAAACGCCAGCTGGTAACCGGAGCAACAGCAATAGCCATTTTAAACACATCGTTTCCTTTGAATAAACAGTTGGCCGACATAAATCCGCCGTAACTCCAGCCCCAAATTCCAATTTCATTTTCATCAATATAAGGTCGTTTTCCTAATTCTACGGCCGATTCAATTTGGTCTTGAACTTCATATTTTCCCAATTCTTTGTAGGTGACTTTTTTGAAATCGGCACCTTTAAAGCCTGTTCCTCTTCCATCAACGCACACAACAATATAACCTTTTTCTGCCAAATGCTGATACCAATAATCATTAGCGGAATTCCAAGTATTGCTCACCGATTGAGAACCCGGACCAGAATATTGTGACATAAACAATGGGTATTTTTTGTTTGCGTCAAAATTGCTTGGTTTAAGCATCCAAGCATTGAATGCGCCATTTTTGGTGTTTAAAACAAAAAATTCTTTTTTAGAAATGTTGTAGTTGGCCAATTTTTCAGAAAGTTTTTTGTTGTTCAAAATTTCTTTCAATAAATTTCCTTCACCATTATAAAGTGCATAAATTGGAGGCGTATTGGCATCAGAAAAAGTATTGATAAAGTAATTTAAATTTTTGCTGAAAGCAGCTTCGTTTGTGCCGGAAGCATTTGACAATCTTTTTTTGGAGGTTCCGTTTAATTTTATGGAATACACCGTTCTGTTGATGGAGCCATCTTCAACCGATTGATAATAAACAGTGTTACTTTTTTCATTGATGCCGAAGAAATTTGTCACTTCCCAATTTCCTTTTGTAACCTGATTGATAAGTTTTCCTTCTTTTGAATAATGATAAATATGGTTAAATCCTCCTTTTTCGCTTGTCCAAATAAAACTGTTGTCATTCAAAAAAGTTAAATTGTCGTGAATGTCCACAAATGCTTTGTTAGTTTCATTCAAAATCACTTTTGAAGTAAAATTTACGGCATTCACTGCAAACAATTTTAAATCATTTTGATGCCTGTTTAAAGTCATAACAGACAATACTTCTGAATTGTTTGTCCATTTTATTCTTGGAATATATTCATAATTTCCAAGGTCAATTTTTGTGGTTTTTCCTGCTGAAATATTATAAAGATGCAAGGTTACAACCGAGTTTTTTTCACCGGCTTTCGGATATTTAAAAACTTGTTGGGTTGGGTATAAATCGCTGCCCACAATATCCATAGAGAAAGTTGGAACTTCCGTTTCATCAAACCTTAAAAATGCCAAGTTTTTGCTGTCTCCGCTCCATTCAAAAGCTCTGACAAACGAAAATTCTTCTTCATAAACCCAGTCGCAAATACCATTGATAATCTGATTCTTTTTTCCGTCGGAAGTGATTTGAACCACTTCATTAGTTTCTAAATTTTTAATAAAAATATTGTTGTTTTTGGCATAAGCCACCTTTTTGCTGTCGGGAGAAAAAGTAGGTTCCCGAATTTTTTCTTTGTCTATTAATTGCAACGATTTTGAAGCCAAATCGTACACGTAAAAAACGCCCAAACTCGAATGTCTATAAATTTGCTCTTCATCTACACCTAACATTAATTTGGTTTCGTCATTGTTAAAAGCATAGTTTTCAAAATAGTTGATTTCTTTCAAATCTTTACTGTTTACCACTGTTTCCACTTTTTCTAAAGTGGCGTAACTGTATTTATCAACGGTGGTGCTTTTGGTGTTTCTGTCAAAATTCAGCAAAGAATAAAAGTCGCCATTCATTGAATTTAGCGAATTCATGCGCTCTGTTGAAAACGAGCCATTCCAAATTTCTTCTAATGCAATGTCTTTTTTTTGTGCTGTTGCCAAAGAAGTAATGGCAATAAAAATTATAAGGAGTTTTTTCATTAAATTAAGATTTCTTGAAATAATTTTCAAGTTTAAGAAAAATTTAGCAATTCAGATATGAAATTTGTCATTAAAATTAACAATATCTGAATTTGCAGGTATTTCTATTTAATAAATTACCTTTGTGGTGTTAATTAATTTATTCAAAAATGTCAAAAAATGTTAACGGATTTTCAAAGTTGAATAAGCTTGAAAAAATAGATTGGCTGATTTCAAGGTTTTTCAATAATGATAACAAAGCAAAACAGGTTTTATTGCAGTATTGGAATTCGAATGAAATATTGCAGAATTTGCACGACGATTTTATTGAAAATACTTTAACCAATTTTTATTTGCCGTTTGGTGTTGCGCCAAATTTTGTGATTAATGGAAAAAAATATACCATTCCAATGGTTATTGAAGAAAGTTCGGTGGTTGCGGCAGCTTCTTTGGTGGCAAAATTTTGGAGTACACGAGGAGGTTTTAAAGCGGAAGTAATTTCTTCAACAAAAATTGGACAGGTACATTTTATGTATGAAGGTGATAAAACGGCGCTTGAAAATTATTTCGACTCAAAAAAAGCACAATTTTTTAAAGCTACAGAAGCGATCACTAAAAATATGCGCAAACGTGGCGGCGGTATTTTGGATATTGAATTGCGCGATAAAACTGCCGAACTTGAAAATTATTACCAGTTACATATCACTTTTGAAACTGCCGACAGTATGGGCGCCAATTTTATAAATTCTTGTTTGGAAGTGATTGCAAAGGAATTTGAAAAAGAAGACATCCAAATTGTGATGAGTATTTTGTCCA
>JAAFHC010000180.1 GCA_010906935.1 Gelidibacter sp.
GAAGTCTCATATTTCTCAAATATTTCAAAAACTTTTTTCAAAAAACCGTGCGCCAAAAGCATTCGGGCCGATTTAATTTTTATGGCGGTAATATTATCTTTTGCCGCAATTGCTTTAATTCCTTCTCCTTTAAATTCACTGGAAATCAATGTTCCGTATGATGCAGGATCCATCGTATTTTTTAAACGCACCGGAATATTGGCTTCTCGCGCAGGCATCACCGTTTGCGGATGCAATATTTTCGCGCCAAAATAAGCCAACTCGGCCGCTTCATCAAATGACAAATTTGATATGGCATGTGTATTTTCAACAAATCTAGGATCGTTGTTGTGCATTCCGTCAATATCTGTCCAAATTTCAACCTCATCTGCTTTAACCGCTGCACCAATTATAGTTGCGGTGTAATCGCTTCCGCCACGTTGCAAATTGGCGATATTTCCAAAAGCGTCCAAACAAATAAAACCTTGTGTGATGTAAATATCGGCTGGTTTTGCTTCATTAATTATTCGTTGTAAATTTTGTTTGATGTAAAAATCATCAGGGTCATTTGTTTTGTCGATGCGCATAAAATCCAATGCCGATAACAATGTGGCATTTATGTTTTCCTGATTTAAATAGGCTGTAAAAATATGGGTCGACAACAGTTCACCTTGAGCAACTATTTTATTATAAAGCAGCAGGGAATATTTTTCTGAAGCACAAATTTTTAAAAAATTGAAAACACTTTCTATATAAATTCCAACCTGTTGTTTTAATGCGCCTTCTTTCAATAAATCATTTAAAACTGACACGTATTTCTCATGTAATTTTTCAATATTTAGAATCGCTTCAACTTTTTGATTGTTTTTTATGAAATTGGATATTTCAACCAAGGCATTTGTGGTTCCCGACATCGCCGAAAGCACGACTATCTTTTTTTGATTATCGGCAATAATGTCTTTTACCATTTTCATGTTCACAATTGAACCAACTGATGTTCCGCCAAATTTTAAAACTTTCATTTTATACTTATTTTTTATGATGCAAATTTAGAATCATTTTCAAATTCAGGTGTTTATTTAAAAATTATATACTAATATTGTACAAACTGTTAACTATTTAACAACATGAAAACTATTGCCACCTGTGTTGAAGAAATTTTAGTTTCGCAACCCTTTTTAGAAGATGCCTTAACGCGAAATATTTTAAATTTCAGCGCTTTATCGGAAGAATTGAGAGAGCCCATTTCAAAAATGTTGCGCAAGCCTGTAAAAGCCGGAGCCATCATGATGGCTTTGCGAAGATACAGTCCGCCCAAAGAAATGGCCAATAAAATTAAATTGAATCATGTTCTGCAAAATTTGGGTGACATCACGGTTCGTTCAGACATTTCAGATTACACGTTTAAAAATTCGGCGAGTTTAATTCAAGGTCATTTAAAAATGCTGGCCGTAATTAAGGAAGATCCACACATTTTTTACACTTTTACGCGTGGCGTTCATGAAAGCAACGTGTTAATTACCACTTCATTAAAAAAACAAATAGAAGAAAGCTATAAAAATGAAATTTGCACCACCGTTCAAGACAATTTATCGGCAATAACCATAGGCTTGCCAAAAGAAAACACCAAAATTGCCGGCTTGTATTACCAGTTTTTTAAACGTTTGGCCTGGGAAGGAATTTCCTTATATGAAGTGCTTTCCACCACCAATGAGTTTACCATTTTGGTGGAAGATAACGTGGTAGACAAAGCCTTTTCAGCTATAAAAGGGCTGAAAAATTAAAGTTTTCACTACAAAATTGCATCTTTTTTGAACTATGAACTTGTTGCATAAAAATACCAACGTCCATTTTACTTCAATTGGTAAAGGCAATGCGGTAGTTTTAATCCACGGATTTTTAGAAAATAGTGCCATGTGGCAAGAAGTTGCAAAAGAACTATCGAAAAGAAACAGGGTAGTTTGCATCGATTTATTGGGACATGGACAAACCGGAAATTTGGGTTATATACATTCCATGGAAGACCAAGCCAATATGGTAAAAGCAGTTTTAAATCATTTGCGATTGCGAAAATATATATTTGTCGGCCACAGCATGGGCGGTTATGTGGCGCTTTCTTTTGCAAAATTATTTCCAGAAAGCGTTAAAGGATTGTGTTTAATGAATTCAACGGCTTTGCCCGATTCGGGAGAAAAAAAAATAAGTCGGGATAGAGCCATAAAAGCCGTAAAACAAAATCATAAAACATTTGTTCGAATTGCAATTCCAATGCTTTTTTCAGAAAAAAACAGGGACATATTCACCAATGAAATTGCACAAATTACCAATGAAGCCTTGCAAATGTCAACCCAAGGAATTGTTGCTGCTTTGGAAGGAATGAAAATCAGAAAAAAACAAACTGCCATTTATAAAACTGCCAATTTTCCTATCCAAATGATTATAGGAAAAAAAGACCCAGCGCTTGATTATGACACTGCAATTACACAAACCAAAAACACCAAAGTAAAAATAATTGAATTTCCGGACGGACATATGAGTCATTTGGAAAATAAAAAAGAACTGATTGAAGCTTTAACTTCATTTATTAAGGCGTGTAATTAAAAATAACTGCAGGTTAACTTAAAATATTACTTAATTTCCGCTATTCCCCAATAATTATAACTGGCTGGCTTCCAGCCTGGAATATACATTTTTTCAAGTTTTATTATTTTAAAACCATTACGTTCAATAATAAATTTAATGTCTCTATTTAAGTTACAGCCGCCGCCTATTTTTTTCCAAACTGGGTTGAGGAAATTTTGCCATCGTTCTATTCCTCTATCAGGTGCTTTTCCATGTTCACAAAATAGCAGTTTTCCGTCTTTTTTAAGAACCCTTTTTATTTCATCAAAGGCCTTATCGGTATCTTGAATAGTGCACAGCACATAAGTAATTACTACCGTATCAAAACTATTGTTGTATGCCGGAATATTCTCAGAAAAAGCCTCAATAAAATCGAATCCAAAACCTAAAGTATTGGTGTCAAAGCTGTTTTTTTTCCAAATATCAGTGGAAGGATCAATTGCAGTTAGGTGATTCACCTTACTTTTATCGTAGAATGACAAATTTAATCCAGTCCCAATGCCTATTTCCAAAACCATGCCACTAGCAAGCGGTATTATTTTTTCACGTTGCATCATGCTAGATTTTTGTTTACAAGCCCAGTCTATGGCATTTGGAAGGATATATTTATTGTAAAGCCCCATTCGTATAAGGTTTATATGTTGTTAATTTTTTATAGCCTATCAAAAAAAGGAAATTAACTACTTGTTCAACAACGCATTCCAACCCTGAGCCGTTAATTTTATTTGTTGTCCAGCGCGCGTCACTAAATTTACGCCGTTACTTTCATCGGTCATATGGCCAATCACCGTTAAATGCGGATTCCCTTTAATTTTAGGGAAATCTTCTTGGGAAATGGTGAACAACAATTCGTAATCTTCGCCACCGCTTAAAGCAATGGTGGTGCTGTTTAAATCGAATTCTTCACAGGTTGAAATTACTTGAGGATCCAATGGAATTTTTTCCTCATATAAATTACAGCCAACGTTAGATTGTGTGCAAATGTGTAAAATTTCAGAAGAAAGTCCGTCGGAAATATCAATCATTGCCGTTGGTATTACATCCAAAGCGGCCAATAACTCCACCATATCTTTTCTGGCTTCAGGCTTCAGTTGTTTTTCAACTAAATAGGTATAATTGGTTAAATCGGGTTGCGAATTAGGATTCACTTCAAAAACGCGTTTTTCACGTTCCAAGACCTGCAAGCCTAAATATGCGGCGGCCAAATCGCCGGTTACCACCAACAAATCGTTTGGTTTTGCCGTATTTCTGTAAACAATATCCTCCTTTTTCGCTTCGCCAATTGCGGTAATGCTAATCAACAAGCCTCTAGTAGATGAAGTGGTGTCACCTCCAACCAAATCAACTCCATACGTTTTGCATGCCAAATGAATTCCTTCATACAATTCTTCAACAGCTTCCAAAGGAAAACGGTTTGAAACAGCGATTGATACCGTAATTTGGGTCGCAATTCCGTTCATGGCGTAAATATCGGAAACATTCACCACTACCGCTTTATAACCCAAATGTTTTAATGGCATATAACTTAAATCGAAATGTACGCCTTCAACCAATAAATCGGTTGTCACCAAAATATTTTTGTCTTTTATTTCTAAAACTGCTGCATCATCGCCCACCCCTTTTATGGTACTTTTATGCTGAATTCCAAAGTTTTGGGTTAAGTGTTTTATCAATCCGAATTCTCCCAATTCAGACAAGCTTGTGCGCGTTTCGTTTTTATCTTCTATCATTTTGCAAAGATAAATGTTTATAGGCAACAACTATAACACTATTAATTTTATTCATGAACTGGTTTAAACTTTTTTGATTGAAGCGAAAAATAGGAATTTTTTGCTCAATTGAAGGCTTTTTTTAACTGCATAGCATCGCTACGGAGT
>JAAFHC010000181.1 GCA_010906935.1 Gelidibacter sp.
GTGGGTGATCAAATGAGTGCCGATTTGTTAACAAAAATATTGGGTATGGAAGAAGGTCACGCAGATTGGGCTGAAATACAACATACACAGATGGCTCAAATGGGTTTGGAAAATTACTTAATGAATCAAACTGTGAGTGCTGCAGTGTAATTAATTCTACTTCAAAAATCTTTCTTAGAAGAATAAAAAATGTGAAAATAACAGCAAAAGAAATATAAACGAAGACGGAAGAAGGAAGAATGGAGACAGTAGATGTTGGAAGGAGTTTTATGGGTGAATATAACTTCGAACTGCCTTCTTCAGCCTTCGGATTATAAACGATAGAACACGAATAAAAATACATCACATGAGACAAACAGGAAAAAATATCAATATTAAAGTAAATAACATCATCCAAAGTTATAATGATGAAGGTTCGGAAAAAGCTCCAGTGATCATTTTTATTCACGGTTTTCCATTGAATAAATCCATGTGGGAAAGTCAAGAAAAAGCTTTAAAGGATAATTACCGTGTAATTACCTATGACATTCGCGGGCATGGAAATTCCGAATTAGGAACCGTTGATTTTTCAATTGATCTTTTTGTGAAAGATTTACTCAGTTTTATGGATGCTTTGAAAATTGAAAAAACAATAATTTGCGGTTTATCCATGGGCGGTTACATTGCCTTAAATGCAATTGAAAAGCATCCTGAGCGTTTTACTGCGCTTATATTAAGCGACACAAATTGCGCAGCCGATGCGCCAGAAGCGAAAGAAAAACGAATGAAAACCATTGAAAGCATCAAGGAAAATGGGGTGGAGAAATTGGCAAATGATTTACTTCCAAATCTGTTTGCGCCTGAATCTTTTAAAACAAATTCAAAAGAAATTGTAGCTGTAAAAGAGATGATTGTAAATACATCTAAAGAATCACTTTACAAAAGTTTGGGCGCATTGGCAAATCGAAAAGAAACCTGTAGCAAAATGGCAGAAATAAAAGTGCCTGTACTGATATTGGTTGGACAAGAAGATAAAATTACGCCTCCGGAAGCAGCAAGCGCAATGCATAAAAAAATGGCAAATTCAATCCTGCAAATTATTTCAAACGCAGGTCATTTAAGCAATCTTGAAAACCCGGAAGAATTCAATAACCAACTTAAAAAGTTTGTTGATACTATTTATCAGCAAAAATAATAATGAACTGGTTTAAACCAGTTCAATACATAAAAATATAATATTATGGAATTACTTAACAAGGAAATAATTCAAGAGTTACTTGCCGTAAACCAAGCACCTTGCATTTCACTATATATGCCCACGCACAGAAGCCATCCGGAAAAACTTCAGGATGTAATCCGCTTTAAAAACCTCCTTAAAGAATTAGAGGCTTCTTTATCGAAAAAATATACCGCAGTTGAAGTTAAAAAAAGTTTAGAACCTTTTCAAGCAATTCTTAACGATACCACAATTTGGAATCAAACTTTAGAAGGATTGGCCATATTTAGTGCTGCCGGACATTTTAAAGCAGTGAAGCTGCAAGAATCGGTTAAGGAATTGGCTATGGTAGCCGACAGTTTTCATACCAAACCGCTTCGACAATATTTGCAATCCACAAACCGATATCATGTATTAGGTTTAGGTCTTAAAGATATTCAGCTTTTTGAGGGCAACCGTCATTCACTTGTCAGGATAGAACTCCTTTCGGATATTCCAGAAACCATAACAGAAGCGCTTGGAGATGAGTTGACCGAAAAACATTCAACGGTTGCATCCTATGGTGGAACAGACGGAAATAGTTCAAGCATGCATCATGGTCATGGTGGTAAAAAAGATGAAGAAGACAATGATACTGAACGTTTTTTTCGTGCGGTTTCAAAGTCGATTTATGAAAATTATTCAAAGCCGACAGGCTGGCCACTTATTCTGGCTGCGCTACCAAATCATCACAATCTCTTTCAAAAGGTCAGCAAAAATTCATTATTGCTTTCAAATGGAATTGAAATCAATCCGGAATCTGTATCAATAGATAAATTAGCGGATTTGGCTTGGAGTATTATGGAACCAGAGTATTTACTAAAACTTGACACTTTGGTTGAAAAGTTTACCCAAGAAAAAGCAGACGGAAAAGGCAGTGATGACATGAAGGAAATTGGTGTTGCGGCTGTTGCAGGAAGGGTTGACACCCTTATTATTGAAGCCGACCGAATGATTCCAAATAAATTAACAAATTTGGTTACTGGAAATATTCAAAATAGAGATTTAACGAATCCAAAAGTAGACGACCTGCTTGATGATCTGGGAGAGTTGGTCATAAAAATGGGAGGAAATGTTATGGTGCTGCCTTCTGAAAAAATGCCTTCTGAAACTGGACTTGCAGCAATATTTCGCTACTAAGCAAAAAGTAAAGAGAAAGCGTTTAAAATAATTTTAAAATCAAGCAAACTCAGATAAAAATGCAGTAAAAGGCGTTGTTGATAAATTGAAATCTTCGCTCGACACCACACTCAGACGCCAACGTAATTATTAAAAAAACACTGAGTGATTAGCCGAATACTGAGTTTGACATTGCTTATTTTTAATAAAAAAAATGGCATTCCAATTATTGACAGGTAAATAAATCGCTGAAAGTACGTTTTCAAATTAAAAAAATGGAAAATAATCAGAAAAAAATAACAGGAGACAATCAAGAAAAGGCCAAGATCCAAAAAGAAATTCGGTCGGTTTACCTAAGGCAAGAATTAAATAAAAATGAGCCTTTTGATGAACTTGAAAAAAAACTGAACGCAAAAATTCTGAAGATTACCATGACCATTAAAGAGCAATATCCTGAACTGATAGAATATTTGAATGAAATGCCAATAACAGTTCCCACAGAAAAAAATCCAGAAATAACGATTAAAAATTTAAATGATTATTACGATTCACTAAACGCTATATTGACCAAATACAAATTGGAACATTCCTAAATTACAAAACAAAAAATAGGCTTATTTAATTTAATCGCAACAAAAACTAAAACAATGGAAAAATTACTTAAAAACCAAAAATCCGACATAGCAAGAGCCGAATATATAGAAGTAGCACCAAATGTAAGCCTACACATTACTGATGCCGGCGAAGGCAAACCTATTGTTTTAATTCACGGATGGCCATTAAGCGATGAAATGTATGAATACCAATACAACGATTTTATCAATAAAAATTTCCGAGTAATTGGCATTTCGTTAAGAGGTTTTGGCAAGTCAAGTAAACCTTATGGCGCTTATAACTATGATGTGCACGCAGCAGATATTAAAACAGTTTTAAGCAAACTGGACATACAAGATGCTGTTTTAGTTGGATTTTCTATGGGTGGTGCCATTGCAATTCGTTTTGTCTCAAAATATTATGGTGAACATGTTTCCAAATTGGTTTTGGCTGGAGCAGCAGCGCCAATATGGACGCAACGCGATGATTTTAAGTACAATCTCCCTTTAAGTGCCGTTGACGATTTAATTGCATTGAACTATAAAGACCGTCCAGCACTACTTTCCAATTTTGCAAAAATCTTTTCGGCTACGGAAACTTCCTTAAACGAAGGAATTGGTAATTGGCTAAGTATGATTGGTTTAAGCGCCTCTTCACATGCAACAGCCGAATGTTTGATAGCGCTACGCGATACAGACCTAAGACCTGATATGAAGAAAATTAAAATTCCAACATTGATTTTGCATGGCAAAAAAGACAAAATATGCTCCTTTGATTTGGCTGAACAGATGTTAGCAGGAATATCCGATTCACAACTCATCGCTTTTGAAAAAAGTGGCCATAGTTTGTTTTTGGAGGAAACGGATAAGTTTAATGCAGCCATCATAAAATTTGCTGAAACCAAATAGTTATCAGTAGATTTGTCTTGAATTGATTACGCTGGTAAAATCTTCCATTTCAGTGTAATTGCTTGCATTAAAAATTACTAAATGGCAAAAAACAGATTAAGATTTGAGACTGACTGCCTCAACTGCAAACATGTGGTTGAAGAGCGCTTTTGCCCAAACTGCGGGCAGGAAAACACGGAGATCCGCATCACTTTTTATCATTTATTCACTCATTTCTTTGAAGACTTAACGCATTACGACAAAAAGTTTTGGAAAACAATTATCTATTTACTCTTTAAACCGGCTGCAGTCACAAGAGCCTATACATCGGGACAACGCGTGTCTTTTTTACCGCCTTTTCGGTTGTATATTTTTACCAGTTTTGTCACTTTTTTGCTCATTTCTTTATTTCCTGCTGATGATGCAAAAACCGCAGTAACCAAAGTTAAAAATAAAGTTGAACAAGTTGTTCCCAAACTAGATTCTTTGAAGATTCTTTGAAGATTGATGAAAAAGGCGTAGACGTACTGACCAAAATTGGCATAATTTCCAAGGATAAGAATGACACGCTTAAAGAAATATTGAAGGACACAAAAGAAATTAATCCAGAAAAAATTACTGATTTTGGCTACAAAGGAACCAGACAGTTAGCTTGGATACAAAAACACAGTGCAGAAAAAGAAAAATTAGGCAAAACAGAATATTGGTTTCTAAAAAAGTGGCTTGCCGTTAAAGAAGAAAATACAAACAAAGAAATAATTGACAAGTTTGGCAAATCCTTTGTCCTTAATATGCCCAAGGTATTGTTTATTTATATGCCGGTATTCACGTTTTTCTTATGGCTTTTTCACGATAAAAAAAGGTGGTATTTTTATGATTCCGGTATTTTTACCCTGCATTATTTTTCGTTTTTGTTGTTAATGATATTATTGTTGTTTTTCATAGACAAACTTTTTGCTTTGTCTGATTCTCCTATTTTAGGCTGGGTCAATATAATTGTTCAATCATTCGGTATTTTTTGGATGGTGTTCTATTTCTTTCCGGCGCATCGTCGCTTTTATGCAGAATCTCATCTGGTTTCCTTTTTCAAAAGCAGTTTGGTGTATATGCTCAATTTAATTATTGTTACCGTTTTGCTGGTTTTATATGGTTTGTACACCTATATTAATTTAGAATAAATACCTTTTAAACAAAGTATCAAAATGTGTGAATCATATAAACAATTTCAGAAATTATGTAAGGTCATTCGTTATTAATACAAATATCTTTGTAATGTGAAAACACATTCACAGGTAAAATCTAAAATAATGAACACAACAGAAGCAAAAGGAAAATGGAATATCCAGAAAGCCAAACTAAAACAAAAATTTGCAGATTTAACAGACAATGACCTTATGTATGAAGAAGGCCAAAGAGACGAAATGCTTGGTAAGCTTCAAGTAAAACTTGGTAAAACAAAAGAAGAATTGAACAAGTTTTTAGACTCACTATAATTAATGGTTTAATTGATTGATGGTTTAATTTCCTATCGCAGCATGTAACGCGTTACGATTGAAAAGTAATCTCTTTACAACCGCTTTTGAGAAATAAACCTATTTAAAATGAATCATAAAACCTCTTTAAATCTAATTTAAAGAGGTTTATTTTTTGAATATCATTTATTTATTCATAAAACCAAATTGCTCCATTATAAAATTCCTTTTTTTCTTTTAAATGAGTATGTTGATAAAGGAATTTTACCCGTTAAGATTGAAGAATATGAAAAAGAAAGCGCCTTAAAGTTGGTTGGAAAATTAAAAAAACACTTCTGTGGAAAGATAACAGACCCTAAAATTAGTATTGTCCAGTACTTAATAAAACCAACGTACACGCTTCTTCAAAAGCAATGTGATGTTTTGTTAGTGAATTTTGAAATTCCTCATTTTCGGTTCCAGGATTAAAAATTACCCGCTTTGGATTTAAAGCAACAATATAGTCATAAAAATTTTCCTGATTTTTTTTGTTCAAATAAAGTGTTACTGTATCAATATTTTCAAAAATCAACTTTTCTGTGATAATTTTTATGCCATTCACTTCCCCCACTTTATTGCCAATCGCCAGGACTGGATGTCCGTAATTGGTTAACTTCTGAATAGCCATAAAAGAATATCTGTTCGGATTTGTTGAAGCTCCAATAACCAATGTTTTTTTTATCATTTGCCAAATTTAGCAAAAGTTTGTACAAAAGTGTAACATAATTCAATGTTTGTAGTCTACTAAAAATAAAAAGGGTTTAAATATAAAAATAAACATTACCGAATTGAAATTTTAAATACTAAATAACACAACTTACTACTACTAATTACTACTTACTAAAAATGAAAAAAACACTTCTATTATGCAGTCTGCTCATTTCATTGACTGTTACAGCGCAGCTTCCTGCAAATGACAATCCAAAAACCGGCGTAATTACCGGAAAAGTGATTGATGAAACAACAAAACAGGCTATGCCTTATGTGAGCATTGTTGTTAAAGATGCCAGCAAGAAATATACCACTGGGGGTATAACCGATGCGAATGGGAATTTTTCCATCAAACAAATTCCTGAGGGTGAAAACAATGTTGAAATTCAGTTTATTGGATATAAAACCGAAACTAAAAGAATAAACATTACCAGAACCAACACCAACATTAATTTAGGTACCATTGCTTTAAAAGAAGAAGCAGCACAATTGGAAGAAGTACTTGTTGTGGCAGAAACTTCAACAGTGACACAAAAAATAGACAGAAAAGTGATTAATGTCGGAAAGGATTTAACCTCAGCCGGAGCAACCGCTTCAGAGCTGCTAAACAACGTTCAATCTGTTTCAGTCGACAGCCAAACCGGAAATATCAGCTTAAGAGGCAACGACAATGTACGTGTGTTGGTTGACGGAAAACCTTCAAATATTGACACGGCGCAACTGCTCAAACAAATTCCGTCAACATCTATTAAAAGCATTGAGCTAATCACCAATCCTTCAGCAAAATACAATCCGGAAGGGATGAGCGGCATTATCAACATCGTATTGAACAAAAATTCAAATTTAGGATTTAACGCAACCGTTAACACTGGAATAACTTCTGGCATCAATAACAGATTTAGCGGCTCATTGGATATGAATTTTAAAACGGGAAAAGTAAATTTCTTTTCAAATTACGGAGTGAACGACGGGAAAAGTGAAAATCGAGGAAAAATTATCAGATATGACAATAATGCCGTTCAACGTTTTTTGACCGAAGATAACCGCACTTCGCAATTGCTTAAATTGGGTGCAGATGTTTATTTGAATGATAAAAACACTATTTCGTTCTACACAACCCAAAACCTGTCAAATAGACAATCGGATAGAAACACCTTGGTTTTTTATAACAACATTTTGAATAGCAACAGTTTAAATATAGTTAAAGGCAACAATCCTTCTGCCGCCTACAATTTTAATTACACCCTAAATTTTGAAAAAAAAGGGCATAATTTAGAAATGGAAGCCAGTTTTTCAAACTCCGAAAGTCCGGAAAACGCAATGTATAAGGAAACAATTAATCCCGATAACCTTATTTCAAATTACAATGATAAAGTTGAAAACAACCGAAAAACAAATCTGATTAATTTAGATTACACCAACCCTCTTTCAGAAAAATCGAAGCTAGAACTAGGTTTGGAAGCACGAATAGAGGATACCAAAAATAATAACGTTACCAACCAACATGAATTTGTTTACGACACCAATGGCAATTTAATCGATGATGGAAATGGTTGGTATGAAACCATGCCAAAAGGCAATTCCTCCTTTGAATATGATCGAAAAATCTATTCGGGATACGCAAACTACAACCAATCTTTCAACAAATTATCTGTACAACTTGGTGCACGTTTGGAGCAGTATGAAATAAACGGCACTTTTGTGAAAAACACAGAAACTGCAACTTATAAAGATGACATATTTACTATTTATCCTTCCGCATTTTTTACCTACAATGCAAATGAAAAAAACCAATTTCAGTTAAGTTATAGCCGCAGGGTCGACCGTCCGTCAATTGGCCAGGTAAATCCGATTAGAGAGTGGAGTTCGCCAACAGTTACTTCAGTGGGAAATCCGAATCTAAAACCACAATTCACAAATTCCTACGAATTGAATTATACGCGTCAATACAAAGATGGTTCCGTTACTTTCGGAACATTCTTCAGAAGGGTGAACGATAACATTACTAGAATCCTAAATGCTGATCCTTTGGATGAAGACAAAGTGGAAATGTCCTACACAAACACCGACAGCAACAACAGATATGGTATTGAATTATCTAGCAATCACAAATTAGCAAATTGGTGGAAAGTGAACGCAAGTTTCGATTTATACACGCAAAAAGAAAGTGGAATTGCCAACGGAGATCAACTTGAAGTTACCAACAACTCCATGAATTTTAGGATAAATAACAATTTTACGGCCACCAAAAATCTTCGTTTTCAATTGTTTGGTATGTACCGAGGCGGTGGAGAATCAATTCAGTTTAAAACAGACCCAATGTGGATGATAAATACAGGTGCCAGTTTAAATGTACTTGACGGAAAAGGAACTATTAGTTTAAGGGTTAACGATATTTTTGAGGGAATGAAATTCAAATTTGAATCAGAAAATCCTTATCCGCAATCCGGACAGTTTAACTGGGAAAGCAGAACAGCCTATGTTGGATTTATGTACAAATTTGGCGGAGGAAAAAATAGCGCCAGAAATCGTAAAACTAGAGACAACAATGAAACGCAAGGAAGTGGTGGGTTTATGTAAAAAACTTTGTGAATTTGTTTACATTTAATTAACTATCTTTTAACAAGTTAAACACGTTAAAGCCTTAAATTTGCAGTGTAAACATTAC
>JAAFHC010000182.1 GCA_010906935.1 Gelidibacter sp.
AATGGGAATGAACAGTTTTAGCAGGGCAGAAGTGGCTATAGATCAAATACCCGATTTGGCGAAAATTAAATATTTTACTATTTGGTTTAATTAATTTTCACGTCAAGTTTTTTTCATTTCATAAATTGTAGCATATTATTAATGTTGAATCTTATTTTAATCCAAATAATACTCATTATTCAGTTTAGCAACGGTACAATTCTAATTTAAATCGGTTTTAATTTTAGTTTTAAAAGCCTGACTTTGGTGTGGCTCACCGTGGTTGATGAGGGTGAGTGTTGGCGGATCCTTAAAATGTTTCAGCCAACCTAACAATTCACTTTGATCGGCATGACCCGAAAATTCATTGATCTTAAAAATTTCAGCTTTTACTTGATGGTATTCGCCAAAAAACTTGATTTCTGTATCACCAGCAAGCAACGCTCTTCCTCGGGTTCCTTCTGCTTGATATCCGACGATTAAAACGCTGTTTTTTTTCATCAATAATAAGATTATTCAAATAATGCAACACCCTTCCACCAGTTATCATTCCGCTATCGGCCAAAACAATTTTAGGGTCTTTATTATTGACAATTATTATTATTTTAGAAGCATTAATTTCCGAAATCAAATGGACAGTTGACAGCATATTTTTAATATCTTCATCCGATAATTTATGCAGTTTTCTGTATTTAAAATAAACTTCGGTAGCATTAACACCCATCGGCTTGTCGAGTAAAATAGGAATATTTGGCAATTTATGTTCTCGTTTTACGAGACTTATTGCATAAAAATGACGCTTCAATTTTTAATTGTAAAATGATATATCAGTTGCAAGCTTTGTTTGTTTAAAAGTCAATCCAAATCAATCCTGAAGCAATAAAAAGCCATTTAACTGAATTATTTGGGTAGCTATTAAATATTTTTTGTATAATTGTAAAGTTTATTTTGTTTAATGAGTGTCTAAGCCCAATAAATGCCAAAAAAGAGCGTTTAAAAATTGGTAATTGATGAATATAATTTTCATTTAATTAAATAAGAGAAAGAAGCCAAGAATGAATAAACCCTATCTAATTTACGTTTTGTTATTTGTGTCCATGTTTTTTTTCGTTGTAACAAATAGCGCTGACAGAGATTCCCAATTCAATCGTTTTAACAAGTTAGGCTATTCGCATAATTCCAATGATTTAACTTCAAACAAACGCTCACAAAATGAATTGGCGCATTCAATTTTAATGGCAGCATACAAGGTTCCATTAGAGAAAATCCATAATTACACAAGCCAGTTAAGCCGAGCGTACGGATTTAACGGCAGTATTTTAGTGGCTAAAAACGGAAAAATATTGTTTGAAGAACATGTTGGGCATAAAGATTTACGGCAAAAAGATCCTATTGAAAGCACAAGCACTTACCAACTCGCATCTGTTTCTAAACAGTTTACCGCTGCGGCAATTTTGTTGTTGTACCAAGAAGGTAAACTGGATTTAGATGATTTTGCTTCAAAATATTTAACCGATTTCCCCTACAAAAATATCAAAATTCGTCATTTGTTAAACCATACATCCGGACTTCCAAACTATATGTATGCGGCTGAACACAACTGGAAAAGTAAATTGCCGCCAGACAATACTGCCATGTTAGATTTAATGAATAAAGTTAAAATGCTGCCTTATTTTAAACCGGGCGACCGATTTGATTATAGCAATACGGGTTATTTTATATTGGCTTCCATTGTTTCAAAAGTAAGCAACCAAAGTTTGGCTGATTTTCTTGATAATCGATTTTTTAAGCCTTTAAATTTAGCGCATACCTATGTTCATAATCCAAATGAAAAGACCAAAAATGATGAATTGATTGGTTTTAGGAAGTATGGAAAGTCGTATATCGCCATTCCATTTTCAATTAATGATGGCGTTGTAGGGGATAAAGGAGTGTATTCTACCGTAAGTGATTTATTTAAGTGGAACCAATCTTTAGAAATGAATACCATTTTAAATAAACCCATTTTAGCACAGGCATACCTTCCGGGAAAAACCAACAGTGGCAAAATAGTGCCTTATGGATTTGGTTTTCGTCTTAAGCAGGAAATTGACAGTGAATTGGTTTATCATAATGGCGTTTGGAATGGGTTTAGCACAACTTTAAGAAGTTACAAAGCCGACGAAATCACCATTATTATTTTAAGCAACAACAGTTTTAGTTCAATTACGCCTATTTCTGATAAGCTGCGTGAACTTAGCAAAGAGTTTACTAAATATGATCCTTTTATGTCTTATTTAGAAAATGCCGATATTTATAATGTCCACAAACTTAAAAATGATTTGGTAAATTTTACTGAAATTCCTAAAGTAGAAGCTGTAGCAATCATTCAAAGAATAGCAAACATTTACAACAAGCAGAATGCGCGGTTTCTTTCATATAAAAATTTAGAAGTTCCAAACCCTTATCTTGTAAATCAGCAATACCAAACTTTGTTGAATTAAATTTAAGTGGTTGGTATTTAAGAATTCGATTATTGGTTTTGTTGAATGTTATTTAAATAAAGATTAACGTTTGCTGGCTTACTGAAGAAGGGGATTTCGAAGTCCCGCAGCAGTGAGATCTGCCAGCAATGAATCCGTCAGCTGACGAAAAAAACTTCATTTAAGTACTAACCCACTTTTTTTCCAAAGGCCCTTTTGGCAGTTCGGTGTTTTATTTGCAGGGTGTTAAATTATAGAACATCATAATTTAACATCACAAATGATTAATAAATAAACTACAAAATAGTCGATTTAGTTCAAAGTGCTTCGTAGGCAAATAAATAATGCTAATTACCTTTTTTGTTTGTTTGCGTAATTGCTAAAGCAAAACCAAAACCAAAAAGCAGCGTTATGAGTCCGGCAAAATATGGTATAATCTCAGTCATTTTTATTATTAGTATTATTAATTAGTTTTAAATAAATTCCAAATGCTAATATTGAAGGAACCCATAATCCAATAAAAATTGCGTCTGCTTTTTCTTCATAAAAATAAAGTACTTCAGAAAATATTAACGATAATAAAGCAGCAACAAATAGAAGTTTGTCTGCGGTTGTAAATTTTTTAAACATATTTTTTATTTTTAATTAGTTGTGAAATTAATAATTTTATTTAGCATTTCTAAAGTCATTTAAGTTTTTAGCTATTTGCGTTGTGTAGTTTTAATTATTTTAAAATTTAATTGCCAAATAAAAAATAGATGCATTTAAACCCATATAAAATAGTGCCGGCAAAGAAACAAAGAGACTATCTTTCATTTTTAATCTTATCACTAAACCTAGTAACATTAATATGGCAAGCCCTCCAGAAGAGATTAATAAAATAGGTTTAAAAAATAAACCTACTAAAAGACCACAAGCACCCAAAATTTCTAAAACGATTGTAAGGAAGCCTAATTTCTCTAATTTAAAGCGTTTAAATTCACTTTTCATATGAGGTGTTATAAAATATGAAACAGCATATGATAGGAAAGAGAAGCTTGATATTAAAACACAAATAATAAATAAATAATTCATATTTAAATTATGTCCAATGAAGCTAATGTCAAAAAAATACATAAAATCAAAAGTACTAATGAGGGCAAATGTTTAATGAAAGGGTTTTTTATTTTGAAATGAAAATATTGAGCAGCTATCATTAGTAAGCCCATAAGAACAGAAGGAATTGTTACTAATATTGGATACCAAATACCCACGATTAATAACGTGGCCAGCGCTATTTTTGCTGTACCTACAAAATTTCGCGTTAAATCACTTAATCCGAAGTGTTTAAATTCTTTGATGATATTATCAAATCGAAAAATCCAAACATAAGCAACTGATGCTGCTATAATAATTTGCGCTAATTGGATGTAATTTGTCATTTTATTTATTTTTATAATCCTACTCATTAGGCTTTTCAGTTACGCCCCGTTTTTTTGAGTGGTTTCTAGGCTCCACTTGATTGTCCTTTATACAATTTTATTTGTAAATAACTATTAATGCTGTCTGATGCTAAACTCTATTGATTACATTAAATGGTTTTGTTTCTGGTTATACGTAATTTTTTGTTTAATTATATTTTAAATATATATCTATTTGACTTTTTTATGATAGCACTATCACCAACGCATGACGCATGACGTTTTGGGGTTTGGTGATTTGGTGGATAAAGAAAGCCTTTTAGTTAAACACTGATTTTGCGAGTACAAACCCAAATTAAATTTAGCTTAAATCCGCCAAATTTCCAAACTGTGGTTAATTGAATCCCTAATTTTCTTTTAGTTGCGGTTTTTTTATTCCTTCTGTCTTTATTTTTCGGTTTGCCATACATGTAAGTCAGATGGGAATATAAATGTAGCAAATAGGTATAAATATAAGTTGGAATATTATAGATATAGCGTCTTTAAATAAAAAATCCCGCATTCACGGGATTTTACTTATAAAAAAAACAATTATTTTGGTAGCACAACAGCATCAATAACGTGAATTACGCCATTTGAAGAATAAATATCAACAGCTGTAATTGTAGATTTATTTCCGTTTTCGTCGATAAGAATCACGTTTTTTCCGTCTAATTTTGCAACCAATATTCCACCTTGTACTGTTGTAACTCTTGCTTCCCCATTGCCTGCCTTGATAGCGGCTACTACTGATTTACTATCTAAATTACCAGCAACAACGTGGTAGGTTAAAATGGCTTGTAGTTTTGACTTGCTTTCTGGTTGTAATAATGTTTCTACTGTTCCTTTTGGTAAATTTGCAAACGCTTGATTTGTTGGAGCAAAAACTGTGAACGGACCTTTACTAGATAACGTTTCTACAAGATCGGCTGCTTTAACTGCAGCTACCAAAGTAGTATGGTCATTTGAACCAATAGCATTTTCGACAACTGTTTTGGATTCTTGAGCAATGGCGTTTGAACATACAAATGTTGCAAATACTGCAACGACTAACATTTTTAATGATTTCATAA
>JAAFHC010000183.1 GCA_010906935.1 Gelidibacter sp.
CAAAAGACCAAGAAACCCTTAGTATTAAAGCAACTTTTTTTGGACACGAAGAAGGTTTCTATTATTTTACCGACTTTAATGACAACAGTTTCTTTTTTGAAGGCGTAGAAGCTGCCGCCAGCGAAAAATATAACCTCACCAAAAAAAGTTTTATTGGCAAAAAATTTAACATCACCTACAAAGTTGAAACCACAAAGGGTGAATATGGAGAGGAATATTATGCCTCAATCATTGTTGATTTGGTGATGATAGAATGATTTTTAAAGATTAAATTAAGTGGCTGCAATAATTAAATTAAAATATTTTTAAAGAAATTATCATCGTAATAATGAGTAAAATAATTAAGCCTTTGAAAGAAGTTTTATCAAATTCAAAAGCAAACGGGACTGTTAAAAGAAATTTCTTGTTTATTTCGCGTTGGGGCGAATCTTTAGATATTGCCTACGCAACCCAGTTAGAAGGAAATGATGTTAAATTATATGTTGAAGAAAAGTCTTACAGAGAAATTGGTTATGGTTTTGTAAAAAAAGTGTTGGACTGGAAAAAGCATGTGGATTGGGCCGATGTTATTATTTTTGATTATACCGGCTATGGAAAAGTATGTGCTGAGTTGCGCGCTGCCGGAAAAATAGTTTTTGGCGGATCAACATATACCGATAATTTAGAGCTTGACCGAAATTTTGGCCAGGATGAACTTAAAAAACATAAAGTGAAAACCTTGCCTTGGAAAGAGTTTTTCAATTTTAAGGACGCCATAAAGTATGTTCAGGAAAATCCTGATGCTTACGTTATTAAACCCAGCGGAGAAACACAGGAATTTAAACAACTGCTTTTTGTTGGAAATGATGACGAGGGTTTAGATGTTGTACGCATTTTAAAAGCCTATGAAAAGTCGTGGGGAAATGATTTTGGTACTTTTCAATTGCAGCGAAAAGTAAAAGGCGTTGAAATTTCGGTATCCGCTTTTTTTAATGGCACTGAATTTATTTATCCACTAAATATTACTTTTGAACATAAAAAGCTTTTCCCAAAAGAATTGGGCGTTTCCACCGGAGAAATGGGAAGCAGCATGTTTTGGGTAAAAGATTCCCCCATATTTGATTCGACCTTGAAAAAATTTGAACCCACATTGGCCAAAAAAAATTTTAGAGGCCATATCGATATCAATTGCATTGTAAACGGAAATGGCATTTATCCTTTAGAATTTACCTCACGCTTTGGGTTTCCGCAAATATTTATACAACGGGCCGGTGTTCATGAACCTTTCGGAAATATGCTTTATAAAATAGCAAACGGTGAAAATTTCACCATCAATGTGAAAAAAGGATTTCAAATAGGGGCTTTTGTGGTAGTTCCTCCATTTCCTTTTGATGACAAAAAAACCTTCAACCTGTTTTCCAAGGATTCCGTAGTTATTTTCAAAAAAGAAATGAAAGAAGGAATTCACCCTATGCATTTGAAAAAAGTAAATGAAGAGTGGCTTATAACCGCCGATACCGGCATTGCGGTATTGGTTACGGGAACCGGAATCACTATGAGAGATGCCCAAAAAATGATGTATAATCGTATTGGAAATCTCATTGTAAATAACTGCTATTACAGAACAGATATTGGCGACCGCTGGTTGGAAGATTCTGACAAGTTGATGTCTTGGGGACTTTTATAATAATTGTTCTTTGATCTTTCACAACCAAATTAAAGATGAAATATAGGATTTCAATAACTTATACCAATTAAACTAACCGCAAAGGCCGCAAAAAAAATAGGCAAAGAACGCAATGTGTAAATAGCAATTATAAAGAATTTTGCGTAACACCTCGCTAGCCTTTCGTTTAAAATAGACAGCAAATTGATTACCGTACATAGATTGTTGATTACAAAACTGATTAATTAAGAACTTTTTAAAATCATGAATATTCAATTTAGCGACGCCACCAATAATCCTGAACAGTTTTTTAATATGTTGCCTGAAGATTGGCAAGACCTCATTGTTCCGTATTGGAAAAGCTACAAGGAAGTTGCAAAAATTTACATTCTAAAAGAAGATGATGAAGTGGTTGCGGGCGGTCTCGTTTTTTCTAAAAGTCTTCCCGATATGAGTGATTTTGAGCGATTGCTACAATATTTATTTTCTGAAGGCTATTTGTATATCGGTTTTATTTGGGTTCCGTTAGACAAAAGAAATCAGCAACTGGCTTCACAATGGTTGACTTTGTTGAAAAACCAAGATCCAAACCAAAAATATTGGCTCACTATTGAAGAGGCATGGCTAAAATATTTTTATGAAAAAAACGGGTTTAAACTGATTGAAGAAAGTGATGATGCAAGTGAAAAAGAGTGGCTATTTACTTACCTACCGGAAAGGCTGAAGGCTGAAAGGTGAAGGCTCAAAGTTCAAAGCTCAAAGCTGAAAGCTCAAAGCTGAAAGCTCAAAGGTGAAAGCTCAAAGGTGAAGGCTGAAGGCTCAAAGTTCAAAGCTGAAAGCTGAAAGCTGAAAGATGTACGTAGAAGAAGGTTACAATTAAACGATTAAACAACATCTTAACCTTTTAATAAAGACTTTTTATTTTTCTTCAATACATAAACCCCATAAACTGCACCCAAAATTAAGAGGAATGAAATACCGCCGTCTATTGGTACGCCTGGCGGTGATACACCAGGTTTTGGCGATGGCGGTCCATCGCCCAACGAAAAGGCTGAAATGCTTGATAACATCATTACCACATAGCACAAATATGTCACCATTTTTTTTCTCATAATTTTTTATATTTCTTTCATATAAAAATCCCTCTTGGAATTGTAACAGAAATGTTCGGGGGTATTGGTATTACTTTATTCTTATGATTTAGTGGGTTTATTAAATTAATGACTGTTTTCTACTCATTTCACCTGCCTTTATTTTACTGCTTATTCAATTATAATTTTTCTATTCACAGTGCCATTTATGGTGTTTATTTGAACAATATAAACGCCGGTTGCCAATTTTACAGGCAATGAAATAATCCTTCTGTTAAGATCTGCATTCCAGGTATTCATGGTTTGACCTAAATTATTGTAAAGGGCTACGCTTCGTATTTCATCTGTGCCATTGTTTTTAATTTGCAATTCTGCAATGGTGTTGTTCATGAATACATAATAATTATTATCCTCAATAAGTGGTTCCACTACCAATACGCCTGAGGTAACATCATTTTCCACCAATTTGAAAATTTTAAACACTAAGGCAAACCGGTCTAAATATTCCCCCGGTTCTAACATTATTTCAAAAGGTTTTTGGGAAATATTATGCGTTTTTCCTGTAAATTTATCTTTTATAAATAAGCTTAAGTTATCATCCATATTTTCAAGTTTCTCTATTTTAATGTTTGCCAAACCGGCTTTTGAAATTTTAAGTCCCATTGGCAATTCCTGATCTTCATTAAAATTATTAACCCCCTGAATCACCAACTTGCCTTTGCCAAGTTGCCAAAACATGTCTTCCTTATTGCTTTCATTCAACGGGGCGTCATAGCCAATATCAAATTGATTTGAAGTATTTTCATCCATACCAACCAATAACGGACGGCGATACCCCAATGGAGAATCAAATTGCAACCTCACTTTTGGCCTCAAGTCGGCATTCGTTTCTTGTGTTTCCTGAGTTGTTGATTTTTTGGACGTTGCTGATTTCATGAATACAGATCCGTTATTTGCTGGTCCAGTAGGGAGAACCTCACGTTGAAATACCCGTTGACTGTTTTTAAAATATAAATTTCCAGGGGTTATAGTTCCTGAACCCGACAACATTGGTAGCGTTGCCTCCACAAAAAATCCTTGTCCCACAGGAATAAAGCGTTCAGGTATTTTTGAACCTTGAACGTTTGTTTGTGAGGTTAATGGAACATTAGCTATGGCCTTAACACCGCCCATTAAGTTATACGTTGCATAACCACCCTCATACTGAGCCAACAAATGATTATTGGATAAACCAAAATGATCCCAAAAATAAAGTGCTCCATTAAATACGTTACCAGCACGTCTACCAGCCAAATTATCAAGAATAAATTCATTTGCATCTAAAGCAGAAGGATACGGATTCCCTATTAAATAAATTTGACCAGGATTCAATTGTGTGGTTTGAATATCCCCTGAATTCGGTTTCCCCTTAAAAACATAGTTTTGCAATACATTTATTGCAGCAGCACCACCGGTTCCTTTCATGGTAAATCCGTCTCCCACATTAATATTACCCCAATACCCAACGTTAACCCACTGATAATAATTAGCCAAAGGATCAGCACTTACATTCGCCTTATAAGTCCAAATCCATCTGCTGGTTATTTTTATTGGAATTGAAGCTGGTGCAGTATCTGCAGAATAAGCTCCATCAACAAAATTTATAGTTTTTGGATAAGCAGGTGCACCAGTGCCGTCACTACCTGTACCATCCCTTAAAACATTAAGAATTTTGAATGGTGCATTGTTTGCGGCACCTTGAAGTGTAACCGGTGACGACCAATAATTATAATTGAAACTATTCTTTTTGCCTTGTTGGTCTCGTTCCAGATAACCTGAACTGGCTGCATCAAAAACACTTTCGCTAAATTGGGTTGCCAAATAACGTTTTTGGATTAATTGTGATTCTCCCTGTAAATCAATAACACCATTTAATTTTAGATAATGCGTAATCCATAAGCCTTGTCCTGTGCCTGTTCCTGAATTAATAGATCCATCCATCGTAGTAACACCATCCATTGTTAATTCTCCTGATTCCGATAATAATCCCAATAAGGTAATGTCCCTATTTCCTGAATTGATATTGTGTGAAATTCTTACAATATTCCAATCTATTGGCGTTGTTCCATTTACGCCAATACTATTTGGTGGAAGCCAAAGCGCAGAATTCCAATTTGGTGCCACACCAAGATACTTCCATGTTGTATTTGTACCCCATAACCCATCTTTATCTGAAATATAAGGTAGTGGAGCCGATTCGTCTTGAGCAGAAGTTATATTTCTAAGTTTTCCATTAATCAAATTTGTGGTTGAATTTAAATAACCACATCCTAAAGATTCCATTTGGTAATAACCTTTCAAATTAGTCCAAGACAAATCATGAATATCAACAGGAATAATTTCCCCTTGAACTTTTCCTGTAACATCAGGACTTGAAATTATTTTCTGATTCATCATTTGGTGTAACTGGTCTGACGTAAGTGCTACATCCCATATTCTAACCTCATCCATCCATCCATTAAAAAAGTTTAATGGATTACTTGATCCACTATTATCCATTGCCCCCAAAATGGCTTTATAATTATTTACACCAGGAGAGCCACCTCCAACAAATTTAATTAATACCCCATCAACATATAATTTATATTCTCCAGAACTTGAATGCGTTAGAGATATATGATACCATCTAGCCGTATCAATCTTATAAGGTGAGGAGTCAATAGTCCCAGTTCTATCCCAATTAAAAGATACAACACCAGAATTATCAATTCTTAAATCATACCCTTTTGCATTACCCGAGTAATTTGCATCTCTTTTTGAAAATATTGTTTGTATTCCGCCTAATAATTCAGGTTTCACCCATACCTCTATACTAAAAGCATCATTATTTAATTCATAGTTGTTTTCACCAAAATCGACATAATCATCCGAACCATCAAAATCAACCTTATCACAATCTTGTATTTCTATTGTAATGTTACTCCCACATCCATTAACAGTCCAAGTTAGGACATAGATACCAGCTTGCCCAGTAAATATAGCATTTGGATCAGTTGGATTTGATAATGTACCTGCTCCACAACTGTTACTCAGACTTGGCGAAATGGTCCATACTCCTTCCTCTCCTGTTCCATCATCATCACTTTCAGGGTAAGGTCTTTCATTTGGATTTATCCCCTCATAAATATCATTATTTTGAGAAGAAGTTTTTGTATTATCGAATGCATTTAACTGCACAGTGTTTTGTCCACATTCTGCATTGGCAAACACTTTATTTTCACCTGCATAAGAATAGGTCACATTTATTTCAACTAAATCGGTACCAGCAGCATCATAAGTTCTACAACCATTAATTAATGCTGTTGCTCCATATTCATGACGACCTGGAGCCTCAGGAACAAATGAATACTCTACCTCAGTTTGACCAGTAGCAATTGGAGGTTCACTAGGATCTCCAATACCATCTGTCCACTCTAATTCTGTATCAACAAAGACCTCTTTATTAACAAAAATATTATCCATAGCCCAAGCGCTATCATCGCTTGTTCCTATAAAGGACCATCTAATTCTAACATTACTAAAACCTACACCTATGTAAGCTGCAAGAGAAATAGATGTATTGTCTGTATTAAAATTATATTCAGTTGGAGATGAAGTTCCCTTATCATTACTACTATAAATATCATTAGTAACATCGTACCAATTTATAATACCACTTCCCACTGCATGCATTAACCGAAGTGTTGAATACGTTGCTCCACCATCAGTTGATATTTCAATTATAGCATAATCATTAGTTGAAAAATAATAAGCTTGATCAAAATCTAGACTTGCTGATACCGCATTTGATAAATCCATAATTGGCGTTTCTAGCGTTGTTGGTATATTTCCGTCATAAACTGGCTTGCCATTCTTATCTTTTTCATAATAATTTCCATATGCTATCGCAAATTTACCCTCATCACCACAGTAGATAATACTGCCATTTGCTTGATTATTACAGGTTTTACCTGACCAATTTCGGGGTTTGGTTGCACTTCCTCCAGCCGTGAAACCTCCAGGCAATCCATCAGTTAGCCAACCATTTGGATCTTGAGTATTTAGTTGCCCTTGATTAAAATCTCCTGATGAATCAGGAATTGTCTCTTGAGTTGCTAAATAATTACTTGTTGCAAGAAGATTTACGGGATCTCCTAAACAATAGACTTTATTAGGATCTAAAATTAAATCTAAATTTTTAACAGTTGGAGCAGCTCCAGCAGGTAGTGCCCTAATATAGAAAATATTGGAATACTCTGCACAAGTTGTTCCTACTTGAACCAAAACCCTGTAATAGGTAGACTCCAATGCGCCTATTGCAAACGTTGCTGTATAATTATCATTAGTATTTGTGATTACCTCCCAAACACCATGATTAACTGCAAATTTTTCCCACTGTACAATAGCTCCTATTTCCCCTGCCAAATTCAATGCTATAGAAATTGCCTCACCACATGAGGAAATATCAATTTGATCTGAAAAAACTGTAGACTGAAAAGTCCCTATTAAAGTTCCTCCATCAACAGGTTGCGGAATAAGTGTAATATCTTGTGTTTGTGTTGATATATTGCCATAACTATCAATAAATTCCCATTCAATAGTATCGGTTCCATTAAATGAATATGGAAATTGGAATCCTGGACTTAATGTTCCTTGAATTGTACCATCACAAACGTCTGTAGCTGTTGGAATTGCTAAAGCTGAAATACTTAAAATTTGACAGCCAGTAATAGTTTGAGTTGCTAGTGTTCCAAGATCTGGCACAGGAGCAGTATCAGTAATTATAACTTTTTGTGGAACTGGTAGCGTCGAATTTCCTGATGCATCTGTAAAAATCCAATATATTGTCTCTTCTCCTACGGTACCAAATGTTAAACTAACACCTGTTGTACCCGTAATTATACCATCGCAATTGTCTGTTGTGGTTGGTGCTGTGACTGTTACAGAGCATTCTGCTATTATATCTGATAAAACTGGGATTGTTGGAACTTGTGTGTCAGTTACTGTTACGGTTTTTGAACCTGTTGTTGTAAGTCCAGCCGCATCAGTTACAGTATAGTTAATGGCAGTTACCCCTTTATTGAAAATATAAGTTCCTACTTGTCCTGCTGTGATTGTTTTTGTAGTAGCACCACTCAAGATATAAGCAATTGTAGCTCCAGTACAGTTATCAGAAAAAGCTGCATCGGTTACTGCTACTGAAGCTGTACATAACCCTGCATTGGTATTGGCAGTTTGATTAGCCCCAGCGGTTAAAACTGGGTTCGTTGTATCTTTCGCTGTAATAACCACAATTTTGGCATTGGTATTTCCTGCAGCATCAGTAGCAGTTACCGTTACGGTTATGGTTCCGTTATGAACTGCCGCTTGGGTTGCACCAACAGCAGGACTTTGTGTAATCACAGTTCCTGTACAATTATCGGTAGCAGTTCCTTTTACATCAGGAATCGTTACTGAACAAGAACCGTTAAGGTTTACATTCTGATTTGCACCTGGAGTCAACACAGGTGGAGTGATATCTTTGGCGGTAAGCGTTACGGTTTTAATATCAGTTAATCCAGCAAGATCCGTTG
>JAAFHC010000184.1 GCA_010906935.1 Gelidibacter sp.
GATAAATCTTCTTTTTTCAATTTAAACATATCAACTGCTAATTTACAAGCGTAAATTTTACCTCCACCAGCAGTAATCATTTCTAAAAATTCATCTACAGGAGGCATATCCAAAGCTTCCATTTGTTTTCGCATCATACTGGAAACAGCCGATTCTACACCTGGCAATCCACCAAGCATTGTTGGAAATGGAAGCCCGCCAGGCATTCTCATAGCTGGGTTTCCAGTTGTAGCAGTATGTAAATGATTCATTGCTTTTTTTGTAATACCATCTAAACCGAAAAATGTAAAAAACACGTTGGTTTCTATACCTTCCATTACAGCACCATTTGCCATAACTAAACTAGCATACACATCTTCTAAACTTCCTTTAGCACATATTAAGCAAACTTTTTCTAAAGGTTTTTTCTCTGTACTCATATATTATTTTTTAAAATTATTATAAATATCTATTTAAAGTGCTTAAATACAGCTTGTTGGTTTTGGAATTCCCGCAATTTTTGATGAGAACTTTAAAGGTCCTTTTGGGAATAAAACGTATAATTCTTTAATATCAACAATACCTGATTTCCCAACTCCTCTAATTGTTAAATTTTCTTTAGCAACTGTTTTTTCACGTAAAAAGTTTAAAACTTCAAAATGTTTAGGTGTTAATTCAATTCCTATTTCACTTGCAATTTCTTTTGCAATTGCTTCATTCCATTGATTCATATCCTCTAAGTAACCGTCTTCTGAAACGTTTACTTGTGCTCCTGCTATAGTTTTTACTGACATAATTATTAGTTTTTTATTATTATTTTATTTGTTTATTTATTTAGTATTTGGTTTTATATCAAAAACTTTTCCTTTAAAACTCATATTTCTTGATACAAAAGGTATTGCAATTCCTTTTAAAAGCATATTCCAGTATATCCAACGGAAAGCTAATTTTCCCCAATGGTTGAAAATACTTTCTTTTAGTAGTTTAAGAGGGCCAAATTTTGCGAAAGGAAAATTTCCATGAACTGGTTCTGTTACATAATTAAAATCGATAAGTAACGCTTTATTGTTTCCAGTTTCAATAAAACAGTTAGCATGCCCGTCAAATTCATTTTTCAATGGATACCCATCAATATATAAAAGGATGTTATCTGTTAAAGTTTCTGCAGCAAAATGAGCAACTGAACCTGCTTTAGATGCTGGCACGTTGGTGGCATCACCAATTACAAAAATATTTTCGTGAGCTAAAGATTGTAATGTATTATGGTGCGTTGGTATAAAATTTAAATCGTCTCCTAATCCCGATTTTCCGATAACTTCATCTCCCATATTTGTTGGTATGGTTACCAATAAATCAAAAGGGATTCTTCTGTCTGCATAATCAACAATTTCTTTGGTGTCGTTATCAATACTTTCAACAGCAAAATCTATTTCAATTTTTATATCTTTTTCTTTTAAAAGATAATTTAAAGCTGTTGTACAAGTCGGTTTTGTAAATGCTCCTGAAAGAGGAGTAACATAGGTAATATCAACTTTATCTCTCATTCCTTTTTTACGGAAATAATCATCTGCTAAAAACGCAAACTCTAAAGGTGCAACGGGGCATTTAATAGGCATTTCGGTAATATGAACCACTAATTTTCCACCTTGCCAATCTCTTAATTTATCTCTTAAAGCCAAAGAACCTTCATAGGTATAAAAGTCGAAGATGTCTTTTTTCCAAAGTGGTCCAATTAATCCAGTGGTTTCTTCTGGAGCAATTTTACATCCTGTTGCAATAATTAAAACATCATAATTTAAAGTTTCACCTTCTAATTCAACCTTATTTTCTTCAGGAATGATTTTCTCTATTTTTTTCTGAATATATTTTACATCCTTTGGAATAAATTTTTTACCAACTTTTTTTACTTGATCTTCATTATAAATATCAAAAGGGAGAAATAAAAATCCCGGTTGATAATAATGCGTTTTGAATTGATCGACTATGGTAATATTCCATTTATTAAGATATAGTTTTGGCCTAAGGTGGTTGGCCATCATAGTGCCCGAGGTGCCTGCGCCTAATATTACTAAGTTTTTCATTTGTAGTGGTTTAATTTAACTATTTGTTTTTTACTATTCTAAAATTGCTTTTAATGTTTTGTAAAGTTACTTAAGTAGCCTAAGGCGATTTATGATAATTATCATTGTTGTAAGTAACTATAGTTACAGACAAAAACGACTAAAAGTTGAATTGCCGGAAAGTTTTTATAACCTTTTAAAATCAAAAAATATGATTAATTTAGCCAAGAAATTAATGAATATGTCCGAAAATATTGCACTTAAAATAAAGCAACTCAAAGAGGAATTAAATCAGCACAATTACAATTATTACGTGCTGGACAAACCAACCATTTCCGATTTCGATTTTGATTTTAAATTGAAGGAATTGGAAAAGCTGGAAGCTGAATATCCCCAATTTTTTGACGTGAATTCACCAACTAAAAGAGTAGGGGGCGAAATCATTAAAAGTTTTAAAACTGTTACCCATAAAAATAGAATGTATTCCTTGGACAATTCCTATTCAAAAGAAGATATTTTGGATTGGGAAAAGCGGATTAAAAAAATTATTGGCGCCGAAGATTTGGAATATGTATGCGAATTAAAATATGATGGCGCCTCCATTAATTTAAGTTACAGCAATGGGATTTTGCAGAGCGCAGTTACACGTGGTGATGGATATCAGGGAGATGATGTAACGGCCAATATTAAAACAATACGTTCAATTCCGTTGGTTTTAAAAGAAACCTTAATCGATGATTTTGAAATTAGGGGCGAAATAATCTTACCGCTAGACGGATTCAATAAAATGAATGAAGACCGAATTGATATTGGGTTAGAACCATTTAGCAATCCGAGAAATACAGCTAGCGGCAGTTTAAAATTGCAGGACAGCGCAGAAGTTGCCAAACGACCGTTAGATTGTTTGTTGTATCACGTAGTTGCCAATAAAAATCCCAATAAAACGCATTTTGAAGCCTTGGAAATGGCCCGAAAATTGGGTTTTAAAATTCCTGACACCAACAAAATTTGTGCAACTATAGATGAGGTTTTTTCATTTATTGAAAATTGGGACATAAAACGTTACAAATTGCCTTATGAAACGGATGGCGTGGTGATAAAAGTGAACAGTTTGGCCCAGCAAGATGAATTGGGTTATACCGCAAAATCACCAAGATGGGCTATTGCCTACAAATATAAAGCAGAACAGGAAAGTTCCATTTTAAATGAAATCACTTATCAGGTTGGACGAACAGGCGCCATAACGCCAGTTGCGAATTTAGCACCGGTTCAATTGGCGGGAACCATCGTAAAAAGAGCGTCGTTGCACAATGCAGATCAAATTGAGAAATTGGATATTAGGGTGGGAGACACGGTTTATGTGGAAAAAGGCGGAGAAATTATTCCTAAAATTGTTGGGGTAGATTTTGGCAAAAGACCTAAAGATTCGAAACCTACAAAATACATTACGCATTGTCCGGATTGTAATACCGAGCTGGTTAGGGCAGATGGCGACGCGAAACATTTTTGTCCGAATGAATATGGTTGTCCAACCCAAATTACTGGTCGAATACAGCATTTTATAAGCAGAAAAGCAATGAATATTGACGGATTGGGAGCGGAGACGATTCAACTGTTATTTAAACAAGGATTGGTTCGGAATTATGCCGATTTATACGAATTAAGGGAAGAACAAATTATTCCTTTGGAACGAATGGCTGAAAAATCAGCCCAAAATATCATTGCTGGTATTGAAAAATCTAAAGAAGTTCCTTTTGAAAAAGTATTGTTTGCCTTGGGAATTAGGTTTGTTGGAGAAACCGTGGCCAAGAAGTTGGCGAAGCATTTTAAATCTATTGATAATTTGCTGAAAGCTTCTTTTGAAGAATTAATTTCTGTGGATGAGATTGGTGATATTATTGCCAAAAGCATCATTAATTTTTCAGCCAATCCTATTAATATTGAGTTGATAGACCGATTAAAAACATACGGTGTGCAATTGGAAGTAACTGCCGAATCTCAAGTTGGTAAAACGAGTATTTTATCAGGAAAAACTTTTGTAGTATCGGGTGTGTTCACTCATTTTGAAAGAAACGATTTAAAAAAATCCATTGAAGACAATGGAGGCAAAGTGGCAAGTGCAATTTCTAAGAAAACGGATTATGTTGTTGCAGGCGAAAATATGGGCCCGAGCAAACGTGAAAAAGCAGAAGATTTGGGTGTTCCAATTATTTCAGAAACCGATTATTTAAAACTGATTGGCTGATTTTAAGATGCCAATTTGTTAAAATGCATTAGGGATTGCAGAGAAAATACTTTTTTGGCTTTTCGCCGAAAAAGATTGTAACGAAAAGCCCGACCGCTTTTTTAAGCGGGAATGCCCAAATAATTAAATGAAATAGG
>JAAFHC010000185.1 GCA_010906935.1 Gelidibacter sp.
ATACAAAATATCCATCGGCCAATCCTTGCATCAAAGCAGAAGCACCCAATCTGTTTGCACCGTGATCAGAGAAGTTTGCTTCACCAATGCAGTACAAGCCCGGAACAGTAGTCATTAAATTATAATCAACCCAAACACCGCCCATTGTATAATGTGTTGCAGGATAAATCATCATTGGCGTTTTGTAAGGATTTTCATCAATGATTTTCTCATACATTTGGAATAGGTTTCCATATTTTTCTTCAATAACAGCTTCTCCTAATTGTGTTATTTTTTCTATTGTGGCATTGTGAATTCCGTGCATTTTAGCTTGTTCCGTTCCATAACGTTTTATAGCTGCCGCAAAATCTAAATAAACCGCTTCACCTGTTGCATTTACGCCAAAACCAGCATCACAACGTTCTTTTGCGGCTCTTGAAGCCACATCACGAGGCACCAAGTTTCCAAATGCAGGATATCTTCTTTCTAAGAAATAATCTCTGTTTTCTTCAGCAATTTGAATTGGTTTTAATTTCTTTTGTTGAATTGCTTTCGCATCTTCTAATTTTGCAGGAACCCAAATTCGACCATCATTACGCAATGATTCAGACATCAATGTTAATTTTGATTGATAATCTCCTGATCGCGGGATACAGGTTGGATGAATTTGCGTGAAACAAGGATTTGCAAAAAACGCTCCTTTTTTATGAATTTTCCAGGCAGCGGTTGCATTTGAACCCATAGCATTGGTTGATAAGAAATAAACGTTCCCATAACCTCCGGTTGCTATAACAACTGCGTGGGCAGAATGACGTTCAATTTCGCCGGTAATTAAATCGCGTGCAATAATTCCTCTTGCTTTTCCATTAACAATAACAACATCCAACATTTCGTGACGGTTAAACATTTCTATTTTACCGCGGGCAATTTGGCGATTCATTGCCGAATAAGCACCTAATAATAATTGCTGACCTGTTTGTCCTTTCGCATAAAAAGTACGAGAAACCAACACACCACCAAATGAACGATTGTCTAGCAATCCACCATAATCACGTGCAAAAGGAACTCCTTGCGCCACACATTGATCAATAATGTTTCCTGATACTTCTGCTAAACGATAAACGTTTGATTCTCGTGAACGGTAATCTCCACCTTTAACAGTGTCATAAAATAAGCGATAGTTTGAATCACCATCACCCATATAATTTTTTGAAGCATTGATTCCTCCCTGAGCAGCAATAGAGTGCGCTCTTCGAGGAGAATCCTGATATGCAAATGCTTTTACGCTATAGCCTAACTCTGCTAAAGTAGCAGCAGCAGAACCTCCTGCCAAACCGGTTCCAATAACAATAATATCTATATTACGTTTATTGGCTGGGTTCACCAAGTTAATTTTATCTTTATATAATGTCCATTTATCTTTTATTGGACCTTCTGGTATTCTTGAATTTAAAGTCGTCATAATTTTATAAGATTAATGGTTTAATTGACTGAAATAATGAAACAATGCTATGGTAATAAATCCTAATGGAATGGCTATTGCGTAAATTTTACCCAATGTCTTTACGAATTTTGTATATTTATTTAAACCCAGAGATTGAAATGCCGATTGAAAACCATGTAATAAGTGCAATGCCAGTAAAACAAAGGCAATTACATAAGCACCAACTCTTAATGGGTTGGTGAATTTGTGTTGCAATTCCGCAAAATACCTTGTTGGATCTTCCGGCAAAAATTCAATGTATTTGTAGTTCATTTCCGGAAACCAGAAATCAATAAAATGCAATACAAGAAATGCTAAAATAACACCCCCACTTACTGCCATATTTCTAGACATCCAAGTTGAATTTGCAGCACCATTGTATTTTACATATTTAATACTTCTTGAACTTCTATTCTTTATCTCTAAAACAAATCCCATCACAAAGTGAAAAACAACACCAAAAATTAAAACGGGCTGCATTAAAAATTGTATTAAAAAATTTGTTCCCATAAAATGGGACAATTCATTAAATACATTTTCACTGAATAATGAAGTTATGTTTACAGTTAAATGAATAAGTAAGAAAATAATAAGGAAAAGTGCAGATAAAGCCATCGCTACTTTCCTTGCGATTGATGAAGATAAAAATCCGCTCATTTTTTATAAAAGTTTTTTTGAAAGTAGCAAAGATACCATTTCCTTTTTTGTATGGAAACATCTGGAAAAATAATTTAAACACATCTCTTTATTTAGAATGATTATAAAGAGATGGATTTCTTAGAAATAAAGAATTTTTTTCAAATACAAAATTACGTACAGAAAACAATCAATGAGTATAAATGACATTTAAAAATGGAGCCTTCCCATTCAAAGAATTGGAAGAATTAAAATATTAAATTAAAAATTAAATCTTGGATTTACTATAGTGTTAAACATTGACCCAAATGAATAATTTAAACCAACACTAAAAAAGTAATTATAGCCCGATTTTACTTGTTTTTGACTCAACAGCAATTCTTCTAAAGACAAATCACCAGCAGCTAAATTTATTTGATTATTGGTAATGTCGTAATTTCCACTAACATTAACTGAAAGGCCTTTTACTATCCTGAAATTTGTTCCTAAATAAAATGAAAATGCATTTAAAGAAGGATCCTTTAAAAAACTCTCATAGGATGCCTGACTTGAAATACTGCCCCATTTTTGTTTTATGCTTCCTCCCAAACTTAGGTTATGTTCCCACAAAAACTCCTTTTCTTTATTAAAAATGGTTCTCTCATTGTAATTGGTATGTATCCCACCAACTTTATAAGCTAACGTCAATTGTTTTTTAGAAGATTCTTCATACGAAAAGAAATTGTACTCAATTGCAGGTTTTAAGGAAGCGTAAAATGCTTTATTGCGATAGGTAGATTTCCCAGCTTCAGCAAATACTCCGGTTGACCAATGATTGTTAATGCTTACTACATCATATAAAGTTAGATTTGAAGATTTTTGACTTGAAATAATGTCGGTTCCATCAAAAGTATATACCGATCTACTATCGCTAGAACTTCCTCTTAAATAAAATTTATTTTTATCGGTAACCTGTTTTGCAGTAACACTAAAATTAAAATTTTGAGTTTTATTTGATTCCTGTCCATAAAAATGGCCTCGAAGTCCAATGTCAAAAACCCAATTATTCCAAACGTCTTTTTGTTCTTTAACATCATCTTCTTTCTTTTTCATTTCAACTGATATTTTATCATGAGTGCCATTTTTTAACCAATAACGCACCAAGCCAAGCTTAGTGTATTTCAAAATCATTTCTCTAATTTCACTGTCTGTACTGTCAGAATTGGTTGAGAAAGTTAATTTATCCTGAACCTCACTATAGTTGTTTTGACCGATGAATTCTATTTCATATATGGTGCCCCCGCTTCCATTTACTTGCGTTCTAAATAACAAATGTACATCGGCATCCTTTTGATCTCTAACAAACTCAACATAGTCTAAGTTTTGTTTAATATAGGTAATATCGCAATAATTACAGTTTAGAAAAATTTTAAGGGTTGATTCGTTTTGGGCAAAAAGATTACAACTTGCCAATACGGCAAGCAGAAGCATCATTTTTTTCATAGCGTTTTATAATTATTTTTATTAAAATCGGAACTAATGTACAATTTTAAAAACACAGCAATACTAACAAAAAGTTAAAATGACATTATAAATTGAAAACGCCCAATTAAATTGGGCGTTTTACTTTTAAATTGTTCCATCATTTATTTTTTTGAAGGAATTAAACATTTGTTGTTCTTCCAAGAATGAAGCAATTCCTCAGTAGGAATTAATGCTCCTTCACAAGTCAAATAATTTCCTACACTGTCCTTTTTAATAATTTTTAAATTGCCTTTTAAAATGGTCTTGATAATTTGATTGATTATCTCATTTTTATCTGCTGAAATTCCCTTTTTTGTAAAACCCAATCCAACATTATTATTGAATAAATCCATTTCTTTTGAAGCTTTATCCGGCAAAATTCCATCTTCAGATTTATTCTTTTTAAACGTAATATAATTGTCTTTCTCATGCGCTTTCCCCAAAGAAAGGGTCGCGCATTTTCCAATTTTTTGATTCAATCTTGCCATCCAATAAGCATGACGAAAGGCATCTACTTGTCCGCCGGCAATATCTTTGTCCAACAAATCAGTTTTGGCAATAGAATCAGAAACTCTGGTGGCTTCAAAAGAAATTTCTGAAGCCTTTTTTACTTTAAATGGGTGAAACAAAATCCAAATTTTATGTGGTGCGGATTGCTTGTGAAAATTTTTCCAATTTGATTGCGCACTCAATTGACTGCTTAAAAAAATTAATACAAACCCGTTGGGTGCAATTAAATAATTTGAATTTTGACATTATTAATCGGTCTTTCAAATATAAACTTATTGATATATTGAACCAAAGTTAATGC
>JAAFHC010000186.1 GCA_010906935.1 Gelidibacter sp.
GCTGCGGAATGTCCGTTATATTCATAATTGTTGGCATCAACGCCAACCCTGTTCACGCCAACGGTGTAACACATATTTTCAATGGCTCTCGCTTTTAACAGGGTATCCCAAGCCGCAATTCTTATTTTTGGCCAATTGGCAACATAAATTAACAAATCATAATCTTCTACATTTCGAGCCCAAACCGGGAATCGTAAATCGTAACAAACCAACGGACAAATTTTCCATCCCTTGTAATTCACAATTAACTTTTCTTTCCCGCTCTCATACACTTTATCCTCTCCGGCCAACGTGAATAAATGCCGCTTGTCGTAAAAATTGATTTCTCCTGAAGGGTGAACAAATAAAAACCGGTTATAAAAATTATTATTCTCAAAAATAATAACGCTTCCGGCAATTGCCGTATCTTTTTCAGAAGCAATTTTCCGCATCCAATTAACGGTTTCTCCGTTCATGGTATCCCCAATTTTTTGAGGATGCATGCTAAAACCCGTGGTAAACATTTCCGGCAAAATAATTAAATCAACCTGTTCTTTGATTTGATTTATTTTCTCCAAAAAATTTTTCCGATTTAATTCCACATTGTGCCATACCAATTCGGCTTGTAGCATCGCTATTTTTAAATTTTGCATAATATTTCTGCTGCTTTTTTTAATGTTTCATCTGTTTTTGCAAAGCAAAAACGCAATACTTTGGTGTCTAAACCAGCTTCATTGAAAACCGAAATTGGTATGGAAGCAATTTTTTGTTCTTTGGTCAATCTTATGGCAAAATCAACATCGCTTTCATTAGTTATTTTTGAAAAATTCAACAATTGAAAATAAGTTCCTTTTGAAGGTTTAAAATCGAAACGTGTATCTTTCAACAGACTTAAAAACAAATCTCTTTTTTGCTGATAAAAACTGCCCAGTTCCAAATAATGATTGGGATTTTTTAAATATTCGGCTAGTGCAACTTGTGTTGGATGGTTTACGCTAAACACATTAAACTGATGCACTTTTCTAAATTCTTCGGTTAAATAGGACGGAGCAATGCAATAACCCACTTTCCATCCGGTATTGTGAAATGTTTTTCCGAAGGAAGCTGTAATAAATGTTCTTTCGGCCAAAGAAGGAAACAAGGCTGCCGATTGATGCTTTTCACCATCAAATATAATATGCTCATAAACCTCATCGCTCAGTAATAAAATATTGGTGTTTTTTAACAGCGATTCCAACTGCAGCATATCCTCTTTTGATAAAATTCTGCCCGAAGGATTGTGAGGAGAATTAATAATTATCATCTTGGTTTTATCGGTAATCAATCCTTTTACTTTTTCCCAATCTATGTTGAAATCTTCCGGATTTAGTTGAACGGCAATTGTTTTTCCTCCAAACAATTCAATAGACGGTTCATAACTGTCATAAGCGGGTTTAAAAATAATGACTTCATCGCCTTTTCCAACAGTTGCAGCAATAGCCGTAAATATAGCCTGCGTTGCACCTGCGGTAATGGTTATTTCCGTTTCCGGATTGTAAGAAATTCCATACAATTTTTCCATTTTTTCAGCAATAGCTTTTCTCAAACTTAAAATCCCCGGCATTGGAGCATACTGATTTTTACCATTTTTCATGGCTTTATTTACCAATTCAATTAATTTTGAATCACTTTCAAAATTTGGAAATCCTTGAGATAAGTTTAAGGCATTTTCGCTGGATGCCAAACCGCTCATTGTGCTAAAAATACTGGTTTTAACAGTGGGAAGTTTTGAAAGTATTGAAACTCTAAAGTTTGACATATTGTATTGTTAAATGTTTATTCGTTATGTTTTTTAAACCCCTAAATTACTAAAATTAAACTTCTGGTGAAAATTCCAAAATATCTGATGGCTGACATTCCAATGCTTCACAAATTGCTTCTAAAGTAGAAAAACGGATGGCTTTGGCTTTTCCCGATTTCAAAATAGAAAGGTTTGCCGTGGTTATTCCAATTTTTTCAGCCAAATCTTTACTTCTCATTTTTCTGGTGGCGAGCATGATATCTAAATTTACAATAATTGGCATAGCTATATTGTTAATTCATTTTCTTCTTTCATTTTTTTGGATATTTTAAAGATTTCACTTAAAATCATAAAGAAAAACCCTAAGCAAAGCAAAAGAAAGAACTGACTAAAACCCAGCTTCAAACTGATTTTTTGCATATAATATATTTTGTATAAAAAAGAAGAAACTCCAATGAGAATAGAAGATAGAACAAGTAAATTTCCAATTTTTTTAAAGTTATTTACAACCATTTCATCAAATATTTTAACTCTTATAAAACAACTGAGAATTTTTCTAAAAAGATAGATGCAATAAATTAACAGCAAATATGAAAGTAGCATAACTGCCAAAATAATTTTCGTTCCTAAGTCGAAAGTTTCAATCTCAATTCCATTTATTGCGAAAGGAAAATAATTAAAATCCGAAGTAAAAAAACTATAAGGAATAAAAATTAAAATAAGAGGAATAATTGGCAAGGATAAAATCCAAACCAAATCAACAATCGATTTCAAAATAATTAGCTTTCTCATAATAATTTTATTTTGAAGCGAATATATAAATTAATTATTGTTTAACAATAATTAATTTCCCTTTTTAAACAATAAAATAATATTTCATTCAAAAATAAAAAATTTCATATTGTTTTTTTGGGTGGTCATTCAAATATAACCAACTTGCATGTTTAAAATTTAAAGATGAAAAAACTTAAAGCCTTTTGGGGAAAATATTCCGTTTATTTTACCGATGTTTGGCAATATTTAATCATTTTGGTAATTTTTATTATCGCCGGTATTGTTTATTTAATCATCAATTAAAAAACCCAAAAGAAGATTCTTTTGGGTTTTCACTTAAAAATTAAAGTTTGATTTATATTAAATAGTCGCCGCTAAATATTCTCGATTCAAGCGTGCAATATTTTCAAGTGTAATTCCTTTTGGACATTCAACTTCGCAGGCGCCGGTATTGGTACAGTTTCCAAAACCTTCCAAATCCATTTGCGCAACCATATTCATTACTCTGTCTTTTGCTTCAATTTTACCTTGTGGCAATAAGGCAAATTGTGAAACTTTTGCCGCAACAAACAACATGGCGCTTGAGTTTTTACAACTCGCAACACAAGCTCCGCAACCTATACAAGAAGCAGCATCCATAGATAAATCGGCATTGTGCTTAGAAATTGGAATTGAGTTTGCATCTTGTGTGTTTCCTGAAGTATTTACAGAAATATAACCTCCTGCTTGTTGAATACGCTCAAAAGACATACGGTCAACCACCAAATCTTTAATTACCGGAAAAGCATTTGCTCTAAAAGGTTCTATATAAATAGTGTCACCGTCTTTAAACATACGCATATGCAATTGACAGGTTGTAATACCTCTATCAGGTCCGTGAGCTTCTCCATTAATTTGTAAAGAACACATTCCGCAAATACCTTCTCTGCAGTCGTGATCAAAAGCTATCGGTTCTTCATCTTTCGCAACCAGACTTTCATTTAAAACGTCCATCATTTCTAAAAATGACATGTGTTCTGAAATATCAGTTACTTTATATTCGACCATTCGACCTTTGTCTTGTGGTCCTTTTTGTCTCCAAATTTTTAACGTTAAATTCATAATGTCTTCTTATTTGTATGAACGAGTTTTTAATTCGATATCTTTAAATTCTAATTGTTCTTTGTGCAATATAGCTTCACTAGGTTTTCCTGTATATTCCCAAGCGGCAACATACGCGAAATTAGCATCATCTCTTTTAGCTTCACCGTCTTCCGTTACATGTTCTTCCCGGAAATGACCTCCGCAAGATTCTTCGCGTTCCAAAGCATCTTTTGCAAACAACTCACCCAATTCTAAGAAATCGGCAACTCTACCTGCTTTCTCAAGCTCTTGATTAAATTCATTTAAACTGCCTGGAACTTTTACATTTTTCCAGAAGTCATCTCTAATTTCCTGAATTTCTGTAATGGCTTCTTTCAAACCTTTTTCATTTCGAGCCATTCCAACTTTATTCCACATGACCAAACCTAATTTTTTATGGTAATAATCTACGGTATGTGTTCCTTTGTTAGTGATAAAGAATTCCAACTGACTTTTAACCGATTTTTCAGCTTCATCAAATTCAGGAGAATCTGTTTTTATTTTTCCGGTTCTGATATCATCAGCCAAATAATCACCAATGGTATAAGGCAATACAAAATATCCATCGGCCAATCCTTGCATCAAAGCAGAAGCACCCAATCTGTTTGCACCGTGATCAGAGAAGTTTGCTTCACCAATGCAGTA
>JAAFHC010000187.1 GCA_010906935.1 Gelidibacter sp.
AGCGTGAAATTTTAAAGTATAATGAAAAAACAGGTGCTGATAAATCGGTTTTAATCAACGGAAGAAACCAAACCAACTTTGGGGTTTTTAGAAAGTTTATCGATGCTTATTTACATGAGAATTCAGCTGTAAGCAAAGAACTTTTTTTAATGGTGAGGCAATTAGAGCCAACTTCAAAAGGAATTCCTTTAGAAATCTACTGTTTCAGTGGTGATAAACGTTGGGAAAATTATGAAGCCATTATGGCCGATATTTTTGACCACGTCATTGCTTCAGTTCCTTATTTTGATCTGGAAATTTTTGAGGAACCAACTGGTTCAGACTTAAGGTATTTGGCGGAAAGAAAAAGTTAAAATTAAGTCAGAAGTCAGAAGTCAGAAGTCCGAAGACGGAAGACGGAAGACGGAAGTCCGAAGACGGAAGACTGAAGTTTAAGTTAAAATAAGAAGTTCATTTCTATAACAAATTAAACTCCCTTTCCTTCGGAAAGGGTCGGGGATACGATTTTACCCTAATTCTCATTTACTTTCAATCGTGCTGTGGTACTTGTGTTTTGATTTGAAAAATCATTTTCCAAATATTTTAAGTATCCCACAATCGCAATCATTCCTGTGCATTATCGGTGGTATATTCAAATTTTGGAATATAGGTTTTCCAGCCAAATTTATCTTCCGTAGCTTTTAAAGTTTCCCTTATTTCTGAATTTGCGCTTACGCCGCCAGCGATGGCAATATGTTTAATTCCGGTTAATTCAACCGCTTTTTCCAGTTTATCAAATAAAATTTCAACAATAGTGTGTTGAATGGAAGCGCAAATATCATTTAAGTTTTCTTCTATGAAATTTGGATTTTCCTTAACTTTTTTCTGAATAAAATAGAGAATTCCTGTTTTTAAACCGCTAAAACTAAAATTTAAATCGGCCATTTTTGGCTTGGAAAACTCAAAAGCATTCGGATTTCCCAGTCGCGCATATTTATCAACAAACGGTCCGCCGGGATATGGCAATCCCAAAATTTTTGCCGATTTATCGAAAGCTTCACCAACAGCATCATCCAACGTTTCGCCAATAACTTCCATGTCAAAATAACTCGTAATTTTCACAATTTGCGTATGTCCGCCGCTTATGGTCAAACATAAAAACGGAAAAGGCGGTTTTTGTTGATTTTCGTCTTCAATAAAATGGGCTAAAACGTGCGCTTGCATATGATTTACAGAAATCAACGGAATGTTTAAAGCCAATGAAAGTGACCTCGCAAAAGAGCTTCCAACCAATAAAGAACCCATTAATCCGGGTCCACGTGTAAAAGCGATGGCACTTAACTGTTTTTTGTCGATATTTGCCTGTTGAATTGCTTGCTGAATTACGGGCACAATATTTTGTTGGTGTGCACGCGAAGCCAATTCGGGAACAACACCCCCATATTTGGCGTGAATTTTTTGGTTTGCAACAACATTTGTCAGTACTTTGCCATTGCAAATTACCGCAGCGCTGGTATCATCGCAAGACGATTCAATACCAAGAATATAAATAGATTTATCTTTGACCATTAGTAACAATTAAAGGCACGAAAATTGCCATAAAAATGCAAATTTAAAGCTTATCAAACGAATAAAAAAAATAGTTGTAAGATTACTCCTTGTGCTGGTGCTTTTATTGGCGTTGGTTGGTTTTTTATTGTCGCTTTCGTCTGTGCAAACCCGTTTGGGAAAAATGGCTACAGATTTTTTAAGAAAAGATTATAATGTTGACATCACCGTTAAAAGGGTCGACTTGACATTTTTTGGAAATGTTGAATTGAATGAAGTTTTGGTGAAAGACCATCATGCGGATACCTTGATTTATGTTCAAAATTTAACAACATCTGTTATAAGTTATCGGAATCTGATCAATAAAAAGTTGAATTTCGGTCAATTTTCTTTAGAGAAGTTCATCCTAAACATGAAAACTTACAAAGGTGAGGAAGATGATGCTTTTACAATGTTTATAGCCAAGTTTGATGATGGAACAACGCCAGCTAAACCTTCGGGATTTTTGCTGACTTCAAGCAGGTTAAAATTGAAGGACGGTTATGTTGAATTGTATGATGAAAATGTAGAAAACAGCAAGCCGCTTTTTTTTAAAGCTATTGAAGGAAGCGCCAAGAACTTCAAAATTGACGGTCCAAATGTTTATGCGGATATTAGTAAACTTCATTTTATTGAAAATCATCATGTAGAAGTTCAAAGCCTGTCGAGCAATTTTACCTTCACAAAAACAGCCATGAATTTTTTGAATACCGAACTGGTAACAGACAATTCTTCTATGGTTGCCGACATTAAATTTTCTTACAATAGAGAAGATTTTTCCGATTTTGTAAATAAAGTGACTATTGATGCAGATGTTAAAAACGCAGATCTATCATTGGTTGATTTAAAAAAGTTTTACAATGAATTGGGCACCAATGATGTGCTTCATTTTTCAACAAAAATAACAGGAAACCTGAACGATTTTAAAACAGAGAAGTTGGTGTTGACAACCGATCAAGATGCTGAAATTATTGGGATGCTGCATTTTCAAAACGTATTTAACAAAGAAGAAGGATTTTCATTGGCGGCCAATTTAACCAGATTAACTTCAGAGTATGACCATTTAAAAGCGTTGCTTCCCAATATTTTGGGAAAACAGCTTCCTTCATCATTTAAAAAATTGGGAAAATTTTCGGTGAGCGGTTTCACCTATATCACGGAAGATTTAATCAACGCCGATGTAATTATGAAAACCGACATAGGCACGCTGATTACAGATTTGGAACTGACCAATATTGGCGACATTAACAATGCGTCTTATTTTGGCCATGTTGCAGTGATTGATTTTGGATTGGGTAAAATTTTAAACGATCCATTAATGGGAAACCTTTCTGCGGAAGCCGATGTTGACGGAAAAGGTTTTACTTTGGAAAAAATGAACACTTCCGTAAAAGGACATATTTCCAAACTGCAATTTAAAGATTATGCCTATACCAATATTGACATCAATGGCGTATTAAAAAATAAGCATTTTGATGGAGAAATGGAGGTAAATGATGATAATATTAAGCTAAACTTTGTAGGTTTGGCCGATTTTTCAACCAAAATTTTTACGTTCGATTTTAAAACAAAAATCGATTATTTGGATTTAAACACCTTAAATCTTTTTAAACGAGACAGCATTTCTATAGTAAAAGGTGATATTGAGATAAAAGTTTCAGGAAATTCTTTGGATGATTTAGCAGGAACCATTGATTTTAAAAACGCATTATACAGCAACCAAAAAGACAGCTATTTCTTTACGGATTTCAACATCACTTCAACTTTTGAAGGCGCGGAAAGAACCATTACCGTAAATTCTTCAGAAATTGTGAATGGCTATGTAAAAGGGAAATTTAAGTTTGCCGAACTGGTTAAACTCACAAAAAATTCCTTAGGAAGCATTTATTCTAATTACAAACCTTTTGTGGTGACACCCGCCCAAGAGCTGGAATTTAAATTTAAAATTCACAATAAAATATTAGAGGTTTTTTATCCAGAAATATCCCTATCTGCAAATACGTCAATTGCCGGAAATATGAATTCTGATGATAAATTGTTTAGGCTAAATATTAAATCGCCACAAATTATCGCATTTGATAACACCATTGATTCGCTGAATTTACAAATTGATACTAAAAACCCATTATTTAATACCCAACTTTCAGTTGCTAAAATAAACACCAAAAATTATAATATCGCTAAATTGCATTTGGTGAACATTACGCTAAATGACACATTGTATTTTAGGACCGAGTTTTTGGGTGGCGAAAAAAATACGGAGAATTATGATTTGGCGTTTTATCATACGTTTAACAAAGAAAACAAATCGGTTTTCGGACTGCAAAAATCAAATTTTACCTTTAAAGATACCAAGTGGATTATCAATCCTGAAGATAACTTCGACAACAAATTGGTATATGACAGTAAAACAAAAACATATGATATTAGCCCGTTCTTAATCACCTCAAATGATCAAAGAATTGAGTTTTTTGGGCAAATGCGCGACAACATTTCAAAAGACTTAACTTTTAAGTTTGACAACGTTAATTTGGCAACCATTACTCCTAAAATAGACAGCATAAGCGTAAAGGGAATTATGAATGGCTCTCTAAATTACAAACAGTTAAATCAGGTAATAAAACCAACGGCCAACTTTACCATAGTCGATTTTAACCTCAATAATTCCGAACTTGGAAATTTAAGTGTCGCTGTTGAAGGAAAAAATTCCATAAGAAATTTTGGGGTAAATATTACATTGGAGCATAACAATACGGTAAATTTTTCAGCAATTGGAGATCTTGATTTTACACCTAAAAAACCAACCATGGATGTGCTGTTGGAATTTGAGGAATTTAAATTAGATCCGTTTTCGCCATTGGGAAAGGATGTATTTACAAATATTAGGGGTTTTGCCTACGGAAATGCTCATTTAACAGGCTTGCTAAATAATCCAACTATGGAAGGCGAGTTGTTTTTAGACCAAGCCGGATTGTTTTTGCCTTATTTAAATGTGGATTATGATTTTGAAGGAACCAGCGTTGTTTCCATGAAAAATCAAACATTTACCTTTGAGGATGTTCAATTGAAAGATAAAGCATTCAGCACCAGAGGAAAATTAACAGGAACCATCAGCCATTCAAATTTTGAAACCTGGCGATTGAATTTAGACGTAAATACCAAAAATTTATTGGTGTTAAACACAGTTGAGAAAGAAAACTCTGTGTATTATGGTACCGGATTTTTGGAAGGCTATGCAAACTT
>JAAFHC010000014.1 GCA_010906935.1 Gelidibacter sp.
TCAACAATTACTTCAGAAGGGCTTAATTCGATTGTTGAAGTTTCCGTATCATACCAAACGATGTTATTTCCGTTTGCACTTAAATCTGCGATGGTGGCATTTTCAATTTCACAAAAAACCTGAATGACATTTGCTGTTGTTGGTGGTGGAACTATTGTAATTGTTACGGAAATAGTTGCTGAATCACTAGGGCAAATGCCTAAAGTACTTGAAACAGTATAAGTATAAGTACCGATGGTGTTTATTCCCGGTTCGAAAGTCCCTAAATAACCGTTTGACAAGGTACTTGGTCCGGTCCAAATTCCTGTTGTGTCGGGAGTGCCTCCCAATAAATCAAATAAATTTGTGGTCACAAAACTCACTTCACATTCCTGCAATGAGCTGCTTTCTCCAGCATCTGGAGCAGCATCTAAAATAACTGTTGTTTTTGCTCTGACAGAACTTACACACGGAAAAGTAACTTCAGCCACCCAATAGTCTTCACCATTAACTAATGGTGTTGTCGTTTTTAAAGGTGTTGTGGAAGTTTCTGAATCATACCAAAGAATGGTGCTTCCTGAAGCTCTTAAACTGGCAACTGTCGGGTTTGGCGGATAACAAAATGACTGTATGGGCGCTGTAGTGGGCGTAAGCGGATCTATTAAACTTACCATTGTAGGAAATCGATTGCTGGTACAACCATTTTCAGTTTGTTGTACCCAATAGGTTCTCCCGTTAACAAGAAGTGTTGAAAGCGGAAGTAAATTCCCGCCAATTTGGGCATCATACCATGCTATATTTTGTCCCGTTGCAGATAAATTACCTACAGTTGGATTGTCTATGGCACATTTTCCTACCGATACATCAACGTTTGTTGGGAAATCTCCATAAATAGTGACAGTAACAGCCAATCTGCTTGTGCTGCAACTACTGCCGGAAATATCATCGGCGTAATAAGTTACGCCATTTACAAGTACTTCAGTATTTCCATATAATTCTCCTCCAGAAGGAGCATCATACCAAACAATAGTAACGCCCGTAGCCGATAAATTTGCAATAGTGCTATTATCTGTTTTACAAAAGACTTGAGAAATATTGCCTGTAGGGGTTGGATTTGTGCATTGTGCAAAAATTGACTGATAATTGAAAGCCAAAAAAAGGAATGCCAGAAGGGCAACTTTTCTTGGAAAAAGTAATTTTTCTATTTCCATTAATTTTAAGTTTGGTTGATTTATAATAACAACAACAAGTGCTGTATTTGCGTATAAATGTAACAAAAAATCTTCTATTTTTGGAATTGGAATTGAAAAATGCACATTTAAAAAAGTATTGCAAAAGAATCGGGAGATGTTTTTATTTCCTTTAATAGTTTGCCTACATTTGATCTCATTAAAAATCAGGTACATGAACATTCATTTTATTGCAATTGGCGGAAGTGCTATGCACAATTTGGCATTGGCTTTACATCAAAAAGGAGACACAATAACGGGCAGTGATGATGCTATTTTTGAACCCTCAAAATCCAGATTAAAGAAAAAAGGGTTGTTGCCGGAAGAAGAAGGCTGGTTTGAGGAAAAAATTTCACCAAATTTAGATGCCGTAATTTTGGGAATGCATGCGAAAGCAGATAATCCTGAATTGATGGAAGCAAAAAAGCTAGGACTTAAAATATATTCTTATCCCGAGTTTTTATTTGAGCAATCTAAAGATAAAACACGTGTGGTAATTGGAGGATCTCACGGAAAAACCACCATCACCTCCATGATTTTACACGTGCTCAATTATCATGAAATTGCGGTAGATTATATGGTTGGGGCTCAGCTGGAAGGTTTTGACACTATGGTGCATTTAACAGCCGAAAATGAATTTATAGTGCTGGAAGGTGATGAATATTTGTCTAGCCCTATAGATTTGCGCCCAAAATTTCATTTATACAAACCCAATATTGCCCTTTTAAGCGGAATTGCATGGGATCATATCAATGTTTTTCCAATTTATGAAAATTACGTTGAGCAGTTTTTAATTTTTGTAAATTCAATTACAAATGGAGGTATTATTGTTTATAATGAAGAAGATAATGAAGTAAAAAGGGTGGTGGAACAAGCTACAAACCCCATTCAAAAATACCCTTATTGCAGTCCAAATTTCAGAATTGAAAACGGGATAACTTATATTGAAACTTCTTTGGGTGAAATGCCTTTGGAAATTTTTGGAAAACATAATTTGCAAAATTTGGCTGGCGCAAAGTGGATTTGCCAGCATATGGGCGTTGATGAAGCTGAATTTTATGAGGCAATTAGTAGTTTTAAAGGCGCAAGTAAGCGTTTGGAAAAAATTGCTGAAAGTGAATCAACAGTGGTTTATAAAGATTTTGCACACTCGCCAAGTAAAGTAGAGGCAACCACAAATGCTGTAAAAAGCCAGTATCCCAATAAAAATGTATTGGCTTGTTTGGAATTGCATACCTATAGCAGTTTAAATGCCGAATTTTTAAAAGAATATAAAGGTGCTTTGAAAAGCGCTGATAAAGCCGTCGTTTTTTATTCTCCTCATGCGGTTGAAATAAAAAGACTGGAGAAAATTACCGAACAGCAAATTAAAACTGCTTTTGAGCGCGATGATTTGATTGTTTATACCAATCCCGGTGAATTTAGGGAATTTTTATTCAACCAAAATTTTGAAAATACTGTTGTTTTGTTAATGAGTTCAGGCAATTATGGCGGATTGGATTTTGATCAATTTAAAGCGTTAATTTAAATAATTCCCCGACGGCTTTGCCTCGGGGTTTCCGATTTACCTTTCCTTCGGAGAGGTCGGAACTGCCTTTTCAAAGTTCCGGGTGAGGCAAAATATAAAATTTCGGTTTTTGGCTCCAAGGTCAAAATGAAGCCGGCGAAACACCTCTATGGCTCTGCCTCGAGGGTAGTAGGTTTCAAGAAATTTTTTATTTTAATTTTTTCTCCAGAAGAAAGGCGTAAATAATATCAACACTGTAAACAATTCCAACCTTCCAATTAACATTAAAAAAGAACAAATCCATTTTGCTCCGATGGATATGTGTGCATAATTGTTGACTGGCCCTAAAGTTCCAAGAGCCGGACCAATATTCCCCAATGAAGAGGCTGTGGCGCCTATTGCGGTCACAAAATCCAATCCAAAAAAAGTTAATGATATTGAGCTTACTATAAAAATGAGCATATACAATACAAAAAAAGGCAAAATATTATAAATAATATGCTTTGGAACTCCAATTCCGTTATATCGAACCGGTATAATGGCATTTGGGTGCAATAATTTTTTAAATTCAAAAAAAGTATTTTTAATCATAATGACATGACGAACAATTTTAATTCCACCAGCGGTTGAGCCTGCAGAACCTCCAATAAAAAATAAAGAAAATATCAACATTGTTGCCAATGAGTTCCACATAGTGAAATCGGCAGTCACAAATCCTGTAGTGGTTAAAATTGAAGTAACTTGAAAAGCAGCGTGCCTAAAAGCACTTTCGGTTTCACCCCAAGGTTTTGGATGATCAATGCTGGTTACCAAATTAGGATCTTGAAAGTTTACGATGATAATAGTGATTACTATAGTTAAAGCGAGTGTTCCAAAAAAGTAATATTTAAACTCTTCATTGTTAAAAACCCTACTAATTTTTCCCTTTAACGCAAAATAGGTCAACACAAAATTGGCACCTGCAATAAACATAAATAAGGTGATAATGTATTGTATGATTGGATAGCCGTTCCAATACGCGACACTTGCATTTTTTGTTGAAAAGCCGCCGGTACTCATAGTTGCCATAGAATGGTTAATGGCATCAAACCAGTTCATTCCGGCAATTTTAAGCAAAAAGAATTCTACAATGGTTAACGAAAAATAAATGATCCACAATCTTTTTGCAGTTTCTGTTATTCTTGGATGTAATTTATCTGCCGATGGTCCTGGTGCTTCAGCCATAAAAAGTTGCATTCCTCCAATGCCCAACATAGGTAAAATAGCCACGGTTAAAACAATAATTCCCATACCGCCAATCCAATGTGTAGCACTTCGCCAAAATAAGATACCTTTTGGCATCACTTCAATATCTGTTAATATAGAAGCGCCGGTGGTAGAATATCCAGAAATTGTTTCGAAAAAAGCATTGGTATAAATGGGAATGGTATCGGTAAAAACGTAAGGTAAAGTTCCTGTAAAACTTAACATGAGCCATCCTAAAGTAACAATGAGATAGCCTTCTTTTTTTCCAAGGTTTTTCTTAGCGTTTCTATTGAAAAACCACAGTAAAAAGCCAATGGCAATAGTGGTAATTCCAGCATAAAATATTCCCCATTTTTCAAATTCACCGTAATAAATGCTGAAAGGAACCGCAAATAACATAAATAGGCCGTTTAACATAGAGGTTAACCCTAAAAAGCTAATGATGATTTTTATGTTAATATGCTTCATAATTAGTTAAAGAGCTTTTCAACCTTATTAATGGCTTCCGGCAAACAAAACACCACTGCTTTATCTCCTGCCAATATTTGGAAATCACCAAAAGTCATAAGTGCAACGCCATTTCTGATTACGCCACCAAAAACAGCTTTTCTGGTAAGATTTATATCCTTTATTAAGTTTTTGGTAACCAGAGAATTCTCCTTAACCCTAAACTCCAAAACTTCTGCATCAACATTATGCAGGTTTGCAAGTTTTAGCACTTCGCCCTTGCGAACATATTTAAAAATGGCGCTTGCGGCCAATAATTTTTTATTAATTAAAGTGTCAATTCCTATGGTTTGGGAAATATTGATATAATCCATATTTTCTACCAAGGCAATTGTTTTTTTAACACCTTTCGATTTTGCAACTAAGCAAGACATAATGTTGGTTTCTGAATTTCCTGTAACGGCAACAAATGCATCCATTTCTGAAATATTTTCTTCTTCTAGCAACTCAACAATTCGTCCATCTCCCCAAATAATTAAAGCACTTGGTAATTTTTCGGCAATTTCTTTCGCCCTTTCTTTATTAATTTCAATCAGTTTAATGTTAAATTTACTGTCGCATAAATTTCTTGCAGCTTTAATACCAATTTTCCCGCCACCTAAAATCATAACGTCTTTTACATCAAAAGGCATTTTTCCCATCAATTTATAAAGTTTTTTGATGCTTTCTTTGGGAGCCGAGAAATAAATTTGATCCTTTGCGCGATAAACTGAATTCCCCCTCGGAATTATAGTTTCACTGCTGTTTTCGGGCTTAATGGCAATAGTAATAAATTCAACATCTGGGAAAAGTTCACGACCTTCCTTAACCGTTAAATTTATAAGTGGAGATTTATAGTCTAAGGTACTTCCCAGAATATTTAAGGTTCCGTTCTCAAATTCAATGGTGTCATTAAATGCCGATTGGTTTAATAACATTTTAATCTCGTCGGCAGCCAATTCACCCGGGGAAATCATACTGTCAATGCCCAATTCGGCGAAGTCAATTTCCGAGTTTACCGTAAATTCATGATTTGAAATTCGTGCAATCGTTTTTTTAGCACCTAACTTTTTTGCCAAAACCGCTAAGGTAAAATTCGTGTTTTGGGATTCTGTAACCGCTAAAAAAATATCAGCTTTTTCAATATTAATTTCTTTTAAAAGCTTTATGGAAGTGGCATCTCCTTTTTTGGTGATTACATCAATATGATTGCTGGCATACTCAAGTTTTTCGGCATTGGTGTCAACTAAATAGATGTCTTGCGACTCGAAAGAAAGTAGTTTTGCCAAATGGAAACCAACATCTCCAGCACCTGCAATAATAATTTTCATACACAGAATATTTAAAGCAAAGATATTACTCTTATCTTTATAAAAAAATTGTTATGAATTACGAAAACAAATCCGTTTCTATAAAGTCTTGGGCTGAAGATGACAGACCTAGAGAAAAATTGGTGATAAAAGGGAAAGCAGCATTATCAGATGCTGAATTAGTTGCAATTTTAATTGGTTCGGGGAGCAGAAATGAAAGCGCAGTTGACCTGTCTAAAAGAATTTTAGCTTCAATAAACAATAATTTAAACAAGCTTGGAAAAATGTCGGTTTCCGATTTGCAAAAATTTAAGGGAATTGGCGAAGCAAAAGCTATTTCTATTATTACCGCGTTAGAACTTGGACGCAGAAGAAGGCTTGAAGAAGCTATGGAATTGCCGCAAATTACAGGCAGTAAAGCTATTTTCGACATGATGCAACCGTTGATTGGGGAACTGCACCACGAAGAATTTTGGATTGTTTATTTAAACAATTCCAACAAAGTTTTGCATAAAGAACAATTGAGCAAAGGCGGATTAACAGGCACTTTGGTTGATGTTAGGTTGGTGTATAAAAAGGGAATTGAATTATTTTCAACCGCCATTATTTTATGTCATAACCATCCATCTGGGAAATTGCAACCCAGCCAGGCCGATAAATCCATAACTTCTAAATTAAAACTTGCTGGAGAAACATTGGACATAAAAGTGCTGGATCATATAATTATAACCGAAAATGCGTATTTTAGCTTTGCCGATGAAAATCTGCTGTAAGTTAGAAGACAGAAGTCCGAAGACGGAAGTCAGAAGTCCGAAGTTAAAAGTTTTAAAATTTCAAAACAAACGCACTTTCCTTTGGAAAGAGCTGGGATAGGAAAATAAATAAACAAATTTACAGCCGAAGGCGGAAAAACCAAAACAAATAAACACTCGATAAAACGATTTAACAAATACAAAATAAATGCTGCTCATTTACACGCATAAAATAACACCAAGGATCAACTATATCTTTAAACATTTTTTTGGACGTATTCTTAAAATACCTGTAACATTTACCACCAAAGTCAATGAGTTTGTGGCTCATAATGGGCCAAAAATAACCTATTCAAAATCTCCGTTGGGTGCCGAATTTTTTATTCGAAGCCACGATTTATTATTTGAGCAAGGAATTAATAATATTGATATTAAGATTTACAAATGGGATGACGTTCCTTGTTTTTTCCCAACCAAAGAATCTTCAATGATTCCATTTGATATTTTTGCTGCAAGTTTTTATCTCATTAGCAGGTATGAAGAGTATTTGCCTCACGTACAAGACGTACATGAACGATTTTCGGCAGGGGAAAGTTTGGCTTTTAAAAATGGATTTTTAGAAAAACCGGTAGTTGATATTTGGGCTTTTAAGTTTTTAGAATTGCTAAAAACCAAGTTTCCAAATTATAATTACATCAAAAGAGATTTTAAATTAATTTCCACCATCAATGTTGATATGGCTTACATATACAAGCATAAAGGCGTTGTGCGAACAGCTGGTGGCATTATAAGGGATTTGTTGAATTTTAAGTTCACAAATTTAAAGCACCGGTTGCTAACCATTTTAAATTTTAGCGGAGATCCGTATGATACTTTTTCAACCTTTCTGAAAATTAAAGAGACAAATAAAGTAGAAACGATTTTCTTCTTTTTAATTGGAAATTATACCACTTTCGACAAAAATATTTCGTCTTCAAATATCAATTTTAAATCCTTAATAAAATCTGTGGCAGATTATGCGCAAGTTGGCTTGCAACCTTCATATTTTACTTTTAAAAATGCAGAAACGCTAAAAAAAGAAAAATCGCGAATAGAATACATCATAAATAGGCCGGTAATATGTTCGCGTCAGCATTATTTGCGTTTAAGTTTGCCTGATTCGTACCAAAATTTATTGGATATAGATTTGAAGGAAGATTATACAATGGGCTATGAAAAATCAGCTGGTTTTAGGGCAAGCACCTGTACGCCATTCTATTTTTACGATCTCGATTTTGAAATTTTGACTCCTTTAAAAATATTTCCTTTTGCATTTACAGACGTTACTTTAAAGCAACATATGCAACTTTCAAATGAAGACTGTTTGGCTAAAATTTTAGCATTAAAAAATGAAGTGCAAAAAGTAAATGGAACATTTATTTCTGTTTTTCATAATGAAACTTTATGTGAAAGTGACTATTGGAATGGCTGGACAGATATTTATAAAGCAACCGTTATTTAAAAAGGCAATCTGATTTTTTAAATTGACAAAAAAAGTTGCGTATTTTTAAATTTAAACGAAATTTAAGTACATTGTACAAAATAGTATAAATGAAACGAGCCATAACAAATTTTGATACACAGCAGAATGATTAATGGCGACTGCATCTGTACCAATAAAAAATAAAATGTTAACAGATGAAACACATTAAGCACATATTTTTCGATTTAGACCATACGCTTTGGGATTTTGAAACCAATTCTGATATCGCTTTTGAAACCGTTTTTAAAAAACATCAAGTAAAAGCCGACCTTCAGAAGTTTTTGAATTATTACAGGGGAATTAATGAAGATTATTGGAAATTATACCGGGAAGAAAAAGTAACCAAGGAAGAACTCAGATTGGGCAGGTTGAAAGACACTTTTGTGAAAATAAAGGAAAATTTTGATATCCAGCTACTAGAGAATTTGTCTGTTGACTATATTAAGGTTTTGCCGTACCACAACCAACTTTTTGAAGGCACTCATGAAATTTTAGAGCATTTGTATTTAAATTACAAACTGCATATCATTACTAACGGATTTAATGAAGTTCAGTATAAAAAGTTAGAAAATTCTGGTTTGACCAAGTATTTCGAAAAAATAATAACTTCTGAAGATGCCGGTGTAAAAAAACCCAATCGCATTATTTTTGATTATGCGTTGGAAATCACAAAAGCAGTTTCCTCTGAATCAATTATGATCGGCGACAATTGGGAAGCAGATATTATGGGAGCAAAAGATGCTGGATTCGATGTTATTTTCTGCAATTTCAACGCACAACCTGTTTCAGAAAATATTAAATCGGTCACCAAATTAATGGAAATAAAACGCTATTTGTAAACGCTAAAATATTTTGTAAATTTTACCATCCTTTTATGAAAATCAAAAAAATTGTAGCAACGTTATAGGTTATTTTATTTTTTCAAGGTTGCACAAAAGATGTCGATTTTAACCAACTTGATGATGCCAATATTTACACCACATTTATTTCAACGTTAATTTATTTAAACCTTACCGCTCCCGATTTTTTGAATGATTTTAACCAAGAAATTAGATTCACTAGCGATTTTATTGAACCTCCAATTATCGATGAGTCGAAGCCTTATTTGGAAAAGGTCGAATTTACGGTCATCACTAAAAATACTTTCAACAGGAATTTTAAGCTCAGCATTACTTTTTATGATGCATTTGGTGCGCCAATTTATGTTTTACAGCCCATCATAAATGTGCCTGAAAATTCACCGGAATTAACTAAAATTATTGAAATTCCCAAATCTGACATCCCTTTTATTTACAATACCAAATATTTTGGGTTTACCATTTTTCTTTCGCCAAGCAATGATGGCAGTGTGATTTCAATAAGTGACACATCAAAATTTGATCTAAAATCGTCGGCTAAATTATTTTTTAACTATCGCAAAATATGAGAAAATGTAATTTATTTATTTTCCTTCTTGTCTTTGTGATAGGTTACACTCAAAATAAACAGGTTTTATATGATTTTGCCGGTTTGCCGCAAACATTGCTTTTAAATCCGGGCGCTGAGGTTGAAAATAAATTTCATGTTGGGCTGCCACTGTTCTCACAAGTAAGTGCGCAAGGCGGCTTTACCGGTTTTTCAACCTATGATATTTTTGCCGATAACGGTATTGATATCAATGATAAAATTAAAGCGGCAGTAAATAAATACGGAACCGCTGAGTTTGTTTCATTCAATCAGCAATTGGAAGTGTTGAGCGGCGGTTTTCGATTGCCAAATAATGATTATTTAAGTTTTGGCTTTTATGAGGAGGTAGATTTTTTGGCAAAAATTCCGCGTGACATGGTCGATTTATTTTATGAAGGGAACACTGTTATTGACAAGCGATATTCCATCAAAAGATTAACCGCCAGAGCTGAAATGTTAGGTGTGCTTCATGCGGGTCTTTCAAAAAAAATTAATGAAAAGTGGAATGTTGGCGCTCGTGCAAAAATATATTCGAGCGTTTTTAATGTAAACACAAAATCAAATTCTGGTTCGTTTTATACGGAGGAAGGAACTAACAATATTTATAGGCAACATTTAGATAATGTTAATTTTTTAATGCAAACCTCAGGCATATTTTTTCATAATGAAGAAGAGATTGATGCCTCTTATGTGAAAAGTAAATTGCTTTTTGGAGGGAATCTTGGATTTGGAGTTGATGTGGGATTTACGCACCATTATTCAAAACAATGGACAATTACCGGAAGCATATTGGATTTAGGATTCATAAATAATTCCAAAAATGTAGAGACTTTCATTGCAAAAGGGGATTATGAAGTGGAAGGCGTTCAATTAATTTTTGATTCCAATAATCCTAAAAATTATTGGAGCGATTTAAAAGGTGAATTTGACAACAGTACCGTGTTGGATACTTTATATAAAAATTACATCTCTTTTCGTCCTGTTAAATTAAATGGTTCAGTCAGTTATTCATTTGGACGAAAATATGATGATTGCCGATTCTTGATTGGTCAGGGATTGTACACAAATAAAATGGGATTTCAGCTGTTTTCAACGGTTGGTGCTGTACATTCTTATTTGGCGGGAACCTTGTTTTATGAGCGATGGATCAATAAATATTTACAAGCGAAACTCACTTATACGGTAGATCCTTATTCATTTTCAAATGTAGGTTTGGGTTTGTCCGCCAAAATTGGTATCGTTAATTTATATTTTACAGCCGATAATTTATTGAGTTTGAATAATATTTACAACGCCAAAAGTGCCAGTTTTCAATTCGGACTTAATTTTATTTTTAAGAATAAAAATTAGTACTTTTACACAAATCATAAGTGCATTAGCTTGTCCGCATTAAAATTTCTACCATTATGAATAAAACATTCTCAATCAGTTTATTTTTAATATTCAGTTTTTCAATACTGTTCGCACAAAAAAACATCAATTCCTATAAATATATTTTAGTTCCGAAGCAATTTGAATTCCAGAAATCAACAGACCAGTATCAACTTAATTCGTTGACAAAATTTCTTTTTGAAAAATCGGGTTTTACGGTATTGTTTACAGATGAAAACTTTCCTGCAGATTTGGCTGCCAATTCCTGTTTGGGTTTAAAAGCCAAAGTTAATAATGATTCAGGGCTGTTTAGCACAAAAATGAATGTGGAATTGTCAGACTGTTACAATCAAGTTGTTTTTTCTTCCAAAGAGGGCCGCTCAAAAGTAAAGGATTACAAAACGGCCTATCATGAAGCGCTAAGAATTGCTTTTGATGATATTGAAAATTTAAAGTATGATTATGATGGAAGTGTCTTGGCCAATGAAAAAATAAATGAGGGAAATAAGGTAGAAATAGAGAAGTTAACCGCAAAGGAAATGACACCTGTTATTGAAGTAAAGGGAGTTCCTGAAGTTCCAAAAGTTAAAGAGACTCCTTCAATGGCTATATCAAAAAAAATCGATAAAAAAGAAGCCAAAGAAGAAAAAACAGAAACTGTAAAATCGTATGTTAAACCTGTGGTAAATTCAATAGAAGGCAAATATTTTGTCGATAAATGGGGCGAATGTATCATTTCGCAAATAGAAGGTTATTATTCCTTTGTTGGCGGTGATGAAAAATTTGAGTTTGCCGTTATTTATAAAACGTCTATGCCAACTTTATTCATTATAAAATGGGCAGCGTTTAAACAACCTCGCTTGCTTGAATTAGATCTACAGGGAAATTTGAAAGTGGAAGACGAAAATGGCAATAAAATTTATAAAAGAGTGCAATAACTTTCTTGATTTAGCTTAAGTTTGGCGATGATTGAGACATAAAATCGAACGAAAAGAATTGGTTTTAATAAAAAAACGCGGTGTTTACCGCGTTTTTTTTATATTTATAAACAAACCCAATTTGCTTTTAATTTTAATCGTGCAGCATTGCCCATAAAGTATCTTTTAATTCTACTAAGCCTTGTTGGGCAACCGATGAGATGAAAAGTGTTTTAATTCCTTTAGGCAATTCTTTTATAATTTCTGCTTTTAACTCATCATCCAATAAATCTGATTTTGAAATGGCAAGCAACCTGGTTTTATCCAGCAATTCCGGATTGTGTTGTTTTAATTCGTTTAATAAAATGTCATATTCTTTTTGAATATTGGCAGAATCAGCGGCAATTAAAAATAATAAGATGGAGTTTCGTTCAATATGGCGTAAAAAACGATGTCCCAAACCTTTTCCGTCAGCTGCTCCTTCAATAATGCCGGGAATATCTGCCATCACAAAAGTTTGGTAATCTCTATATTCCACAATGCCCAAATTGGGTTTTAATGTGGTGAATGCATAATCTGCAATTTTGGGTTTTGCCGCAGTAATAACAGAGAGTAAAGTCGATTTCCCTGCATTTGGAAAACCAACCAATCCAACATCGGCCAATACTTTTAATTCTAACTGAAACCAGCCTTCTTTCATATCGATGCCTGGCTGTGCAAATCTTGGTGTTTGATGGGTAGAAGACCTGAAATTCCAATTTCCCAATCCGCCCATTCCGCCATCAAGCAAAATTTGTTCTGGGTTTTCGTGGGTTATTTCAAATAAAATTTCCTGTGTTTCTCCATCTCTTATAATGGTTCCCATAGGGACTTCAATAAAAACGTCTTTACCGTCTTTACCAGTACTTCTTTGTTTGCTGCCATCGCCACCGTGCTCGGCTTTGAAGTGTTTTTTGAATTTTAGTGGAAAAAGTGTCCACATATTTTTATTTCCACGCACAATCACGTGTCCACCTCGTCCGCCGTCTCCGCCATCCGGGCCACCTTTGTCAATGTATTTTTCCCTATGTAAATGCGTAGAACCGCGTCCTCCTTTACCGGATGAGGCGTATATTTTTACATAGTCAACAAAATTTTCTTCAGTCATTATCGTATAAAATTGTTTACCCAAGTTTGGGTTTAAGCGCGCAAAGGTACCATTTTGAAAACGAAAATGTTACCTTTTTAAATGTAGCAGAAAATATTTTTCTATAATTGGTCAATTATTTTTGATAATCGCTTGGTAATATCTTCAATAGTTCCAACGCCGTCTGCACCAAAATATTTACCTTGAAGTTGGTAATAATCCTTCAAAACTGCAGTTTTTGTGTTGTATTCATTGAATCGATTTCGTATTTTACTTTCGTCCTGATCGTCAGTTCTTCCGCTAATTTTACCGCGTTCCAACAAGCGGGCAACCAATAAATCTTCTGGCACTTCCAAGGCAACCATACCACTAATGACTTCTCCTTTTTCTTCCAAAAAATCATCTAAAGCTTTTGCTTGGGATTCCGTACGAGGAAATCCATCAAAAATGAATCCATTAGCAGCTAAATTTTTATCAACTTCAGCCTTTAACATGTCAATAGTTACTTCATCCGGAACCAAATCGCCATTGTCCATAAAAGATTTCGCGAGCATTCCAAGTTCTGTTTTATTATTGATATTGGATCGGAAAACATCACCTGTTGAAATATGGACAAGGTTGTACTTTTCTTTAAGCATATCTGCTTGAGTTCCTTTTCCTGCGCCCGGAGGTCCGAATAAAACAATGTTTTTCATTTTTGGGGGTGTTGTTAATTGGTAAATGCTTGAAAGATTTCTGGCCAAACCATCATAATCTAAACCGTATCCAATAATAAATTTATCAGGAATTGAAATCCCAATATAATCTATTGGCAATTCTTTTTTAAATACATCAGGTTTAAAAAATAAGGTGGCTATTCTAAGTTGTTTTAATTTTTTATCGGCAAATATGTCATAAATTTCTTGCAGTGTGTTCCCAGTGTCAACAATATCTTCTAGAATAATAACAGTTTTCCCCTCTAAATCTTCATTTAAACCCACCAACTGTTTTATTTTTCCTGTAGAATTTGTGCCTTCATAAGATGCCAGTTTTACAAATGAAACTTTACAGTCGTAGTTATATTTACGCACCAAATCGGCAACAAACATGAAGGAACCATTTAATATTCCAATAAATATGGGTGTTTCATTTTTGCAATCTTCAGTAATTTCAGCAACCATTTTATCGATGGCTTCTTCTATTTTTTCTTCTGATATATATTTTTTGAAATAGTTATTATGTATTTTAATCATGCTCATTTTATGCTTTGTTACAAATTTAACAATCAATAAATAAAATTAGCCCTTAATGTTGATTTAATTGCTAATTTGAAATACAAAAACCGTTTTGACTACTCAAAACGGTTTTGCAGTTTGAAGTTGAACTACAATTATTTTGTAGTTTTGTCTTTATTTAATTTTTTAGTGGTATCATATAATATTGGTGAAGCAATAAACCAAGAGGAATAAGTACCAACACCAATTCCAACAATCAATGCAAACATAAATCCTTTAATGGAATCGCCTCCAAATAAGAAGATTGCAACCAACACCAATAATGTGGTTAGTGAGGTATTTATGGTTCTTCCCATTGTGCTGTTTAAACCGGTATTTATAACCTTATAAAAAGACCAAGAAGTATGTGTTTTGGTGAATTCACGAATTCTGTCGTAAACAATCACCGTATCATTTATCGAATACCCTAAAACAGTTAAAATAGCTGCAATAAACGATTGTCCTATCTCCATGTCAAAAGGTAATATTTTATAAAATATAGAGAATATACCAAATACAATTAAAACGTCATGAAATAAGGAGACAACAGCGCCTAAACTATATTGCCATTTTCTGAATCGTATTAATATATATAGGAATATAACCAATAGCGAACCTAAAATTGCCCAACCTGCAGCTGTTTTTATATCATCTGCAATGGTTGGCTCAACTTTCATAGCGCTAAGGATACCAATAGTTTTTGTGCCATCATAACCAGGTTTGAATTCCTCTAAAGAAAGTCCGGCTGGATTATATGGTTTCAAACCAGTATATAACAATTTTTGCACTTCATCATCAATACCCTTGTCTTCTATATCAATTTTGTATTTGGTGGTTATTTTTAACTGACTTGCTTCTCCATAAGTTTTAACTTCAGGAGCATCCCCAAATACCTCTTTTAAGGTGTTTGCAACATCGGTAGCGCTTGTTGCTTTCTCAAATTTAACCACATAAGATCTACCGCCTATGAAATCTACCCCATAGTTTAATCCGTTAGTTGCTAATGAGACAATACTCATTACAATTAAAATACCGGAAAATATATAAGCTGGTTTTCTCAATTTCAAGAAATCAACATTGATTTTGGTAAACCATTTTTTGGTGATGTTTGTATTGAATGTGAACATTTTTCCTTTCGCAGCATACCAATCAATCACCAAGCGGGAGATGAAAATTGCGGTAAACAAGGAAGTTAAAATCCCCACAATAAACGTATAGGCAAATCCTTTTACGGGTCCTGTTCCAAAAACATATAATATAATACCTGTTAACAATGAAGTTACGTTTGCATCCAAAATAGCTGAAAACGCTCCGTCGTAACTAAATCCGTATTTTATGGAGGCTTTTAAACCTTTTCCATTGTTTAATTCTTCTTTAATCCTTTCGTATATAATTACGTTGGCGTCAACCGCCATACCTATGGTTAAAATGATACCAGCAATACCAGGCAATGTTAATACCGCTCCAAAGGCTGTTAATATTCCAAAAATAAATAAAAGGTTAACGATTAAAGCAAAATCGGCTATCACACCAGCTTTACCATAATAAAAAATCATCCATGCAAAAACAATTAACAATGCCAAAAAGAAAGAATACATACTGCTGTCAATGGCTTGTTGTCCTAATGAAGGTCCAACAATTTCTGATTGAATAATATGCGCTGCTGCCGGTAATTTACCGGCTTTTAATACGTTTGCAATATCTTGCGCTTCAGCAACGGTCATACTTCCACCAGAAATAGATGTTCTTCCATTTAAAATGGCGGTATTTACTGAAGGCGCTGTATACACATAATCATCCAATACAACAGCAACGAATTTGCCTACATTGTCAGTGGTCATTTTCCCCCACAATTTTGTTCCAGCAGCATTCATTGTCATACTTACTTCAGGTGCACTGGTTTGTCCGTATTCCTGACTAGCATCTTCAATAACATCACCTTCAATAGGGGCTATGTCTTCACGATTGGATTTAATACCATATAAATAAATTAACTCAGTACTTTCGTTGGTTGCAGAAACAGTTGCAGAAAATGGTTTGGCATCCCAAAGAAATTTCGCATACTTCATTTCATTAGGAAGCAATGACCTAACTTCTGTCATCGCTAAATATTTGTTTACTGCAGCAGTATCGGCAACTTTAGCGGTACCTATTACTGAGGAAATTTCGTTTTCAGACTGAGGGATGCTTGGCGTTAAATAAGTGAATAAATTAGCCGCCTGTTTGGTGGCTGAAGAATCAGAAACAGCACCCAACAAATCATCAATATTTTCTTTTGGCGTGGCAGTAGAGTCTGTTACCGTTTCAGTATCAGTTTTTAATAAATTTTCTACAACCGAATTGGCTTGATAAAAGAAATTTGCAGTTTCCTGGTTTGAGTAAACTTCCCAAAATTCTAGTTCAGCAGTACTTTGCAATAATTTTTTAACACGGTCAATATCTTTTGCTCCAGGCAATTCAATTAAAATACGTCCAGAGTTTCCAATACGTTGAATATTTGGCTGAGTAACCCCAAATTTATCAATACGGCTTCGCAATACTTCGAAAGCGGTGTTGATGGAGCCAGAAATTTCGGCTTCAATAATTGGTTTTACTTCTTCATCGGTTAGTTTGAAGTTTATTTTTTCACGTAAAGATTTGTTTCCAAAAATACTTGGATCGCTTAATTTAACTTTCCCATCGCTTAATTTCTTAAACTCATTAAAAAATAAATTTAAATAGGTGTCGTCACTGCTTTTTTGCGCTAAATCTGCTTTTGCCAATGCTTCATTAAACACAGGGTTTTTTGAATCGTTGGACAGTCCAATTAAAATATCCTTTACAGAAACTTGTAAAATAGCATTGATACCACCTTTAAGGTCTAACCCTAAGTTTAATTGTTTGTCTTTAATTTCGTTATAGCTAAATTGCACAAAACCTAAATCTATAACCGGATAATTTGCAACAGAGTCTAAATACGCTCTTTCCAATCGGGCTATTTCACGGCCGTCATCAGATTTAGATTCTGCGTACACTTTTGCTTTATTTTCAATACCACCTGTAAACCAAGTAAATGATAATTGATATAAACTTACTAATCCGAATAGAATAGCGAATAACTTTATAAGTCCTTTGTTTTGCATGTTAAATTTATTTTTATAAAATTCAGTTGTTTTTAACGTGCAAATATATAATTTCAATTAGGAACTGACAATTCTTTTTTTCTTTTTATATTGGTTAATCGTCACATCTATATTTATAACAATTCTGAACAATGATTTTTATATATTTGTTTTTAAAAATTAAAAGAAATGAAACATTTATCAGACATAGAAATAGCACAGGATAAAAAATTAATACACATTAAACAAATAGCTGCAAAGTTAGGTATTGATGAAGATGATTTGGAAATGTTTGGGAAATATAAAGCGAAGTTGCCTTTAAGTTTTATTGATGAAGAAAAAATCAAAAAAAACAATTTGATTTTGGTTACGGCCATTACACCAACACCAGCCGGAGAAGGAAAAACAACAGTTTCTATTGGGTTAACGGAAGGCTTAAATAAAATTGGAAAACAAGCAACAGTAGTTTTGCGTGAGCCATCATTGGGGCCTGTTTTTGGAATTAAAGGCGGAGCAGCCGGCGGCGGTTATTCTCAAGTTGTTCCTATGGAAGATATAAATCTTCATTTTACCGGTGATTTTAATGCAGTGGAAAAAGCAAACAATTTGTTATCGGCCTTAATCGACAATAATTTACAAAGCACTGTTAACAATTTGAATATAGATGCAAGAACGGTGGTTTGGAAACGTGTTATTGATATGAATGACAGGGCTTTGCGTAACATAATTATTGGTTTAGGCGGCACGGTTAACGGCATTCCAAGAGAAGATGGCTTTAATATTACGCCGGCTTCTGAAGTGATGGCTATTTTATGTATGGCAACTGATTTTGAAAATTTAAAAAAACGCTTGGGTGATATTTTTATCGGATTCACCTTTGAAAATCAACCAATTTTTGCCCGTGATTTAAAGGCTGAGAATGCAATGGCTATTTTGTTGAGAGATGCTATTAAGCCAAACTTGGTACAAACTTTGGAAGAAAATCCGGCCATCATTCATGGCGGTCCGTTTGCAAATATTGCGCAGGGAACCAATACCATTATTGCAACTAAAATGGGACTTTCTTTGTCAAATTATGTGGTTACCGAAGCGGGTTTTGGTGCGGATTTAGGCGCTGAAAAATTCTTAAATATCAAATGCGTGGCCGCCAATTTAAATCCGAAAGCAGTGGTGTTGGTTGCAACAATCAGGGCATTGCGTCACCATGGCGGCGCCAAGAAAGATGCCTACAACACACCAAATTTGGAGATTGTAAAAAAAGGTTTTCCCAATCTGGAAAAACACATAGAAAACATCAGAAAATTCAATATTGAACCCGTGGTTGCCATTAATGCTTTTATGAATGATTCAAAAGAAGAGGTGAATTATATTATTGAAAAATGTGCTGATATGGGTGTTCAGGCTGTTGTTTCTGAAGGATGGGCAAAAGGTGGAGAAGGCACCAAAAAACTGGCGGAAGCGGTGGTGAAAGTGGTGGAGGCAAACAAATCCCAATTTAAACCATTATACGATTGGAATTCACCGGTAAGAGAGAAAATTGAAACCATTGCCAAAGAAATTTATGGCGCAGATGACGTTGATTTTGAAAAAAAGGCGTTGTTGAATTTAAAAAGAATTGACAGACTGGGTTTTAATAATTTCCCCATTTGTATGGCGAAAACCCAAAAATCGTTTACTGATAATGAAACTGTTTTAGGAAGGCCAAAAGGTTTTAATGTTACAGTGCGCGAAATTGAAATTTCTGCCGGTGCTGGATTTATCATTCCAATTTTGGGTGAAATGATGCGTATGCCAGGATTGCCTGGAATACCTGCTTCTGAAGGAATGACTATTGATAAGAATGGCGTAATTTCGGGATTGTCATAATTGTTTCAGAAGTAAAATATAATTCGAAAATTAATATAAAAAAGAGGTTTTCTAAAGAATCGGTTTAACCGCAAAGCTCGGAAATATGGTGCAATGTTCGCAAAATGTTTGATTTTTAAAATCAGTGTTTGCGCTCTTAGCGAAAATCCTAGCGACCCTTGCGGTTAAAAAATGAGTTCTTTTTAGACAGTCTCTTTTTTAGTTAAAAATGTAATTTCATGCCTTCGTGTGAAGCTATAAAACCCAAATCTTTATAAAATTTTAGGGCTCTGGGTCTTTGTTTATCACTGGTCAATTGCAATAAATGCGCATTTCGCTCTTTGGCCCTTTCAATGGCCCATTCAAACATTTTTTGTCCGATTCCTTGTCCTCTTAAATCTTCCCGAACAAATACGTTTTCAATTTGTGCTCTTAATTTTCCTTGATAACTCAAATACTGTATAAAGGTTAGTTGAAAAGTTGCTAAAATTTCTGGATCATTTTCGTTTTCCACAACAATCAATTCCTGATTTGGATCTGAATTTATAAGGTCAAATGCTTCATAATAAGTTTCAGGAAGCGGCTCTTGATCATTCTCCCTTAATTTTCCCAATTTGTCATTTGCCATCATTTTTACAATAAACGGCAGGTCATTTTTTGTTGCTCTTCGGAAATTCATAGTTTTTTTCTTTGAAAAAGGAAGTTTAAGATTTGCACGGTGATTATTTTTACTTGTGCAGTTAATTTGCAAGTACAGGCTTTAAAACTTTCCAAACATTATTAGCCAAAATAATTTGCCCTTCAGCAGTGGGATGAATGCCATCTGGCTGGTTCAATTCCTTAATACCGCCAACATTTTGCAATAAAAAGGGAACCAATGTCAAGTTATTTTTTTTTGCAAGATCAGGAAAGAGGTTTCTAAATTCTGAAGTATATGCTTCACCCATATTGGGTGGGATTTCCATACCCACCAAAACTATTTTTGTGTCTGGATTTTTTTCTTTTACAACATCAATAATCGCTTGCAAGTTGCTTTTGGTTTCTTTTAAAGGAACACCACGAAGGCCATCATTAGCGCCAAGTTCTAAAACAAAAACATCAATTTTTTGATTCAGTACCCAATTTATTCTGTTCTTTCCGCTTGCGGTGGTTTCTCCACTCAAACCGGCGTTGACAACTTCAAAAGGCAAACTTAAAGAATCTATTTTTCCCTGAATAACTGCAGGGAAAGCCTCATTAAGATCCAATCCCATTCCTGCAGTAAGGCTTGTGCCAAAGAAAAGAATAACTTTTTGATCAGCAGTTTTTTGCTTTTTTGCTTCTGTTTCAATAATATCTTTGGAATTGCTTTTTTCTTTTTGATTAGCACTTTCTCCGCAAGAAACGCACAATGTAAACAATAAAATATAACAAAATATTAACAGGATTCGCATAGTATTTGGTGTTTAAATTAAAATCAATTCTTTAATTTGCATTTTTTCAAAAAAACAAGTTAAAGAATATGCTATGGCAAAGATATTAAACGTTGAGAACTTACAGAAAACTTATTCCAGCGGTTCTAAAAAATTAACGGTTCTTCATGATATTTCCTTCGGAATTGAAGAGGGCGCAACCTTTTCCATAGTTGGACCTTCAGGAAGCGGAAAAACGACTTTACTGGGTCTTTGCGCTGGACTTGATCATTCAGATTCAGGAACCATAGAATTGTGTGGCGCGCAATTGAATTTATTGAGCGAAGACGAGCGTGCTTTACTGCGAAATAATAAAGTTGGATTTGTTTTTCAGGATTTTCAATTGTTGCCTACACTTACGGCGCTTGAAAACGTTGCGGTGCCATTAGAGCTTCAAGGTGATAAAAATGCCGATAAAATTGGCATGGAACTTTTAGAAAAAGTTGGTCTGGCAGATCGTTATCACCATTATCCGTCGCAACTTTCCGGAGGTGAGCAACAAAGAGTGGCCGTGGCGAGGGCTTTTTCTAACAAGCCAGCGATACTGTTTGCCGATGAACCTACCGGAAATTTGGATGCAGAAACCGGTGAAAAAGTGGTGGAATTGCTCTTCAACTTGAATAAAGAATTAGGCACTACGCTTGTAATTGTTACCCACGATATTGAATTGGCGCAAAAAACCCAACATATTCTCCGATTAAAAGGAGGGAAAATTATTGAAAATCAAAAGGTTGCCCAATGATAGATACCAATAAAGCAGCTTCAAAGGCATCTTTCCAATGGCTTTTAAAAATGGCGTGGCGCGATGGAAAAGCAAGCCGCAAAAAATTAGTGCTTTTTATGGCATCAATTGTTTTGGGCATTGCCGCGGTTGTTTCCATACAATCTTTTGGCGAAACTTTAAAAGACACTATTGCGGTACAGTCCAAATCCTTAATGGGCGCCGATTATAAAATAGACAGCAATCAGCCTCCAAATGAAAAAGTAATGCAAATTATCGATTCTTTGGGCGGTGCCGATGCAAAGGAAATAAGTTTTTCCTCCATGGCTGCTTTTCCAAAAACTGGTGCTGCCAAATTGGTTCAGGTTAGGGGAATAGAGGAAGGTTTCCCCTTTTATGGAATTTTGGAAACCGAACCTGTTTCGGCAGAAAATCAATACCAAAAGCAAAGTGCTGCTTTGGTTGATGCTACTTTGCTGTTGCAATTGGGTTTGCAGGCCGGCGACAGCATTAAAATAGGAACAATTACTTTGCCTATTGCTGGCGCGTTGAATGCTGCTCCGGGAAGTAACGCTATTTTTAGTTCTATAGCGCCACCGGTAATTATTCCTTATGGTTTGATTGCAGAAACCGGTTTGGTGCAAACAGGAAGTCGCATTAATTATGATTTTTATTTTGTTGCGCCACCAAAAATGGATTTGGCACAATTGGAAAAAAAACTTGGTACTGTAATAGATTTACAGGATGCCGACTTGGATACCCATATTTCTACCAGTGAAAGATTGTGGCGCAGATATGATAATTTTGGCAAGTTTTTAAATTTGGTTGCTTTTATAGCGCTGCTATTGGGGTGTGTTGGTATTGCAAGCGCCATTCATATTTATATCAAAGAAAAATTACGTGCCGTTGCCGTACTCAAATGTCTTGGGGCAACCAAAAAACAAACATTCCTAATTTATTTGCTTCAAATTGCCGGAATTGGTTTTATAGGTGGGATTTTAGGTACCATTCTTGGTTTGTTGCTTCAGCAGTTGTTTCCTTTGTTATTGGGGGAACTTTTGCCCGTTGATGTGGAAATGAATTTTTCGCCACAGGTAATTTTAATGGGCTTGTTATTGGGGGTTTTAATGTCTGTTTTATTTGCATTATATCCTCTAATGAGCACTTTGTATGTTTCTCCATTGCAAGCTTTAAGGGTTCAGGAGGAGGACACTTCTAAGTCGAGAAAAGCAGGAATTATGGTGCTGTTGGCTATATTTTTGTTCATTTTTATATTTTCCTTTTGGCTTTTAAAAGATTGGCGGTATTCGCTTGCTTTTGTAGGCGGTATTTTAATCACCTTTTCTATTTTGGCAGGAATTGCTAATTTATTTATGAAAAGCATCAAAAAATATTTCCCAACTTCTTGGGGTTTTGTGGCACGCCAAAGTTTATTGAACTTATTTAGGCCACAAAACCAAACCCTGATATTGATATTGGCCATTGGCGTGGGCACTTTTTTAATCAGCACCCTTTATTTTACCAAAGATGTGTTATTGGCTCAAGCCTCATTGGAGTCAAATACCAAAAATCCAAATATGATTTTACTGGACGTGCAGACGGAACAAAAAGATTCAGTTGCAAACGCAATCAACAGTAAAGATTTGCCGGTAATGGACAATATGCCCATAGTAACTATGCGTTTGCAAAGTATAAATGGAAGGTTGGTAAGCGAAATTCGGCAAGATACAACAGCAGTAATAAGACGTTGGATATTGAACCATGAATTTCGTGTTTCTTACCGAGATGTTTTAACTTCATCTGAAACATTGACAGCTGGCGTGTGGACTCCGGAAATAACCAATAACGAGCTTGTGCCAATTTCCGTTAGTGATAATTTTGCTGAAGATGCCAAAGTTACTGTTGGCGATAAAATCAGCTTCAATGTGCAAGGCGTATTGCTAAACACAGTTGTTGGTAGCATCAGAAAAGTTGATTGGGCTCAAATGCAAATGAATTTCACCATTTTATTTCCAAAAGGCGTACTGGAAAACGCACCACAATTTCGTGTACTTACCACCAGTGTGCCTAATGATTTGGCTTCCGCTGAACTGCAACAGGAATTGGTAAAAAACTTCCCCAATGTTTCCATTATTGATTTAAGGCAAGTGCTTTCCATAGTTGAAAAATTGCTTGATAAAATTTCTTGGCTCATCAATTTTATGGCATTTTTTAGTATTCTTACAGGAATTATTGTGTTGTTGGGTGCCGTAAAAACCAGTAAATACCAACGCATCAGAGAGAGTGTTCTTTTGCGAACGCTTGGCGCCAGAAGCAATCAAATTCTTAAAATAACGGCTTTGGAATACCTTTATCTTGGTGTTTTGGGATCGCTCTCAGGAATTTTATTGTCTTTACTAAGCAGCCAACTATTGGCTTGGTTGGTTTTTGATACGCCATTTATTCCTTCCTTAATTCCATTTGTGGTGTTATTTCCCGGAATTACCTTGTTGGTTTTGGCGATTGGGTTGGGCAATAGTATCGGCGTAATTAAAAGTCCGCCGTTGGAAGTGCTTCGGAAGGAAGTTGGGTAATGTTGAAATTAAAAATAGCAGTTTGTTATATTTAATTTGTTGCTGGGTATTTATTTATCGGCTTTATATCTGATTATTTCTGCTTTTTCAAGCGTTATTAGTCCGCCCGATTTGGATTCATCAAACAATTGTTCAACAATTTTGCATTCGGATTAATTTCCATGATTAAATAAGTTTAAGAAGTGAATAGCCAATAAATGTTGCGAACAGGCCAAATAAAACGCTTGAAGTGATGTATGCAGAAGCATAAAAAAGTTGTCCGTCACGCATTAAACTAAAAGTTTCGTTTGAGAAGGCAGAAAATGTGGTGAAGCCGCCACATATTCCTGTGGCAAGAAAAAGCCTCATTTCGGGAGACATGTTAGTCTTTTCACTAAGTGCAAACACAATTCCAATGGCAAAACAACCTATAATATTTACGCCTAAAGTTCCGAAAGGGAAAGCGGAAAGAAATTTAGTTTGAATGAATTGTGAAAGAACATATCGCAAAACGCCCCCAATAAAACTTCCGGTTCCAATTAATAATAAAATTTTCATTTCTTCTCTTCAGTTTGATGTTAGCGAAGCTGCCAATTCTTTGTATTGTCAGTGTTAAAATACCAATATTAAGTATTCAAAAATAGTTAAAAATTAATTGTAAAAAGGGTTATTTGAACAACTTTTAAAAAAAATCAGCAAAAGGATTATAAAAAAATAGGTTATTTTATGCAGACTTAAAACTCATCTCTAATTGGATAAAGAGTTATTTCTTGAAAAAAATTAATCAACCGTTTGTTGCTTGTCAAAATTTTCCAGTTGCCGATGCATTACTTTAAACCACAAAGGAGGAACTAAGGCCAATAGCATCATTCCAGGATAACCGGTAAGCATTTGCGGACTCTTGGGCGTTGAATCTAATAGCTGATAATGTTTGCTGGCTTTGTAGTGGTGATCGGAGTGGCGAGACAATTCAAATAACATAGTGCGTCCCAAAATATGGTTCGAATTCCATGAATGGTGGTGTTGCACCCTTTCATAATTTCCATTATCTTTTAATTGCCTTAACAAACCATAATGCTCAATATAATTTACAGTTTCCAATAACAATATTCCAATAAGTGCTGCCGCCATAAAATAAAACATAGTTTGTAAATTGAAAAAATAATAGATGGCTGCAAGCAGGGCAATTTGTAAAAAAGTATAAATCAGCATGCTGTTTGAAAATGACAGAAATGAGTTGCCTTTTTTATGCAAGCGGTCATTTTCAATTTTCCAGGCCTTAATATAGCTTCCTATTTGTGAACGAAACCAAAACAAAAAAACAATTTCGCCTTTTCTTGCCGTTGCAGGATCTTTTGGCGTTGCCACATTATGATGATGGCCGCTGTTGTGATAAGGCAAAAAATGAGTTTCCAAGGAAGTTAGCAGCAATATTTCACCCAAAAATTGTTCAAATCTATGAGAGCGGTGTCCGAGTTCATGGCCCACATTTATACCAAAAATGCCACATAAAATTCCCATGGAAACAATTCTTCCCACTAAATCGAAAGTTGAAAGATTTTCCTGAATAACATTCAGAAAATAAATCACAAATGCAACCTGAATAATAACAACGGCATATAACACCAAATTAAAATAGGAATCTGTAGCTGCTTTTTTCTTTTCTTCTTCGGATAAATTTTTGGCATTGGGTTTAAAAAGCAATTCAACCAAAGGAATGAATCCGAATGAAAAGATCAGGGGCAAATAAGTCAAAATTCCAACATTGGTAAATGAAATATAAACAGTGGCGGCCAATAAAAAAGCACTTAAATATTTTAGTTTGCTCATTAACGGTTGTTTTAGGCTTTAAATATACTATAAAATTCTAAATGTTATAAGTTATACCTTAAATGTTAAAAGTTTGAATGTAGAAGAGAATAAAAAATAGCATATATCGAAAATACCAAACAAAAAAACTCCCCAAAACCATAGTCTTGAGGAGGTTTATATTTATTTCAGTAAAGTATTATACCAATAAATCGTTAACGCTTCTAACGCCTTCAGCACTTTCTATAAACTTGGCTTTTTCAGCATCGGTTAAATCAATTTCAACTATTTTTTCAATCCCGTTTTTGCCAATAATACAAGGTACACCAATTGAAATATCTTTCATTCCATATTCGCCATCTAATAAAGCAGAACAAGGGAACATTTTCTTTTGGTCATTCACAATTGCCTGAACCATGGAAGAAACTGCCGCACCTGGCGCATACCAAGCACTTGTACCCAACATTTTTGTCAATGTTGCACCGCCAACTTTGGTGTCTTCTACTACCTGATCCAAACGCTCTGTTGATAAAAATTCGGAAACTAAAACACTGTTTCTAACAGCTAAACGAGCCAAAGGAATCATACCGGTATCACTGTGACCGCCAATTACCATTCCGTCCACATCTGATTGTGGGCAACCTAATGCTTCAGCCAATCGATATCTGAAACGCGCACTGTCTAAAGCACCTCCCATACCAATAATTCTGTTTTTTGCAATTCCGGCAACTTTATGCGCCAAATAAGCCATAGTGTCCATTGGGTTGCTTACTACAATAATAATCACTTTTGGAGAATGTTTAAGTAAACTTTCCACAACCGATTTTACAATTCCAGCATTAATTCCAATAAGTTCTTCACGAGTCATTCCGGGTTTTCTTGGGATACCGCTTGTAATTACGGCAACTTCACTGCCAGCCGTTTTTGAATAATCATTTGTTGCACCTGTAATTTTAGTGTCAAATCCCATTAATGATGCTGTTTGCATAAGATCCATTGCCTTGCCTTCAGCATAATCTTCTTTAATGTCAATCAATACCACTTCTGATGCGAAATTTTTAATGGCGATGTACTCAGCACAACTTGCACCTACAGCACCTGCTCCTACTACTGTTACTTTCATATTTAATGTATTGTTTATTTATAATAAAAATTAATCCAAATTTACAAATTTTTATGTGAAAAAGAGATAATATTTATGATAAAAAAAGGACTGCAGATAAGCAGTCCCTATAAATATTTTATATAAAAATTGGTAAATGTGTAAATTTAAAACGCCAACTGCAATTACCTAAAGCTGAATGCAATTCCTGCGGCCACGGTGTTGTATTCTTGAATGGTATAATCGGCAAAGATTTTAAAGAACCCTAAACTTAATCTGGTTCCCACGGTAGCTCTAACACCGCTCGCTTCAAAATCTAGATTTATTGGATCAGTTATTGTTTTTTCGACCTTATCATTAGGAAAAGGTTGTCCAGTCTCATATTCCAACACATATGTTCCTAACATTTTTAAGTTGGAAGTGCCTGCGCCATAACCAATTCCTCCATAAAAATTGATGATTGGAAAGTTTATTGAGGCAATAGCCTGAACAGTATAAGAATTTAAATTAAACGTAGCAACTTGGTTAGCACCTTGTATTGAACTGTCGTTTTGAATATTGTAATTCACATCCATATTGGTGTAAGCGCCTAATAATGAAATATGTAAAGGGAGTTTTTCAATAACGCCAAACAAACTGGTGATTTCTTTTTTAAGGCCAATCCCAAATAAATTGCCTTTTACGTCATCAGATCCAACTTCAGGAACCAGCCTAACCATCACATCAAATTGTTTTGGCAAACCTAAAGTAAACTGAACAGAAGGCGTAGGAACCGCGTTTAAAGGCAAATCTTCTTTAACACCAGCGGGCATGTTAAATGTTTTTGAAACGGTTTGTCCCTCAATTACGGCAGTTATGGTAACTGGCGCTTCTAAAGTATTCGTTCCTGCAACGGTTGCGCCTGTAAGCGAAGTTGAAGTGGTAGATGGCGACAGCCCAAGGTCGGCAAACCTAAAAAGTTCATCTTTGCTTGGGACCATAGAAGCATTTAAGCCAATTGAAATGTCAAAACCAAATGTTTTATGGGCTTTTGCGGTATGGTACCAACCACTGTTCATGCCGTAGATCAATCCTTTCATTCCCGGATTCAAATAAGCTTGAGTTAATTTGTTGGCGTCCTGAATATTTGCGTAGAGTATGGATTCAAGTCCGTCATTTTGTTGGGCTTTCATAGTGACAACGCAAGTTAACATAAGAATTGTGAGTGCGAATTTTTTCATAATAGTAGTTTTTAAATTTAGTTTTTACTAATCAAATGTAATCAAATTAATAATATAAAAAAGACTGCTTTTGAGGGCAGTCTTTTTTGTGTAATGTTTATTTCAAGATCAAATTAAACATCGATTTTTGCATATTTGGCATTTTTTTCAATAAATGCCCTACGTGGCGGAACTTCATCGCCCATTAACATAGAGAAAACCCTGTCTGCTTCTGATAAGTTATCGATAGAAATTTGTCTGAGTGTCCTAAATTCCGGATTCATAGTGGTGTCCCAAAGTTGCTCTGCATTCATTTCTCCAAGACCTTTATAACGTTGTATGGAAACGCTGCCTCCCAAATTTTGGGAAATTAAATCGCGTTGGTCATCGCTCCAAGCATATTCTCTTTTCTGGCCTTTTTTTACAAGGTATAAAGGAGGTGTTGCAATATAAATATGGCCGTTTTCAACCAATTCTTTCATATATCTGAAGAAAAAAGTCAAAATTAAGGTAGCAATGTGGCTACCGTCAACATCGGCATCACACATGATGACTACTTTGTTGTAGCGAAGTTTGTCCAAATTTAAAGCTCTTGGATCTTCCTCAGTACCAATGGATACGCCTAATGCCGTATACATATTTTTAATCTCTTCGTTTTCAAAAACCTTGTGTTGCATGGCTTTTTCAACATTCAAAATCTTACCTCTCAATGGTAAAATTGCCTGAAATGCTCTGTCTCTTCCTTGTTTTGCCGTACCGCCTGCCGAATCTCCCTCAACTAGGAAAATTTCGCATTTTTCCGGATCAGTTTCTGAACAGTCGCTCAATTTACCTGGCAATCCTCCAATAGACATCACCGTTTTACGTTGCACCATTTCACGCGCTTTTTTGGCTGCGTGACGTGCTTGTGCCGCTAAAATTACTTTTTGCACAATAATTCTGGCATCACTTGGGTTTTCTTCCAAATAATTTTGTAACATTTCAGAAACAGCCTGACTTACAGCAGCGGTTACTTCGCGGTTTCCTAATTTTGTTTTTGTTTGTCCTTCAAATTGTGGTTCTGCAACTTTAACAGAAATAATAGCTGTCAATCCTTCACGGAAATCATCTCCTGCAATTTCAAACTTTAGTTTGTCTAGCATTCCCGAAGTTTCTGCGTATTTTTTAAGCGTATTTGTCAAACCGCGTCTAAATCCTGCCAAATGTGTTCCTCCTTCAATGGTGTTGATATTGTTTACATAAGAATGCAAATTTTCGGTATACGACATGTTGTAAACCATCGCAACTTCAACAGGAATATCATTTCTTTCGCCTTCCATAGAAATTACCCTTGAAATTAAAGGTTCACGGGTGGCATCCAAATACCTTATAAATTCAGGCAATCCTTCTTCACTGTGAAATGTTTCAGTAATAAGGTTACCTTCATCATCTAAAACTCTTTTATCAGTTAAAGTCAGGGTAATTCCTTTGTTCAAAAAAGAAAGTTCCCGCAATCTTGTGGCTAAAGTTTCGTAATTAAATTCAATGGTTTGCGTAAAAATGGTTGTGTCAGGCAAAAAGGTAATCAAAGTTCCTCTATCATCACTGTCGCCAATTATTTTTGCTGGGTATAATGCTTTTCCTCTTGAATATTCCTGTTCCCAAATTTTCCCGTCTAAATATACGGTAGCCCTTAAATGTTCAGAAAGTGCGTTTACTACAGAAACCCCAACACCGTGCAATCCGCCAGAAACTTTGTACGAATCTTTATCAAATTTACCGCCGGCACCAATTTTGGTCATGACAACTTCCAGCGCCGAAACGCCTTCTTTTTTGTGCATTCCCACAGGAATACCGCGCCCGTTGTCTTTTACGGAAACCGAATTATTTTCATTTATTATAACGTCAATGGCGTCACAATGTCCTGCCATTGCTTCATCAATAGAGTTGTCAACCACTTCATAAACCAAATGATGCAATCCTCTTAAACCAATATCTCCAATGTACATGGACGGACGCATGCGTACATGCTCCATTCCTTCCAACGCTTGTATACTATCGGCCGTATAACTATTTTTTTTAGGTTCTTCACTCATATTAAAATCTATTTTTTTTGTAAATTTTATAACACACAAATATAAGAAATCACCACAGCATTTAAATGAGTTTTGAGCTCGCGCTATAATTAGTTATCAACAAATTACCCTTTTAAAAAAAGTGGCTTAAATAGGCTAAAAATAGCTTTAAATGCGATTTGAGGTGTTTTGGTAAAATTGTGCCTGTTAAAAAAACAGAAAATGTTTTAAACGAAGTTATTTGCGTTCATAAATGTTGAATTTTTTGCCTCATACCTAAATGATATCATCATTATTTTGGGCGTTCCCTTTCAGGTCGCGCTTTTCGTTCCAAACTTTTTTCGCTGAAAAACTCAAAAAGGTTTTCACTTCAATCCCTAACGCGAATTGATTTACGATTTATGAATTACGAATTACGAATTACGATTTCAGATTTTTTAATTTTGCTTCAACCTTCAACCTTCAACCTTCAACCTTTAACCTCTAACCTCTAACATCTAACCTATAACCTATAACCTATAACCTATAACCTATAACCTATAACCTATAACCTATAACCTATAACCTATAACCTATAACCTATAACCTATAA
>JAAFHC010000188.1 GCA_010906935.1 Gelidibacter sp.
AGTGCTGGAAAAGTCAAATCAAGCAAAGAAACAGCAGAAGCAGAAGATGTTTTTCCAAGAATTTACTTAAACTACAGCTCGCCAAAAGGCTTCCATCGTCAACTTTTAGTGGCGTTTATACCAAATACATCTGAGGGCATTGATATAGGCTATGATGCCATTAATGGAGAAACATTTGCAGAAGATATGTCATGGAAAGCCAATGAAAAAAAATTGGTGATTCAGGCGGTGCCAACTTTAAATGAACAACGAATTTTACCGCTTTATTTAAAATTAGCCATTGATGGCATTGCCAAAATTGGCGTTGATATAATGGAAAATATGCCAAGAGCAACCAAGATATTTATCAAAGACAACACAACAGGTGAAACTTTTGACATTACCGAAAAACCTTTTGAAATCTTGTTGAAAGCAGGCGTATATGATAACAGGTTTGCAATAACCTTTAAGGTAATACTTGTTCCCGATGAAAATGCTGTATTAATGAATGAAGATATTTTGGTTACTGTAAAAAATCCTTTAATTGCCGAAGATGTTGCTATGGTGCAAAATGAGCAACCTGTAAATATTGGCATTCAAGTTTTTATGAACAACAACATTTCTGAGCTGCAAATTAATAATGTCACCAATTCTGAAATACTTAGCATAAACTTATTTAACAATGTTGGGCAATTGGTGAACAGCTGGAACAAAAACTTAAACAAACGCGAAATTTCTTTGCCAGTTCACACCCCAACAGGCATTTACAATGTGCAAATAACCACCAATAACGGCACTACCGTTAAAAAAATAAAAAAATTATCATTGAATAAATAAAATTATCATAAAAAGAGGCTTCAATTTGAATCCTCTTTTTTATTTACGTCATTTCAAACGCAGTAATGCAATCTGTCAATCGTTTTCGAAATAAACTTTCGAACCTTTCATTTAAACTTATCGCAAAACTTTTTTTAACCCGTTGGTTTATGATGAATAATAAATAGCTTCAATGGGAATTGTTTAATTTTAAATAAAAGCAAAGCAAACGCGCTTTTCATCAATTTATTGCCGTTTATAAATAAAATCTAACCGTTTATGTTCAATAATCTGTCGTTCATATACTTATTAGTCAATTTTTTTTTATATGTTTGCATAAACCCCTAACTTTTTTAGCATTGAATAAAACTACCCAATCTAAGACAAAAACTACCGTACCTAATATTCAAAGGCTAAGGTTCCTGTTATTTTTATTATTACTGGTTTCTTTTATGGGTAATGCACAGATTATGAAAGTGAATATTTTAGGTGGGGCAGAAGTTATCCATAACGGAACAGTGACAATAGATGCAGGTACTGCGCTTACTTTTAGAATTACAAATACAATAACACAAGGTTGTGGTGACCTTAGGGTTCAAGGTATATCAATATCTAACACTGCCAATTTTTCACTTAGCAATACAAATCCCACAAATGTGAAACCAAATGGCTGTAAAGGCAATAATAATTTGGATTTTACAGTAACGGCAAATGGCTCAGTGTGCGGATCACCTGAAACTTTTGTTTATATAACTACCAATATAGGGACTTTTATAATGACTTTTAAAGTTATAAAATCTCCCATAATTTCAGTTTTAGGAGGGAGCCCTTCGGCTGATATAAATAATGGTACAACAACTACAACAGCCACTAACGGAACTTACTATGGCATTGTTGAAGAAGGAGCGGTAAAAACAAGAAACTTTGTTATTGCAAATACGGGAAGTTGTCCGCTTAACATTAGCGCCATTACCAGTTCACTTGCTGCTTTTCAGGTTGCAGGGTATGTGTTAACTCCAATAGCAACTCCACCATATTATACCCCAGCAGCTTTACCAACAAATATTGCACCAGGCTCTCATGTTATTTTCATCGTAACGTTCGTTGCCCCAACAGGAGCCACAGGTACTCAAACTTCTACCATTAGTATATCAAACACAGCCAATACAGCTTTCACCTTCAATGTAAGTGCAGAAATGTTTAATGTTAACATTCCCGGTCCAGGAGGTGTAACTGCCAACTTTAGACTTTGGTTAAAATCAACTCGAGGTGTTGTCTTTGAAAGTTCTGATGTTAGTCCTAAAAAAGTAAAGAATTGGAAAGATTTAGGAGTCAATGGAAAAAGTGCCGAGCAAACGAATACAAATTTGCAGCCTACCTATTTAGACAATGCAGCAAATAACATCAATTTTAATCCGGTGATTAAATTTGAAAATAACGGCGGTACATTAAATCAGTATCTGGAAAATGCGGATAATGGATTTTACAGTCAGGATATATTTATAGTGATGGTTCCAGATTTAGCTGTTTCTACCTCATCAGGGATGACTATTTTTTCAGGAACTGTTGCAGGAAATATTACTCCAGAAAATTATGTTAATGATGCAAATGAGGTAACAGGAGTAGGTTTAGGAAATTTTACAGCCAATTTATCAGGAGAACGCTTATGGTATAATCAAGGTTCTGCCACATCAAATCCTCATTATAGTCTTCCGGCATCATCCAGCAGGGCTTATGATAAAGCTGGAATTATTAATGCCAGAAACAAAACAGTGACGCCATCCGATGGGATGAGTATCTTATTTAATACTGTTGATGATGCAATAACAGCAACAAAAACGATTGCTACATTTGCTAATTTTGGCTATATTGAGGAGAAACCTGATCCTGAAGCCGATTTTGTGTGGGGAACGCCATACAAAATTGGGAAAAATGCCAATGGAACATATGGAAATCTTAACGGACGTGTGGCAGAAATTATGACCTTTGCGGAGCGAGTACCTGATGCTGATCGCCCAAAAATTGAAACCTACTTGGCCATTAAATATGGCATTACACTTGGTGCTACAACAGCCGAAAAAAACTATGTCAATTCTGCGGGAATAGCTATTTGGGATATAACAGCCAATGCCGGATATAATTACAATGTGGCGGGTATTGGGAAAGATAACGCATCCGATTTAAACCAAAAACAATCGAAAAGCATCAATGATACAAATGAAGTTACCATTGGGTTGGGAGGTATATTTGCCACCAACAGTGCAAACAGCAACGATTTTTCTTTAGACAAGGAGTTTTTGGTTTGGGGTTGCAATAATGATGTTTTTACAGGGACAAACACAAATACAGTCACTATAAGTACTGATATAACTACTTCATTAACACGTATAGACCGCAAATGGAAAATTGTGGAATCTGGTGGTGATGTAGAAAATATATTTATCGGTATTCCTGAGGCAGTTTTCAGTAGTTTTTCGAAAAATGCTGATGAAGAATTCGTTTTAATTGTAGCTGATAATGCAAATTTTGGCAATGCAGATATTATTGATGTGATTCCATTAAAAGCGAGTGGCACAAATTTGCAGACTTGGTATGATTTTGACGGAACAAAATTTTTTACGTTTGGGAAAGCGCCTAAATTATCGGGAAATCGCCAGGTAAATATTGCTACAGGAGATTATTTGGTTGGTGAATATGCGCTAAATTTGAATATCAATGCTTTTACAATTTCTGCTTGGGTTAAAAGCGCACCTAGTGCAAGTGTAAGAACCATTATGGCAAAAGGGAGTAAACTGCAACTGAGATTAAATGCAGCCAATAAAGTAGAAGTGATGGTTGATGATGATGCAACCCCAAGATTTACTTCGGATATGGTTTTAAATGACAGCAAATGGCACAATATAACATTTGTATATGCAAGCGGAACGGTTTTTTTATACATCGACGGAATATTGGATAAGTCGGTTCAAGGTGTCGACCCTCCAACGCCCAATTACAATCATTTTTCAATTGGGGCTGTTTATATTGATAAAAATCAAATCCTCAGGCCTTTTTTAGGAGATTTAGATGAAGTGTATGTATGGGATCAGGGGCTTACCCAAGATCAAGTGCGTTATTTAATGAATCAGGAAATAGAAAAAACTACCGGCAATTTTGTGACTGGGAAAACAATACCTCAAGCTGCCACAAGCAATGAAGTGACCACCATACCTTGGAGTACACTCAGGGCTTATTACGATTTTAATACATTTTACGGATCAACCGTAGATGGGAAAACAGATTTACGTAATTTTTTGCGTATTAAATACTTAAATAAAACCAAACCACTTACAAATATACAAACTGCGCCGTTGCCATACATTTCTGCTGCCAATGGAACTTGGGATACTTCAGGAACCTGGCAAAATAATGATGTGCAAAAATTACCGAATTCTTTGGGACTAAATGGTGCTTCCATTGATTGGAATATTGTGCAAACCACGCATAATATTACTTCTGGAGATAGAGACATTACCCTTTTAGCATTAAAAAATAATTCGGGAACAATAACCATTGCCGATCCGTTAACAGCACTTGATGAAAATAATGCCGGACAAGGTTTAAGGGTAACGCATTATTTGGAATTGGACGGCGTGATTGATTTGGTGGGCGAATCGCAATTAATACAAGATGAAGGCAGTATTTTAGACCAAGACAGTGGCGGATATTTAGAGCGTGACCAACAAGGTACTGCAAACAGTTTTAATTACAATTATTGGTCATCATCCGTAGGGCCAATTAGCGGTAATTCGAACTCAAGAGGAGCCGGAGTGGCGAGTACCAATGCAAATTTTACATTATTTGGTGTTTTAAAAGATGGTTCTTCAAACATTAATTTTCAAGCACCCTATACGGCAGCCGATTCTGGTCCGTCAACGCCTATAACCATTAGTACCTATTGGCTCTATACTTTTAATGCAGGCAACAACAATTACAGTTCATGGAATCGTATTAATCAAAACATGCCTTTACTCCCAGGTGAAGGATATACCATGAAAGGATCTTCTGGCGCTGT
>JAAFHC010000189.1 GCA_010906935.1 Gelidibacter sp.
TCTATTGAACCTTTTTGGGTATATTTAATGGCGTTTTTTACAAGATTTGCTAAAATGGCATATAATTTCTCGTGATCGGTTTTAACATTGGCTTCTTTTAGTGGCAATCCATTTTTGAATGAAAGCGTGATTTCTTTTGCTTCCGCTTCTGGTTTGTAAAAGGAGTAAATATATTCGATTTGCTCATTAATATTGGACGCTTCCAAATGAACTTCCATGGCACCCGATTCTATTTTTGAAATGCTTATGATATCATTGATGATACTGAGCATGCGTGTACCGCTCTTTTCGATGACCCTGAGGTATTTTTGTTGCTTCTCCTCTGAAAGATTAGGTGTTTTGAGCAAATCAGAAAAACCAAGAATAGCGTTCATAGGTGTCCGAATTTCATGAGACATATTGGCTAAAAACGCCGATTTTAAGCGGTCGCTTTCTTCGGCTTTATTTTTAGCATTGATGATCTCAGCTTCTGCTTTTTTAAGCTCTTCTATATTAGTGCAAGTACCAAACCACTTGATAATCTTGTTATTTTCGTCCAACATAGGCACGCCACGAACTAACCACCATTGGTAAATCCCATCCTTTTGGCGTAGTCGGCTTTCGATGGAATAGATTCCATTACTTGCAACAGCATTCTGCCATGCATCCCAGGCACGTTGTTGGTCGTCTGGGTGAAAAGGTTTATTCCAGCCATGACCATAACTTTCTTCCAACGAAAGTCCTGTGTAATCTACCCACTGTTGATTGAAATAAATGTTCCAGCCATCGGCCCGAGTGACCCAAACAATTTGAGGCATAGATTCCGAGAGTTGGCGAAATTCTTTTTCATCTCTTTCGGCTTTTTCTTTTGCATTAATGAGTTCTATTTCAATCATCCTCTCATTTGTAATATCACGTGCAGTAGCATAAGTAATTCCTTCCTCTTTGCTATAGTGCGCACGCCACGATAACAATAAATACCCGTCATTTTTACTCAGATAACTATTTTCAAAATTAAGAGAGGAACCAAGTTTAATTTGCCTTGCCATTTCGTCGAGTGTACTCAGTTTGTCATTAGGATGAACAAAATCTATAAAAGGTTTTGAGATAAGTTCTTCTTCTGAATATCCAAATAACTCCGTTGTAGCAGGATTAACTGCTTTGAAAGCGCCATACGGGTCGGCAATTACCATCATATCAGGAGAAAGTTTAAAGAAATTAAAAAACTGTTCGCGTTCTTTTTCAGCCTGCTTGCGGTCGGTAACATCTTTGACTGATGTAATAAAGTATTTTGGGTTATGATCATTATCCCGCTGTAAAAAAATTAATACATCTGCCCATATAATGCTTCCGTTTTTGTGAACATATCTTTTTTCAAAAATGGCATGTGGCACTGTACCTTTTAATATTGATTGAATATTTTTATTGGTTAGTGCTATATCATCGGGATACGTGATTTCTTCCCATTTTTTAGCTTCCAATTCTTTTTTGGAATATCCCAAAACATTGCAAAAGGCTTGATTTACTTCAAGAGTACCATCCATTTCCGTCAATGATTTTGCAATAAGTGAATGTTCAAAAAAATTACGAAATTTTATTTCACTTTCTTCTGCTTTTTCTTTGGCAATAATCAATTCTGCTTCACGTTTTTCATTTTGAACTTTTAAAGAATTATTCTCTTGAAGTAATTCCTGCAACTTGATTATGAGTTCTTCCTTAGTTTTGTCCTGAATGTCCATAGCAAATTTGTTTTGATTGGTGGAATCTCGAATTGTATTTAGTAAAATAAAAATAAGACAAAATTTCGACTTATGAACAAAACAACGCTAAACTATTGCCATTTGACTCTGAATTGGCGTATAAGACGTTGTTTCTTTGCGGCTAAAACAGGAAGTATAACAGTTCCATCCACTACAACTGCTCAATTTTCTTTGTTTAATAATTGAAGATTATATTAATATTGGTACAACCCTGAGCTTTAGCTTCTCTCATTTAATTGTAAATAGGCTGCCTATCTAATTACTGAAAATGTTCTCCAATAAATGAAAATAATTTATTTTCTGCAATCGGTTTTGTAAGATATTCGTTACATCCTGCTTCAAGCGCCTTTTCTCTGTCGCCTTCAAGGGCGCAAGCCGTCTCGGCAATGATGCATGTTTTTTTGTTAAACTGACGTATTAGTCGGGTAGCTTCATACCCTTCCATAACAGGCATTTTTATATCCATGAATATCAAATCTATGTCAGGATGATTGCGGCAAATTTCAACGGCTTCCAATCCATTTACTGCATATAAAACTTCCTTAACAAAATTTTCCATCATTTCATCTAAAAGCCAACTTGATGCTTCATTATCTTCGACGATTAATATTTTCAACTTTATTAAGGACGATTCTAATGCGCTTTCTTCTTTGTCAATGTTACTTTCTTTTTCTGCTTTTGTTTCAACATGGTAAGGAAGCGTAAAATAAAAAATGGAACCCTTCCCTTTTTCGCTTTCTACCCAAATTTTTCCACCGAGTTTTTCCACATAAGCTTTTGAAATGGCCAAGCCTAAACCTGCACCTTCAAAGGCACTTTTATCAGAAATGTCAGCTTGAAAAAATCGTTCAAAAATTGCTTTCTGCCTGTCTTTCTCAATGCCAATACCCGTGTCTTTTATATAAAACTCCACTTCAAAAGGCTCCCTGTCCTTTTTTAGCATATACCCAAATTCTATTGAACCCCGTTCGCTGTACTTAATGGCATTTTTTATAAGGTTTGTTAAAATGGCAAATAATTTCTCGCGGTCGGTTTTAACAATGGCTTCTTTTAGTGGCAATGAATTTTTGAACGAAAGCGTGATTCCTTTTGCTTCTGCTTCGGGTTTGAAGAAGGTGTAAATATATTCGATTTGCTCGTTTATATTGGTCGCTGCCACATTAACTTCCATGGCACCCGATTCTATTTTTGAAATGCTTATAATATTATTGATGATATTGAGCATGCGTACACCACTCCTTTCAATAACTTTAATATATTGTTGTTGCTTTTCCCCTGAAACATTGGGTTTTTTGAGCAAATTGGTAAAACCAAGTATGCCATTCATTGGCGTACGAATTTCATGAGACATATTGGCTAAAAAAGCCGACTTTAAACGGTCGCTTTCTTCGGCCTTCTCTTTGGCTTTGATTAACTCTTTTGCACGTTTTCCTTTTTCTTTATTTTGAAATACAAGTTCCTTGTTGGCAATAATTAATTCTGCAGCACGTTTTTCTTTTTCTTTATTTTGAAATACCAATTCAATATTAGCAATAATTAATTCTGCTGCACGTTTCGCTTTTTCTTCGCTTTGAAACTTAAGCTCCAAATTGGCAATGATTAATTCAGCTGCCCGTTTTTCTTTTTCTTTGTTTTGAGAGTGAAGCTCTTTGTAGGCAATGATTAATTCTGCTTCACGTTTCTCTTTTTGAACCCTTAAAGAATTATTTTCTTGAAGTAATATCCGCAACTCACTTTTGAGTTCTTCCTTATTTTTGTCCTGAATGTCCATAACAAATTTGTTTTGATTGGTGGAATCTCGAATTGTATTTAGTAAAATAAAAATAAGACAAAATTTCGAATTATCAACAAAGCAACGCTTAAATATTGCCATTGGACGCTGAATTGGCGTATAAGACGTTGTTTCTTAGTGGGTAAAACAGGAAGTATAGCGCTGCGAGTTCTTGATAAAATAAACCACTTGGAAAGAAGTGATAAATGGTGATTTAACGATGAAATCTGATTCGACTGTTCTAACATGTGATTTTTCGGTTGAAGAAAATCGCTTGTTGTATGCTTTTTAGGTTTGTATTTAGGTTAAATGTTCGCAATAAAAGATATGCATTATCAGCCAACGTCAGCTTTTGTTTTCATTTCATTTATTACGGCTTCTATTTTAATATTATCAACAGATGAAAGCCCGACCCATCTTAAAGCTGCGTCCATAGTTGAAAATATTTCTACATGAGATGGTGAATTTTGTACCTCTAAAATATATAAACTTGTGAATATAGTTTGATTTGGCGTATTTGTCAATATTGCAGACCTTCTATCTCCATGCATTTTTGTAGCATTTGTAGCAAACTCAATATAGGCACTAACATCATCAACTGAAAAGTTAATGTGTGTAT
>JAAFHC010000190.1 GCA_010906935.1 Gelidibacter sp.
TTAATTAAACCAAATAGTAAAATATTTAATTTTCGCCAAATCGGGTATTTGATCTATAGCCACTTCTGCCCTGCTAAAACTGTTCATTCCCATTTCTTTTTTATCAATAGAAATGGTAGCGTTCAATTCATCAATAAAAAGTGTGGCCGAAGTTAAGGTGGTTTCAACCTTATTTACTTGGTAATGTTCTTTAATGTCTTTAAAAGTAGATTGCAGTGAAATTCCTTTGGAAGTTTTATAGCTATTGTCAAATATTTGAATGCTTTTTATGCCAGATGACTTGTCATTTAGATTTGTGGGCACAATTTCCAACAATAATTTTCCCTTTTTTGAGAAAATTAGATATTCATCATTTTCAACCGAAAACAATCTTTTGTCTATTTCTTTATCTTCATATAAAATAGCCACAATGGAATCTTTTGCGAAAATTGAAGACAAATCATTCATGGTTGTTTTTTCAGTTAACGACCCTACCTGCCCTTTTTCAATTAAAAAATTGTTCTTTTTGGCACATTGAGTAAATAAAAATAAAACTATAAGTAAATAAACGATTTTTTTGAAAAAGAACATAAACTAGGTATTAGGGTTTTTAAATAGTTTAAAACAAACGAAAAATTTATTGTTTAGGCCAAATTAATTATCATTATTTTTTGTGCGTTCCCGCCGAAAAGGCGGTCGTGTTTTTCGTTTCAATCTTTTTTTTGGTAAAAACCAAAAAAAAGGATTTTCACTTCAACCACTAACGCGGATCAATTTTAAATTAAAAATAAATTTCACTTCAACTTTATTAAATTATTGCAATCATTATAATTTAGCATTTATTGTCTGCAGAATACTACATCACTCTTTTTAAAATTCCCAAAACACCTCTTATAAAACTTGCACTTGTCACCACTTTTAAAACAGGATTCATGCGTGTGGAAGTGCTACCTCTTGATGTTTTTGTCTCTTTAATTTCTTCTTTTTTTCTACTTTCTGCTTCCTCCTTTTCAACTATTTTTTCAATTTTTTCAGATAAAATTTCATAGGCGCTTTCGCGGTCTATAACATCATTGTATTTATGGTAAATACGCGAGTTCCCAATCAATTGTTTCAATTCATTGTCGGTTAGTATGTCCATTCTACTCATCGGCGCGCGCATCATGGTGCAGGCCAATGGCGTTGGGATTCCCTTTTCGTTTAAAACCGAAACAAATGCTTCGCCTATTCCCATTTGCGTCAACACTTCATCAACATCATAATACTCGGAATCAGGATAATTTTCCGCAGCCAATTTGATGGCTTTTCGGTCTTTGGCTGTAAATGCGCGCAATGCATGTTGCACTTTTAAACCCAATTGTCCCAAAACGTCTTCAGGAACATCATTCGGATTTTGGGTTACAAAAAACAATCCGATGCCTTTTGAACGGATTAATTTCACAATGCTTTCTATTTGAGAAAGCAATGCTTTAGATGCTTCATTAAAAATTAAGTGTGCTTCGTCAATAAAAATAACCAATTCAGGCCGACCGCTATCTCCTTGTTCCGGAAAAGTTGCATATACTTCCGCCAATAATTGCAGCATAAATGTTGAAAATAGTTTTGGCTTGTCTTGAATATCTGTTAAACGTAAAATGGAGATAATTCCCTTTCCGTTTTCATCAATTCTCACCAAATCCTGAACATCAAATGAGCGCTCACCAAAAAACAAGTTTCCGCCTTGTTGTTCAATTTCCACAATTTTTCGCAAAATTGCCCCGGTGCTTGCGGTGGATATTAATCCATATTCTTTTTGAATTTCCTCTTTTCCTTCAGCGGTAGCATACTGAAGAATTTTTTTGAAGTCTTTTAAATCCAATAAGGGAAATTTATGGTCATCACAATATTTAAAAATGATTGAAACAATGCCGCTTTGCGCTTCGGGCAACTCCAAAATTCTGGAAAGCAGCACAGGCCCAAATTCTGAAACCGTGGCTCTCAGTCTAACGCCATCTTGCTCAGACAAGGTAAGTATTTCAACAGGAAATTTTTTTGCGTCAAAAGGCAAACCTATTGCCGCATGACGTTCATCAATTTTTGGATGGCCTGCACTTGGTTGCGCCAATCCGCTTAAATCACCTTTTACATCCATTAACAAAACCGGAATTCCATTTTCCGACAAATTTTCAGCCATGACCTGCAGTGTTTTTGTTTTCCCGGTTCCGGTAGCGCCCGAAATCAGACCATGACGGTTTAATGTCTTTAACGGAACTTTTACAAAAGCATCTTTAATGGTTTCTCCATCTAACATTGCAGCACCCAAAACAAAGTATTCGCCTTTGGTTTGGTAACCTTCTGTGATATGATTAAAAAAAATTTCCTTCCTGGTCATATTGAATAATTTTTATAAAAATAAGAAATAAACTGGAACCAAAAATTTGAAAAGAAATTAAGTTGCAAATATTTATTCCCATTCCTAAATCTTATATTTGCAGCATGGTAAATGCAACGACAAAAGAATTATTGGGCAAAGGCGAAATGCTTCCTTTAATGGAGGAATTTTACACCATTCAGGGCGAAGGATTTCATACGGGAAAAGCGGCTTATTTTATTAGAATTGGCGGTTGTGATGTGGGTTGCCATTGGTGCGACGTAAAAGAAAGCTGGAACGCAAAATTGCATCCTCCAACAAGTGCTGATAGCATTGTGGAAAATGTTAAAAAATATGCAAATACCGTTGTGATCACTGGCGGAGAACCATTAATGTGGGAGTTGGATTATATTACAAACGCCTTGCAATCTAATAACATAAAAACGCATATTGAAACTTCAGGCGCTTATAAATTGAGCGGCACTTGGGATTGGATTTGCCTTTCGCCAAAAAAAACAAAGCTGCCTTTGGTTGAGATTTATTTAAAAAGCAATGAGTTAAAAGTCATAGTTTTTAACAAAAACGATTTTAAATTTGCGGAAGAACAAGCAGAAAAAGTTGGTGCTAATTGCGAATTATTTTTACAGCCAGAATGGAGCAACCGTGAAAAAATGATGCCGTTAATTGTTGATTATGTGATGAAAAATCCTAAATGGAAAGTTTCCTTGCAAACACACAAATATTTGAATATTCCTTAGCAGTCATTGACTTTTTCAACTGCAATTTTATAAATTATTTCAAATTGTTCTTCTTTTGTCATATCAGAATTATCTATTTCAATGGCATCTTCAGCAATAATTAAAGGTGAATCTTCTCTTGTAGAATCAATATGATCTCGATAGACAACATTATTCAATATTTCATCATATGATACTTTATCACCACGTTTAATCAATTCATCATATCTTCTTTTAGCACGTTTTTCCGCAGAAGCATTTAAAAACAGTTTCAACTCTGCATTTGGAAATACAACTGTACCAATATCTCTGCCATCCATTACTACTCCTTTGTTCATACCCATTTTTTGTTGTTGCTCAACCAGTTTTCTTCTAACTTCAGAAACTTCAGCAATTTTACTAACAAAGTTGGAAACGTCCAAGGATCTAATTTCTTGTTCAACATTGATGTTGTTTAAATACATTTCAGCAAATCCAAGTAAAGGATTAAATTTAAAATTTAGGTTAATTTCATTCAAATTTGAAATCAAATTTTCCTTGTCAAATAAATATTCAGTTATCAAATTGTGTTGCATAGCATACAAAGCAACTGCTCTATACATAGCACCAGAATCAACGTAAACATATTTCAATTTAGAAGCAAGTTCCTTGGCTATGGTGCTTTTTCCGGTTGATGAAAATCCGTCAATGGCTATGGTAATATTTTTCAAATTATTAAATTACGTGTATTAATTTCTGAGTACAAAATAAGGCTAAATAAGTAATAAAAGCGAAAGTTTTTTACACTAATGTTACTATTAGCAACAAAAAAAAACCTTCAACAATAAAGTTGAAGGTTTTTCAAAAGAAAGGCGGTGACATACTCTCCCACCTAGTGGCAGTACCATCTGCGCTGATAGGCTTAACTTCTCTGTTCGGTATGGGAAGAGGTGAGCCCTATCGCTATAACCACCTTAAGATTTAAGTCGAAA
>JAAFHC010000191.1 GCA_010906935.1 Gelidibacter sp.
AGTTGAAATTATTTCAGAATCTTCAACCATCAACTGATATTTATACAGCAAATTATCGGTATTAAATCCTTCCTTTTCCAAAAGATCTAAAAAATACCAACCAAGTCCGTCGTCTTGTCGCGTGTTGTTTCCTATTCCAATAATAATGATGTTATTTAATTTTTTCATCGATGATATTTCCGTAACAATCTTCCAATTGTACAATTAAAGGCATTTCTCCCAGCGCATGCGTAGCGCAACTCAAACAAGGATCATAAGCCCTTATGGCTATTTCAATTTGGTTCAGCATAGGTTCTGTGATTTCCGGTTTGTTATTGAGTACATTTTTAGCAACTTCCCTAACTCCACGATTCATGGCTTCGTTATTGTGCGTTGTTGAAACAATTAAATTGCATTTGGTAATCAAGCCTTTTTCATCGGTATGATATTCGTGAATTAGCGTTCCTCTTGGCGCTTCAATAATGCCAATACCTTTTTGTCTTGGTGTGCCTTTTCGCACCAAATCGTTATTCATCAAGGTGTCATCCAATAAAAACTCTTTCATCGCTTCAGCACTGTACAACAATTCAATTAATCGTGCCCAATGGGTATGCATGGTCATATTGTTGGGCTTGTTATTTGTATATTCTTTAAATATTTGTCGTTCTTTTTCGGCAAGAGGCGTTCCCATATAAGCGCAGGTATTTAATCGTGCTAAAGGTCCAACACGGTTCCATCCGTTTTCCCTTCCGTATTTTGTCATATAAGGGAATTTTAAATAGGACCAGGGTTCAACAGCTTCTTTAAAGTGATCGCGATAATCCACATCTGCAATATTTAGCAACTCATTTCCTTGAGAATCGACAGATCTTAACCTGCCGTCATACAATTCAAAAGCGCCGGTTTCTTTGCGCACCAAACTCAAATGATTGGACGGATACGCGGCAAAACTGTCAACCCATTTTGCATTTTCAAGGTAATAGGTTTTTATGAAATCGATAATTTCTTTCGACCATGAAATCATAGTGTCAACGTTTGGAATAAGCATTCCGTCTAAGAAATAGGCACGTTCTTCAGCTTTAAATGTTTTATGAACGCCTCCAGGTACCGCTAAAATTCCGTGAATTTTTTTACCCGCCAATGCCTTAATAATTTCTTGCCCAAATTTTCTCATTAAAATGCCTTTTTTGGCGAGTTCTCTATTTTCGGCAGCAACAGCAACAACATTTCTTTTTTCCGCAGGAGCGTCAATTCCGAATAAAAGATCGGGTGAAGCCAAATAGAAAAAGTGCAATGCGTGCGATTGAAAAACTTGTCCGAAATGTAATAATTTACGCAATTTGGTTGCGGTTGGAGATAAGTTTTCGGGATCTATCCCCACCAACTGATCAATGGCTTTTGCTGCGGCCAAATGATGACTAACCGGACAAATACCACAGAGACGTTGCACCAAAACAGGCGCTTCCCAATAAGGATGTCCTTGAATAAATTTTTCAAATCCCCTAAATTCCACAATGTGTAAAAAGGCATCGCTTACGATCCCATTTTCGTCAAGCTTTATGGTAACTTTCCCGTGGCCTTCAACACGTGTAACAGGATCTATAATTATTTTCGTTGTTCCCATTTGTAGCTATTTTAGGTTTAGTCATATTTATATTTGGGATGTGGAATGGAATATTCTTCCTGAAACAGTATGTTTTTAACCACATTCCAAATATAATTTGCATCGGGTGGACAACCCGGAATATGATAATCAATTTTTACAACTTCATGGTTAGAATATACTTTGTTTAAAATTTTTGGAATGTCTTCATGATTTGGAATAATCATTTCGTTTTCTTCGCTCGTCATCGAATCCAAATAAGATTCTTTTAAACATTCTTCCAACGAAAAAGTGTTTCTCATAGCAGGCAAACCGCCCCAAATGGCGCATTCTCCTACGGAAACCAAAATATCGCAATTTTTTCTGAATTCGCGAAGCACTTCAATATTATGGGTATTGCAGCAACCGCCTTCTACAAGTCCGATATCACAATGTTTGGAAAATTTTTTAATGTCGGTTAAAGGTGATTTGTTGAATTCCACCACTTCAAATAAATCGAGTATTCCCAAATCTATATCTAACATAGACATATGGCATCCAAAACAACCGGCGAGCGAAGTGGTTGCAACAATTTTCTTTTTTGTTGTGGCCCGTCGTTTTTTTATGGCATTTAAAGGTACCGTTTTTTCTTCTATAATTGAATCAAATTCCCGGTCTCCAAATGGTTTGCTAAACGATTTTCCTTTGACTAAAATGGAGCCCACCGGACAAATTTGCATGGCATGTGCTGCCTTTAATTCCGACAATTTGGCTTCTTGCTCATAATCAACAGAAACAATGGTTTTATTTCCTTTATTTTTAAAACTAAAAACGCTATAACTGTCATTTGTTTTAACTTCTTCAATACAACGTTTGCATCTAATACAGCGGTTTTGGTTAATTACAATTCGTTCTGGTCTTGCATCTACCAATCTGTCAACAAATAAATGTGGAAAACGTGTAAATTTAATACCGGTTTCGTACCCTAAATTTTGCATTTGACAATCCCCGCTTTTTTCACAGGAAGGGCAAAAGTGGTTGCCTTCCACAAACATCATTTCTATAATTGCTTTTCGGGCATCCAGCAATTCAGGAGTGTTCACTTCTATGTCCATATCATCATTTACGCGAACGGTGCAGCCGGCAACGGCGTTTCCATTCAGTTTTACGGTACAAACCCTGCAGGTGCCTAGCGGATTTAAGTGTTTGAAATGGCACAATGATGGAATAAATATACCGTTTTGTTTTGCGGCTTCTATTAGGTTTAATCCTTTTTCAGCAGCACAAGATCTTCCGTCTATTTTAAATGATACATTTTTCATGGGTGTTTTAAAATATCAATTATCAGGTATAATATATTTTTAATTTTTACAACTCCTAACACGATTTCAGCTTTCACTGTGTGTCTTTAATTAAGGAATCATAATTATAAACAGCATTTTGCATATCAAATTCTACATTGCAATTATCTGTACAATTAGTAACTATCAAATTAAAATAATCTTCAAATTTATCTATTGCCATTTGTAAAGTATTTCCTGAAAATTGCCCAAGACCACATCTGCTAGAATACTTCATAATAGTTACCCATTCTTTAATTTCTTTCAAATCTTGAGTGGTACAAATTCCTCGTTTAATTTTTAAAATTTTTTCATGCAAAATTTGATTTCCTGCCCGGCAAGGTGTACAAGCACCACAAGATTCTATTTTAAAGAAGGTGATAAAATTTTCTAATATTTGGATAATATTCCTGAATTTATTGAAAACCATAATGGATCCTACACAAGCTAAATCTTCTTCACAAAGTTTTCTATGAAATTCAGAATTATTAATACATTCGCCTGAAGGACCGCTAATTTGTATATAATATGGTGCGGTTGCCTGAGATAAATACAATATTTCTTTAATGGAGGTTCCCCATTCAATTTCGTAAATCCCTGGTTTTGCAACATCGCCTGAAATACTTAATATCTTGGTTCCTTTACTTTGTTTTGTGCCAATTTTTGTAATAAAATTGGATCCTAACTCAATTATTCTAGATGCCATTGCAAATGTTTCAACATTATTTACCAAGGTTGAAAATCCTAAATAGCCATTTTCAGTAGGGAAATATTTTCTAATTCCTGGTTCTCCACGTTTACCTTCTAAAGATTCAATAAGCGCGGTTTCAGCGCCGCAAACATAAGCGCCAGCACCTAGCTCTATTTTAATTTTAAAATTGAAATCTTTAATTCCGCAGATATCATTACCTAAAAATCCTTTATCAGAAAATTCTTGAAGTGTGTTTTCTAATTTATTAAGCAGGTATTTATACTCAGCTCTTAAATAAATAAATCCTTTTTTTGCACCTGTAATAAATGCAGCTATAATCATTCCTTCAATAATTAATTGTATGTCCGTAATCACCAATAATTTAATATAAATGCTTATCTTTGAGGAAAATAAAATTTATGAACATATTTAGTTTTACAGCCC
>JAAFHC010000192.1 GCA_010906935.1 Gelidibacter sp.
ATTAACTTCAATAAAGAAGAAATTCAGACATTTAATTTCAGTTTAAATGAAGCTATTTATTCAACTTTTTCCGAACCAAAAAAATATCTTTTTGAACCAAATGCCGCCATTTTAAAAGCAGGTGCTTTTCAACAAATTTCGGCACATTTAAAAATTGATAAATTACATCAGCATTCACATTTATACACTTCAAACAAATTGATTGATTTTCCTGGAAGGAAATTTGAAATTAAACATTCCATTTCTTACGACAAAAAGAAACTGCTGCAATTAATTCCGTCAAAAAAAGCAAATATTACCACCCGAAATTTCCCCGAAACCGTTGCGCAAATTCGAAAAAAAACCGGATTAAAAGATGGAGGAAATCAATATTTGTTTTTTACAACCGATTTCAACAACAAGCATTTGGTGCTTATTTGTGAAAAAGCATAAAAGTTTTTATACCAATTGAATTTTTAAATGTTGTATTAAAAATTTGAATTATTTTTAGTTCAGTTTAGAAATAAAATTTAAGCATAGCCTAAGCTACGGTTTCATTTTATGACGACAAATGGGCTAAAAAGAAACAAATTTTATGCGACATTTGAATGTTTAATTGGTATTAGTAAAAATCACTAAAATTTAGTATTTTTAGCTTTTTATTCAAACTAAAATGGCAAATAAAAATATACGCTCGTTATCGTCAAGAAAGGAATTAAATGATAATTTGTTCGAAAATATAGCAGATTTATCGCACAAAAACGCTCCAAAGTCCGATTTTCAAGAACTGGCAAAACGGTTTATGATTGACGATTCCGTGATTGCGGGAACTGCATCTTTTTATGATTTTACCAGAGAAAGCAATCGGAACAAAAAAATTCATGTGTGCAGCGGAACGGCTTGCATGGTTGCAAATACCCAAAATAAACTTCATCAACATTTAGAAAATCATTTTGATAAGGACGAAATCGGTCACGCTGTATGTGTGGGTCGTTGCCATACCAACAATGCGTTTATGTTTAATGACAACACCTATTCGGCACAAAATGAAAATGAACTAAATTCAATTATTGACAGTAAAAAGTATCAAAAAAATATTTATAATATTGCTTGTAATACCACGCCTATTTTAACTTCAAAAATTGAAGATATTGCCTCGTTTTATAAGCTGGCTGAAGTTTATAAAAACAGTCCGCAACAAGCAATTCAGGAAATAAAAATATCGAATTTACGCGGTCGCGGCGGTGCCGGATTTCCGTTTTGGTTTAAATTGGATGCCGTTATAAAAGAACCCTTCGACTCCGCTCAGGGTGCTCAAAAATATATAGTTTGCAATGCGGATGAAGGAGATCCTGGAGCATATTCGGATATGTATTTGATGGAACATCAGCCTCATAAAGTGCTGTTTGGAATGTATTTATCGGGCTTAACTGTTGGCGCAAATACAGGGGTTTTATACATTAGAGGAGAATATCCCGATTCAATTCGCATTGTTGATGAAGCAATTTCAGCATTGAAAGAAAAAAATCTGATTGGCGATTTTAAATTCAAAATTATTCGCGGTCAAGGTTCTTATATTTGTGGTGAGGAAACTGCTTTATTGAGTTCTATTGAAGGTTTGCGTCCCGAAGTTCGCGTTCGTCCGCCCTATCCAACTCAATACGGATTATATGGAAAACCTACCGTTTTAAGCAATGTGGAAACATTTGCGAACATTCATTGGATTCTAGAAAATGGCGGAAAAGCTTATTCAGCTTTGGGAACAAAAAATTCAACCGGAACCAAATTGGTTTCATTGGACAGTTTTTTCAACTCGCCAGGAATGTATGAAATTGAAATGGGAACGCCTTTAAAAACTGTTTTTGATGAATTTGGGAACGGATTAAAATCGGAAATAAAAGCATTTCAAATTGGCGGACCTTTGGGCGGAATTGTGCCATTTGATAAAATTAAAGATTTAACATTGGATTTTGAATCGTTAAACAGCAACGGATTTTTATTGGGCCATGCAAGTGTTGTTTCCATTCCAAAAGATTTTCCTATGATTCAGTTTTTAGAACATTTAATGGAATTTACTGCGGATGAATCCTGCGGAAAATGTTATCCGTGCAGAATTGGCTCTTTTAGAGGCATGGAAATGCTCCAAAAAGCACAACATGAAAACTATAAAATTGACCGTCAGTTATTTGATGATTTATTGGAAACCTTGGAAATAGGTTCACTTTGCGCATTGGGTGGCGGAATTCCGTTGCCGGTAAAAAATGCATTGCAAGTATTTTAATGAAGAATTGAAACAGTATTTTAAATAAATATTAACCGCAAGGGCGCAAAGAATTACGCTATGAACGCAAAAAAATTATAATGTCTGAAAACGAAATCTCAAAGATTATTTTTGATGGTGCTTTAAAAGTACATAAAATTTTGGGACCGGGTTTGTTAGAAAGTGCTTATGAAGAATGTTTATTTTACGAATTACAAAAAAGCGGATTAAACATCCAAAAACAAAAAGGACTACCGCTTATTTATGAAGAAGTTAAATTAGAAATTGGATATAGAATTGACATCATAATAGAAAATAAGGTTATTGTAGAAGTTAAGGCTGTTGAAGCCTTAAACGATGTTCATTTGGCACAATTATTAACCTATTTGAAATTATCTGATTGCAAATTGGGACTGTTAATTAATTTTAATGTTTCATTAATTAAAAACGGGATCAAAAGAGTAGTAAACAACTTATAGCGAACTTTGGAAAACTTTGCGCGGTTAAAAAAACACCTAAAAATGAAAAACAGAATCAAAAGAGTAGTAAACAACTTATAGCGAACTTTGCAAAACTTTGCGCCCTTTGCGGTTAAAAAAACACTTAAAAATGAAAGCATTTATAAACAACATCGCATACGAATTCAATCAAGGTGAAACTATGTTAGAATTTGTTCGTAGAATAGAAAACGATAAAAATGCCATTCCAACCATGTGTCAGGATGATCGATTGGAAAATTTTGGTTCATGCAGGGTTTGTTCGGTTGACGTGGCGCGTGAAAAAGAACGGATTAACCAAAACTTTGGCTTCTTGCCACACGCCTATTTCTGAAGGATTGTACATTTATCCCAACACCGAAAAAATAAAACGCCTTCGCAAAAATATTGTCGAATTGATGTTAACTGATTATCCTTCAGATAAAGTTTTTCCTTCCGCAGGAAAAAAAGCAACACCTTTTCAGGAAACCATTGCACAAATTGGAATTCCGAATATCCGTTATCCTCAAGGAAAAAACCATTTAGACATTCAGCCAGATCGGGCGCATCCTTATATAAAATCGGACTTATCGCAATGCATCAATTGTTTTAGATGTGTAAGAGCTTGTGAAGAAATTCAGGGAGAAATGATTTTGGGAATGTCGGGTCGCGGATTTGCAACCAATATTATCAAAGGTTTCGACACTACTTTTAACGAATCTGCCTGCGTTTCTTGCGGTGCCTGCGTTCAAACTTGTCCGACCGAAGCTTTAACTGATAAATTTGAAACCAAAACCTTAATTCCAGATAAAATAGTAAGAACCACCTGCACTTATTGCGGTGTTGGCTGTCAGTTAGAAGTCGCTGTTATCGATGGAAAAATAAGAGGAATTCAAGCTCCGGAAACTGCAGAGGTAAATCAGGGACATACTTGTTTAAAAGGTCGTTTTGCCTTTCAGTTTTATAACCATCCCGACAGGTTACGAGAACCGATGATTAAAAAGAACGGCAAATTTGAAGTGGTGACTTGGGACGAAGCCTATGATTTTATTGCTACGAAATTAACTGACATCAAAAATAAATATGGTGCAGATGCCATTGGTGGGATTTCTTCTTCAAGAACCTCCAATGAAGAGAATTATTTAATGCAAAAAATGATTCGTGTAGCCGTTGGAACCAACAATATTGATGGCTGCGCACGTGTTTGCCACGCGCCTACTGCTTTCGGAATGCAAAAATCCTTTGGAACCGGAGCTGCCACAAATTCAATAGAAGATTTAAAACAAACCGATGCTATTTTTCTTTTTGGGGCAAATCCTATCAAAGGTCACCCAGTAACGGGCGCAAAAATTAAGCAGGCTTTTATGAAAGGTGTTACTTCCATTGTTGTAGATCCAGTTAGAACAAGTTTGGCAGATTTAGCGACTTATTTTCTTCAAATCAGACCGGGAACCAATGTTGCCATTTTAAATATGATGTCTTATTATATTATTAAAGAAGGATTGGTAAATCAGCATTTTATTGATTCTTATACTGAAAAATATTCAGAATTTAAAAATCATGTGGCACATCTAAATATGGATGAACTGGAAAAACTTACTGGAGTTTCTAAAGAATTGGTCAGGGATGCTGCCATTGCATATGCTTCCGCGGAAAAAGCGATGGAATTTCATGGTTTGGGCGTTACAGAGCATTTTCAGGGAAGCAAAACAGTCATGTTATTGTCCAATTTGGCTATGATGACAGGAAATGTTGGCCGCAAAGGTGTTGGATTAAATCCGTTGCGCGGACAAAATAATGTTCAGGGTTCAGCAGATATGGGTGTACAACCGCATCAGGGAGCTGGTTATATGGACGTCAGCAAACCAGCTATTCAACAATATTATGCCCAAAAATACGGGATTGAAAAAATGCCTGAAAATGCAGGATTGAAAATTCCTGAAATGCTTGATGCCGCAATCAGCGGAAAAATTAAAGCACTTTATATTGTGGGTGAAGACACGATTATGACCGACCCAAACTCTTATCATAGTATTAAAGCTTTCGAAAAACTAGAATTGATTGTGGTGCAGGAATTATTTATGACGGCAACTTCCGAAATGGCTGATGTGGTATTACCGGCTTCCTCCTATTTTGAAAAAAACGGAACTTTTACCAATGGCGAACGTCGCGTGCAACGTGTAAATAAAGTGATAGAGCCTATTGGGAATTCGAAACCGGACGGACAAATAATTATTGACATTATGAGCAGATTGGGGTACGATCAACCAACCGGGTTGACCTATGATGCCGCAAAAGTGATTGAAGAAATTGCCGATGTAATTCCTTTTATGAAAGGGTTGACTTGGGACAGGTTTGGTGAAAACGGCTTGCAATGGCCTATTAAAGAAGACGGAACCGATACAAAAATGCTTCATATAAACGGAAATTTTAAAAAGGGAATTGGCACTTTTCATCATTTCGATTTTGAAGAATCCCCAGAAATTGTTTCACATGGAAGTACCTATCCTTATATTTTAACTACCGGAAGGGAACTGGAACATTATAATTCAGGTACCATGACGCGCAGAACTGACAATCAGCTCATTTTAGGTAAAGACATTTTAGAAGTGCACCCGAAAGACGCTATGGCCAAAGGAATTAAAGACGAAGAAATGGTTAGGTTATTTTCTGACAGAGGAAGTGTTAACATACCTATAAAGTACACTAAAACCGTTAAAAGAGGCGTTTTAAGAACGACTTTCCACCAGCCTGAAGTATTTATCAATTTAATCACAGGAAGTGTTGGAGACAAAGAAACAATGACTCCCGAATACAAAGTGGTGGCCGTTGATTTTGAGAAAATGTAAAATTCCTTTGGGAACTATTAGTTAAAAACAAAATTCCTAGCGAACTTTGCAAAAACTTTGCGTGCCTAGTGGTTAAAAAACCACGTTTTCAGTTAAAAATACGATATTTGCGGTTAAAATATTATAGTATGCAGACTTCAAATTACGAAGGTTTACAACTAACAAACGGGGTTCCTCAAAAAGTAACCGATGCTTTGGTGGTTGAGGCCGCCTTGCAAATAAACATCAATAAAGAACCTTATACGGTGGTGATGCGAACGCCGGGCGATGATTTTGAGCTCATAAGAGGTTTGTTATATGCGGAAGATATATATAAAGGAATAGAAAATTTAAGCATTGAAGTTGTTGAAAAACGCGATAACGGATTTTCAATACTAAACGCTACCATCAATAAAAAAAACCTTGGTAAAGGTTATTTAAATAAACGCACACTGCTTTCTGTTTCCTCATGCGGCATTTGCGGTAAACAAAAATTGGAAGACATTAACTATAGTGGCGCCAAATTAGCAAACAACGCTATTTTCGAAAGCACAAGATTGGAAGAAATGTTTAATGAAATGAAATTGATGCAAGAAACATTTGAAATTTCTGGAGGATCTCACGCTGCCGCCATTTTTAATAAAGATTATGAAATAATTTCATTAAAAGAAGATATTGGCAGGCACAATGCGGTAGATAAAGTTGTTGGAGAACTATTAATTGCAAACCAATTGAAGGAATCTTTTGTGATGCTTGTAAGCGGAAGGGTTTCTTATGAAATTATCTCAAAAGCATTTATCGCTAAAATTCCAATTGTGGTGGCGGTATCTGCCTGTTCTACTTTAGCGGTAGACTTTGCCAAAGAATTTGGCATTTGTTTGATTGGCTTTTCACGGGGAAACAAAGCGACTATTTATGCAGAATAAGTTGAAGGTAATGAGTTGAAAAGAGAATAGAGAGAAAAGACAAAAGACAAAGCAACATAAGGAAAAATTCGACACGCCTGATTATGGATCCCAGATACTAAACATTCCAAATTATTTAATCTCACAATTGACCTGTTGAAACCCCATCAAAACCTATTATTCTAACAAAATACACGATTTAATAAACAAAATACATCTTTTTAATAATATTTCGCAAAATAATTTGTGTAATTAAAAACTTTATTTTACATTTGTGTCATAAGAGCGTCCCTAAGATTGCAAATTTTTACGGAGAGGGTTTGCAATTAGTTGATTTGAACGATAAAAATACCCGTTTTTATCACTCAAAAATCAATTTTAGCTTTTAAAATCTCCAAAATAGAAGTTTTATACAGTAAAATTTAAAAGTATTTTAACTTTTTTATTTAAGGCT
>JAAFHC010000193.1 GCA_010906935.1 Gelidibacter sp.
CTATCACAACAATTCCAAAGATAATTTGGAATATTTATGGTTGCAGTTAGATCAAAATATGCGCGCTGCAGATTCAAAAACACCTGATATTCAGTCTGAAAATTCCACAGAACTTTTCAGCCCTTCTCAATTTTCAGATAAATTTATAAAACCATTTGATGGCGGTTTCAAAATTGACTATGTTAAAAATATTGACGGAAGTAATGCCTCCTATTTAATTAATCAAACTATGATGCGTTTAAATTTGGAAAAACCGTTGGCTAGTGGTGAAGTTTTTTCATTTAAAATAAAATGGTGGTACAACATTAATAATCATATCACGCAAGGTGGAAGATCAGGTTATGAGCATTTTCCTGAAGATGGAAATAATAGTTATGTAATTGCTCAATTTTTCCCAAGATTATGTGTGTACAACAATGTAGTAGGATGGCAAAATAAACAATTTTTTGGAAGGAGTGAGTTTGCGTTAGAATTTGGAAATTATGCAGTTACTATTACCACTCCAAAAGATCATATGTTAGGCGCAACTGGAGTTCTGTTAAATGAAAATGAAGTACTTACCAAAACACAACAAAAAAGATTGGCCGAAGCTAAAAAATCTTTTAACAATCCTGTTATTATTGTAACCCAAGAGGAAGCTACAGAAATAGAAAAAAGCAAATCTAAGGATACCAAAACTTGGAAATTTTATGCAGAAAATGTACGCGATTATGCTTTTGCTACATCACGTAAATTTATTTGGGATGCTATGGCAGTTGATATTAATGGAAGAACAGTGATGGCCTATTCCTATTATTCAAAAGAAGCAAATCCATTATATGGTGACCACTCTACAAGAGCAGTTGCTCAAACTTTAAAAACCTATTCAAAACATACAATTGACTATCCATATCACAAAGCCATCTCTGTTGATGGACAAATGGGTATGGAATATCCTCAAATTTGTTTTAATCCGGGAAGACCTAGTCCTGATGGTATCTATAGTGACAGAACAAAATACAGAATGCTTGGTACAACTATTCATGAAGTGGGACATAATTTCTTCCCAATGATTATTAATTCAGACGAACGTGAATGGACATGGATGGATGAAGGGCTAAATTCTTTTGTGCAAATGCTGGCTCAAATGGATTATGAAGAAGGATACCCGCTAAGTAGAGGTTTGCCGAAAAATATTGTAGAATATATGAAAGGAGATCAATCTCAAATATCTCCAATTATGGCTGAAGGGGAAGATTTATTTGATTTTAGTAACAACGCTTATGCAAAACCTGCAGCTGGACTTTGGATGTTAAGACATACAATTATGGGTCCTGAGTTATTTGACCACGCATTTAAAACCTACGCAAAACGATGGGCTTTTAAACACCCAACGCCTGCCGATTTCTTTAGAACCATGGAAGATGCATCAGCCATGGATTTAGACTGGTTTTGGAGAGGTTGGTTTTACACCACCGGCGCCAATGATATTGGCATCAAAGAAGTGAAAAAATATTATGTTACAGACAAGCCAACCGAACGTGCCGAAAATATGGCAAAACGCTATGGAACTACCCTTGATAAATTTCCTCCTGCGCTGTATTTGGTTTCTGAAGAAAGCACCGACTTTACCGAAGATTTAAAATCGAAAAACCCAGAAGATTACAATTTATTAAGCGATTATATCAATGAAAATTTTTCTTCAGAAGAAAAAAAGGAATTGAAGTCGCCCAAGTATTTTTACGAATTGATTTTTGAAAAACCAGGAGATTTGGTGATGCCAATTGTAGTTGAATTTGAATATGAAGACGGAACAAAGGAACTTAAACAATATCCGGCTGAAATTTGGAGAAAAAATGATGCTGAAGTCACTAAAATATTTCCGTCAAGCAAAGCAATCACAAAAATCACCATTGACCCCGATGAGCAAACTGCCGATATAAATTTGAGCAACAATAGCTGGCCTAAAAATATGGAAACCAAGTTTGAAAAATTCAAAAAAGAACAAATAAAAAGTTAGTTGCAGCCTATTTAAATTAAAAAGGGGTCTAAAAATATTATTTTCAAGACCCTTTTTTTTATTTAAAAATTTCTGTATTTCTTAGTGATTTCAAAAATATGTTCCAGAATTCGTTGTTCCTTTTCGTCAAAATCCACTTTCCTCCTTTTCATTACCAATGTTGCGGTTTCAGTCACTTTATCCATTTGATAAGTTGAAAAACCCGCAGCTCCGCCCCAACTAAAAGATGGTATGAAATTTCTGGGAAAATTGCTGCCATAAATATTTGCGCTCACACCAATCACCGTTCCTGTGTTAAACATAGTGTTTATTCCACATTTAGAATGGTCGCCCATTATTAAACCGCAAAATTGCAATCCGGTTTTTGCGAAATTTTCAGTTTCATAATTCCATAAGCGAACTTCGCTATAATTGTTTTTTAGGTTTGAATTGTTTGTATCCGCACCAATATTACACCATTCACCCAATACTGAATTGCCTAAAAAACCCTCGTGCCCTTTGCTTGAATACCCGGATAAAATTGAATTATTTACTTCACCGCCAACAGTGCAAAATGGTCCAATAGTAGTGGCTCCATAAATTTTAGCGCCCATTTTCACCACAGAATGTTCTCCCAATGCAAAAGGTCCGCGAATTAAACTGCCTTCCATAACTAAAGAATCTTTCCCAATATAAATTGGTCCGTTGCTGGCGTTTAAAACTGAAAATAAAATTTCGGCGCCCTCTTCAATAAAAATATTTTCTTTATTTATATAACGAACGCCATCGGGAATTGGTTGCGACAATCTTCCTTCAGTAATTAAATCAAAATCAGATTTTAATGCTTTATCGTTGAATGAAAATAAATCCCAAGTATTTTTAATTTGTATAACTTCCGAATCAAATTCAATTTGATCATAGTTGTCAAAATCTACCGTTTCTTGTGAATCCGCAGTAAAAAAAGCAATGACTTCTTCATCTTTGAAAATGGCCTGATTCTCTTTTAATTCCATGATTATTTCCGCTAAGGAAAGTGTTGGCAAAAACGAAGCGTTAATCATAACGTTTTGTTCCATTTCAACCATTGGAAATTTTTCTTCTAAATAGTCTTCTGTAAGTGTTGTTGTGGTAAAACCCAAATAGGTTTCCCATTTTTCACGAATGGTAAGTATTCCTATTCGTAAATCGGCAACGGGTTTTGTGAAGGTTAATGGCAATAATGCATTTCGAACTGCACCATCAAATAAAATATAATTCATTGATTGATTATTTTACACAAATGTACAGTAAGTTTTTTTCTTTCTCAAGCGAAAAAAAATATTGTGCTTTATACGATTTTGTTTTTTCTAAAATACGTATCTATGCTGTCTGCAGTATCAAAGCAAGCACTAACCGTATTAATATCTGAGCAATAACGTGAGTCTATCGAATGATTTTTACAGCCTATTGCATTTAAATCTATGGATTCGAAATTTTTGTCGATGCTTACGCATTTATCGTACAGTGAAGCGATAGTTTCGTTTGGCTGCAATTCGATATTGTTTTTTGTTAAATAGCACTTTAAAAAGTTCTCAATGGCAAACTGAGCGTTCTTACAAACTGAATAACTAACAATATCTTCGGCAGGTTTGAACAATTCCTCTTTTGCCGATTTTAATTTTTTTGCCGCTTCGTTAAAAAAAGCTTCTGATCTTGATTTCATTTTTTTTTATTTTATTATCCTAAAAAAGAAAATTATTTATCCTTCTAAATCCTTCACCTATTATAAAAATCAAGTCTTCACAATAGTATTTAAAGATATAAAAAAATGCCAAGTATAAAAATACTTGGCATTTTTAAATTAATTAAATTGTATGTCCGTAATTAGTCATATCCCGTAATGCTAGCAATAACAAGCCTATCAAAGATACGCTCGCCGAAATATCTCCGATTTAACTTAT
>JAAFHC010000194.1 GCA_010906935.1 Gelidibacter sp.
CACCATTGAGCAATTTATCATCATCCATAAAATTGAACGCATCAAAGAATTAATTAATTATGGTGAATTAAATATTACGGAAATTGCATGGAAAATGAACTACAGCAGTGTGGCGCATTTATCCAATCAGTTTAAAAAAGTTACAGGGCTCTCTCCTTCCCATTTTAAACAAATGAAAGATAAAAGAAGAAGTCCGATTGAAGAAATTGGAAACCAGATTAGCGATGAGTCAGGTGCGCACAACAAAAATTAATATTACCCACTTTTTTAAAGGTTCCAAAAGATAAATGGCAACACAAGTAATAACCAATTCACAATACGCAAGAAGCTTAATTGAAGCAAGTTTAGATCCATTAGTGACTATCAGTGCTGATGGAAAGATAACTGACGTCAATGAGGCATCAATTAAAGTTACTGGTATTCCACGAGAAAAACTTATAAATACTGACTTCTCTAATTATTTTACGGAGCCAAAAAAAGCACAAGAAGGTTATCTTAAGGTTTTTGAAAAAGGTTTTGTAGCTGATTATCCGTTAACGATAAAACATAAAAACGGGACTTTAACAGATGTATTATACAATGCCTCCGTTTATAAAGATAAAAAAGGAAACGTACTCGGCGTTTTTGCGGCAGCACGTGATATTACAGAACAAAAACAATCTTCACAATATGCCCGTAGTTTAATTGAAGCCAGTTTAGATCCACTGGTGACTATCAGTGCAGAAGGAAAAATCACAGACGTTAACGATGCCTCGATAAAAGTTACAGGTATTCCACGCGAAGAATTGATTAATACTGACTTCTCCAATTATTTTACGGATCCCAAAAAAGCACAAGAAGGTTATCTTAAGGTTTTTGAAAAAGGTTTTGTAGCTGATTATCCGTTAACGATAAAACATAAAAATGGGACTTTAACAGATGTTTCTTATAATGCTTCCGTTTATAAAGATGATAAAGGAAATGTTCTTGGCGTTTTTGCGGCGGCACGTGATGTTACCATTCAAAAATGGGCCATAGATCTAAGAAAAGCCAACAAGGAACTTGCCTTTCAAAATAATGAGAAAGAAAAACGGGCAGCAGAGTTAATCATTGCCAACAAAGAACTTCTCTTTCAAAACGAAGAAAAAGAAAAACGCGCGGAAGAGTTCATTATTGCCAATAAAAAAGTTGAAAAAGTTGAAAAAGAACTAAAAGATGCCCAAAAAATTGCCCACGTAGGAAGTTGGTATGTAGATCTTAAAACAGATCAAGTATCTTGGTCAGAAGAATTATACAAAATGTATGGTTATGACCCTTTACAACCAGTGCCGCCATATTCTGAACATGAAAAGCTATTTACTGCTGAAAGTTGGGCTATTTTATCTACATTAATTGCAAATACATTAGAAACGGGAATCCCTTATGAAGCTGAATTAAAAACGGTGAAAAAAGACGGAAGCAACGGTTGGCTCTGGGTGCATGGAGAAACGGTGCTTGATAAAGAAAATATAGCTCATGGACTTTGGGGAGCTGTCCAAGATATTACAGTACGCAAAGAATCTGAAATAGAGCTTATCTTTCAAAACGATGAAAAGGGAAAACGTGCAGATGAATTGGTGATTGCCAATAAAGAACTTGCTTTTCAAAATATAGAAAAGGGAAAACGTGCAGATGAATTAATTATCGCCAACGAAGAACTTGCATTTCAAAACAATGAAAAGGGAAAACGTGCTGATGAATTGATGATTGCCAATAAAGAACTTGCTTTTCAAAACGATGAAAAAGAAAAACGGGCAGAAGAATTAATCATTGCCAACGAAGAATTGGCTTTTCAAAATATAGAAAAAGGTAAACGGGCAGAAGAATTAATTATCGCCAACGAAGAACTTGCTTTTCAAAATGATGAAAAAGGAAAACGTGCAGATGAATTGATTATTGCCAACAAAGAATTGGCTTTTCAAAATGATGAAAAGGGAAAACGTGCAGATGAATTGGTTATTGCCAATAAAGAATTGGCGTTTCAAAACGATGAAAAAGAAAAACGAGCAGCCGAATTGGTGATTGCCAATGAAGAACTTGCTTTTCAAAATGAAGTGAAAGAAAAAAGGGCTGCTGAATTGGTGATTGCCAACGAAGAACTTGCTTTTCAAAACGATGAAAAAGAAAAACGCGCGGCTGAACTGGTAATTGCCAATGAAGAACTTGCCTTTCAAAACGACGAGAAAGAAAAACGGGCACAAGAATTAGGCATTGCCAATAAAGAATTGGCTTTTCAAAATGAAGAGAAAGAAAAAAGAGCAGCAGAATTAGTGATTGCAAACGGTGAACTTGCATATCAAAATGAAGTAAAAGAAAAACGGGCAGCTGAGTTAATTATTGCCAACGAAGAACTTGCTTTTCAAAATAAAGAAAAAGAAAAACGGGCAGCCGAGTTAATTATTGCAAACGAAGAACTTATTTTTCAAACAGAAGTAAAAGAAAAAAGAGCGGCCGAGTTGGTGCTTGCCAATGAAGAACTTGCCAAACAAAATATAGAATCAGTTAAACAAGAACTTGCAAATAAAGAACTTGAAGCTTCTAACATTGATATTAAATTAGATTCCCAGTACACTTTAAGTCTTATTGAAGCGAGTCTTGACCCTTTGGTAACTATCAGTTCTGCAGGTAAAATTACCGATATGAATGAGGCCCTAACCAACATTACAGGGTTAACCCGAGAAGAATTGACAGACACCGACTTTCTGGATTATTTTACCGAACCGCAAAAAGCGCGAGGCGTTTATCAAGAAGTATTCGCAAATGAGTCGGTTACCAATTTTCCGTTGACACTTCGCCATAAAAACGGCAAGCTAACTGATGTGTTGTTTAACGGATCGGTTTATAAAGATGATGAAGGAAATGTTGAAGGCGTTGTGATTGTTGCAAGAGATGTTACGGAACAAAAAAGAATAGCTACAGAATTAACAGAAGCAATCGTATTTGCCGAATTGGCCACGGAAATTGCAGAACAAGCCAAAATTAAAGCTGAAAATGCTACCAAAATTGCAGAAGGCGCTATGCAAGCAAAACAGCAATTTTTGTCGAATATGAGCCATGAAATTCGTACCCCAATGAATGCGATTATCGGATTTACAAAAGTGGTGTTAAAAACCGATTTGACCCCAAAACAAAAAGAATATTTAAAAGCCATAAAAATTAGTGGCGATGCACTTATTGTGCTCATTAACGACATCCTAGATTTGGCAAAAGTAGATTCCGGAAAAATGACATTTGAACAAATACCATTCAGAATGTCTTTATCCATCTCAGCCATGCTTCATTTATTTGAAACCAAAATTCAGGAAAAAAATTTAAAACTGGTAAAAGTATACGACAATAAAATACCTGATGTGTTAGTGGGAGATCCTGTGCGATTACACCAAATCATTTTAAATTTGGTAAGTAATGCCGTTAAGTTTACCACAAAAGGAAAAATTACGGTCGCAGCCAAATTGCTTGATGAAAATGAACACAAAGTAACCCTTGAATTTTCAGTTTCAGATACCGGAATTGGCATACCCGAAAATAAAATAGAAAGTATTTTTGAAAACTTTCAACAGGCATCAAGCGGCACATCGCGTTTGTATGGCGGAACCGGATTGGGTTTGGCTATTGTTAAACAATTAATTGAACCGCAAGGTGGAACCATTAGTGTAACCAGTAAAGTTGACGAAGGCTCCACTTTTAGTTTTGTATTAAGTTTTCAGAAAACAAAAGCGGAAGCCGAATTAGAAATGGAAATCGTGGAATTGGATACCGAATTAACCAACGTAAAAGTATTGGTAGTTGAAGACATTGCGCTCAATCAATTGCTTATGAGAACACTGTTGGA
>JAAFHC010000195.1 GCA_010906935.1 Gelidibacter sp.
GGAAGCCTTTTGGCGAGCTGTAGTTTAAGTAAATTCTTGGAAAAACATCTTCTGCTTCTGCTGTTTCTTTGCTTGATTTGACTTTTCCAGCACTCTTTAAGAATTGTGAAACAATTGCATTTTCTTTTTTGAAAATTCGTTGGCTGTTTTTAAACTGTATATCTCCCCCAGCGAGCGCTGTAACAAAAAATCCCTGAGCCACAGGAATAAATCCTAGGGATGCTTTATTAGAAGAATTTGTTGTGACCTTAATACGCGCATCTGTTGAAACGGCTCGTGTACCTCCTGCTGTTCCTGCAGATAAATTATAAATAGAATATCCACCTTCATACGATTTTAAATAATGCGTGCCGCCCCCAAAGTGATCCCAAAAATACAAATTGCCATCTATAACATTTACAGTTCCGCCATCAGCAATTGAAATATTATCCTTAATAAATTGTTTGGCATCTATGGCCGACGGATATGGATTTCCAATTAAATATTGTCTCCCTGCAGTTATGGTTAATTTAATATCTCCATTATTTGGTTTACCTACAAAAGTGTAATTTTGTGCTGTTAAAGTGGTGTTAGAACCTTTCAAAGTGAATCCTTCACCTGCTTTTAGGTTTCCATCGCTTCCAACAGCTTTCCAACCAGCATAATCATCGGCGGAATTCACAAATTTATACATCCAATAGGTGCTTGATTTAATACGTGTTGAAAGATCATCTATTGGAGCAAGCTTATTATCGGCATAGGTAAAAGCGGCTCCAAAATTTATAGTTTTTTTATCCACAGAGAAAAAGCTGCTGTTAGGGAAAGTCCCGTCTCTTAAAACGCCTGCAATAGTATAGCTTGTGCCACCAATACTGTTTACTGGCGATCCCCAATAATTATACCTGAAATTATCACTTGTTCCTTGTTGGTCTATTTCTATGGTTCCTGTGCTTGCTGGATCAAAAACACTTCCATTTGTTTGCACCAATTGTGATTCTCCTTCTAAGTCTATTTTGCCGTTTAGTGTTAGCGTACCTGTTACTTTTAAACTATTGGCTATCACGTTTAATGTGCTGCCATTTTCAAATACAATGTTTTTAGCATAACCTTCTAAACCCAAATTTAATATAGGATAAGGACGTCCTGCTGCCACCAGACCTGAAGGCACAACTGCATCCATGTCATTTGTAACACTAGGAACACCACAGGTCCAGTTTGCAGGATTGTTCCAATCTGAACTAACGGTCCCGGTCCATCTATTAACCGTACTTACTGTTACTGTAACAACATTCGAGTATGCTAAAGTACAAACCCCGCTGGTCACCAATGCCCTATAATATCGTGTGGTTGAAAGTGCACCACCCATTTGAACACTTGAAAGCGTTGAAGTTGTAGCTCCGGCTATATTGTTAAATGTTGAATTATCTGTTGATGATTGCCATTGGATTGTTCCTGTATTTCCTACAAGCGTAATATTGGCAGGCGAGCTGTTTTTGCAAATGGTTTGATTTGAAGATGCTGTTCCGCCAACACTTGTTGGATTTACTGTTACTGTTGTGCTAATTTGCCCAATAAGTCCATCTCCAGAAGCAGCCGTAACCGTATAAATGGTTGTGGCTGTTGGATTCACTGTTATTGAAGCATTAAATGAAGAAGGGGTTCCTGCTCCGGCCGAGAGCCCTGCAGTTCCTGGAGGCGAAGCACTCCAGCTATAATCATAGTTTGTACGCGTTCCTGATACAGTAACATTATCAATAGCCCACCAATATCCCCAAGGGGCATCGTATTTAAAACGAATGTATAATGAAGAAACCCCTAAATAGGTGGCGCCTAAAGTGATTGTAGTATGGGCAAAAGCACTGCTACTACCTAGTGTTGTAGAATAGGTAGCTAAAGATGTCCAAGTTGTTCCATTAGTTGAAACTTCCACATTGGCAGAAGAACCTGTATAATGTTGATAATAATGATAAAAATCGAGTGAAAGAGAACTATATCCCACAGTACTCATTACTGGTGATTGAAGAATCGTTTGGGTAGTTCCGGCTGCTCCTTGCGAATCGCTATTTGAAAGATAGAATTGACTGGCATCATTTGAATTGCATTTAATAACGTAATCCCAGACTCCATTTTTGGGAATGGTTATTACATAATTATTAGGACTCAATGTCCACGCAGCATTTGTAGGTGTTCCTCCTGTAGAATTATTTACAAGTGTCCAATTATTAGTAGGATTGTTAAATCCTTCGTTAAGCAATACTCCCCTTGGATTTATGGGTAACGCCGAAGACGTTAAGTTAGTGCTTGTTCCTGAACATATTGCTGTTGGAGATGAGGCTGAAACCGTAATCCAAGAAATTTTAACCTGGCCATTTCCTCCGCCTCCACTTGCATATCCTTCACCACCTTCACCACCACCACCTCCTGGAAAAGTCCCAGAAGAACCAGTGGTATTATTATTTCCTCCAACACCTCCAGCTGCACCTGCACTACCAGAACCGGCAATACCTGCACCACCCGCCGTTCCACCAGTATTATCAGAAGTGTTACCTCCAACATCGCCTGTACCTCCAGCTCCGGCAGACCCGCCACCTCCAGCACCACCGTTTTTATTACTTGAGCCACCATTGCCTCCTGCATATCTAATGGTTCCTGTACTACTTGCAACTGCTCCTCCATTTCCACCGATTGCTCCAGCAGCAATTACCAATGTTCCAAAACTTGAATTTTGACCATTTCCACCAGAACCAGATGCCGCTCCTGCACCTACGGTAACAGTGTATGTTGATCCGGGTGTAACCGTAATTGCATTTATGCCTGCAAAGGCACCACCCCCGCCACCTCTATTATTTGTATTGTGTCCAGCGGCACCAGACCCCCAAGCTTCTACTTTAATAGTAGTCACGCCTGCAGGCACTGTAAAAGTAGATGTCCCCGGAATACTAAAAATTTGACTTTGTTGCGAAAAAGAATTAACGGTAAAAAATAGGAAAATAAAGAAACAAAAAGAGTTGAATTGGGGGTATTTTTTTTGCATAAATAATTTGTTATAGGGCATAACAAATGAAAAAAATTTACCTTAAAAAAACTAATTTGAAACAGTTAACTAAACGAATGGTATGTTTATACTCACAAATGGATTTATAAACGTATTAAATGGTAAATTATTTTGTCTGTAAACGAGTTGTTTTTCCCATTTTAAGCCTAAGAATGGGTTGGCTAAATGTATGGAAAGGAGGGTTTTGGGTTTCAGGTTTCAAAAAGCCCCCTAACCCCCAAAGGGGGAATTTTAAGTTAAATAAGGCATTTGCATATCCAATATGGACATGTTGATTTTTGATTTACGATTTACGAATTTTTTGATTTTTTGATTTTTATTTCACAGAAAAACTCGCGACTTCCAGATAACTATCGTGACAAAAGGGGGAATTTGATTCGTTTAACTTTTCGCTTTTTTTTCTTGGGTTCAAAAAGGGTTTTAAACGCAAAGGGCGCAACGTTTTACGCAAAGTACGCAAGGCTATTTAAAAAATGTCATTTCAAGTTTCAAATGTTTTTAGATCAATAGATAGTGTATGGACATGTTGATTTTCGATTTACGATTTACGATTTACGAATTTTTTGATTTTTATTTCACAGAAAAACACGCGACTTCCAGATAAATATCGTGACAAAAGGGGAAATTTGATTCGTTTAACTTTTAATATCTAACTTTTAATATTTAATATTTAACATCCACCAAAACACACTCCTTGCCTCCCTCGAGAGGTGAATTTGATTCATTTAACTTTTAATATCTAATATCCAACTTCTAATATTTAAT
>JAAFHC010000196.1 GCA_010906935.1 Gelidibacter sp.
CTAATATACTGAAAATCAATGCTTTAACCTAATATTTTAACATTTAATTTGTTGTTTTTCAATGAATTATATTTTTTGTCATGTACTAAAAAATTGTTTTTAAATAAAATCTCCATCTCTAAAATAAATTTAATCCAATCCGCCGTGCCTATTTCCGTCTTTTGGTGCTGGCCATGATATTTGTTTGCCTGATGTTGAATTAATTGGCAAAATAATTTTTTCTCTAGAAGTTTTCTCAGAATCTTCACTTGCCAAATAAGTCATAATGGCAATAAGTGCCACATTATTTTTTAAATCATCGAACACAATTTTATCATAAGTATCTTTATTTGTATGCCAAGTATAATTGAAATACGACCAATTTAACGAACTCATCATAAAAGCAGGTGCATTTGCAGATACAAAAGAAGAATGATCTGAACCGCCGCCTGATGGAGATCCCGGATACGTAGTTTTTATATGTTTGCCAATATTTTCAGGAACTTCCCGCAACCAACGACCTAAAAAATCATAGGAGTGCAAAAATCCTTGTCCGTTAATAGTACTCACTCTTCCAGTTCCATTATCCTGATTAAACACCACCTGCACATTTTCTACAATTTCGGGATTGTCTTTAACAAAAGCCCTTGATCCATTTAAACCTTGTTCTTCGCTTCCCCACAAACCTACAATAATGGTTCTTTTCGGATTTGGATAATATTTTTTCAAAATACGCGTCACTTCCATCATGGTAATGGTTCCGGTACCGTTATCTGTTGCGCCACTTCCACCATCCCAAGAATCGAAATGGGCTGAAAGTATGATAGACTCTTCCGGTTTTTCCGTTCCTTCTATACGTGCAATGGTATTAAAAGTAGGCATTGCGCCTAATTCTTTAGATGCTGCCACTACCCTAATCTTTGGTTTCTTGCCATTTTCTGCAAGTCGGTAAACCAAACCATAATCTTCCAATGAAATATCTACTGTTGGTATTTTTTTTACTCGCGCCCCAAATATTTTATTTACGCCAAAACCTTTCGACCAATTAGATTGAATTATTCCAACTGCGCCGGCTTTTTCAAGCACTTCATCAATCGTTCTGCTGTTGTAACCGCTATTGCTTAGATTGTCATTCCAAGCGGTCGTTTGTGCCGCTCTGTCTGCCTTCATTTTTTCTAATGATTCTGGAGTCGCAAATTCCTCCCAATTATAATCGGGTCTTCCCGTTTTTTGTGGCATAGAAATCAGTACAAATTTTCCTTTTACTGAAGTCAACCATTTTGCAAAACCAATGGAATCTTTTATGCTGGCAGGTAGTGTAATTACTTCTGCGGTCACGCCGTTTTTAGGCGTTGAAGCGCTCCAAGCCAATTGCATTCCTTCCAAAGATTTTATGCGAGGTTCCACCAAATCAACGTGAGAAATGCCACGATCCCAACCACGCCATACACCATATTGCTGATTTGAAGCTGATATTCCCCAACCATTGAATTTTGCAACCGCCCAATCGTGTGCGGTTTTCATTTTTGATGAACCCACCAATCGCGGACCTATTTCATCTAATAATTCATAACCAAGCTGTTCCAATTGGGAATTCTCATAAGTCTCCTTCATTACATTGTCAATAAACGCTTCTTTCTGTTGCGAAAAAATTATGGAAGTGATAAAAAATAAGAAGACTAAAAAAAATGCATTTAATTTTTTCATAATGTTGTATTTCAACTGTTTTTTAATTGATTTTTATTGATTGGAAAAATTTGACTTTCCTTTTAAATATAAAGAGAAACAGCACCCTTTTTCCACGTTTTAAATTATTCAATAATTTTACGATAAATAGTTGGCTTTATCTAAAAAAAGATAATTTTTTTTACAAAAATGATTGCATAATTGGTTAAAAAAGAATAAGAAGGTTATATATTTTCTTGTCCAATTTTTAAACAATGAACCATATAAAAAAACCAGACAAATTGCCTGGTTTTCTTAGTAAATTGATTAGTATGAATTAGTAATTTTACAATTGTTTAACCGTTTTTACAAATTTTAATTTGCGTAATTAAACCCTTGCGTTATCAAACATACCAAATTTTATATTATAAAAGCGCTTTATTTCAAATTCATTTTAATATTTTTTTTGATAACACTCTTATTTTAAAGTGAGTTGACCTTTATTTTAGTGTTAAGCTTCATTTAAAACGAATATTTATAAAACAAAAAAATAGTTTTACAAATTAACTTTCCATATTATAAGGAATTTGAGCAATCCAGGCACAACTTGAAATTGCCGATCTTTCTCTTGTGGTAATCAATCTGGCTGTTCTCCACGAATAAGTAATTCCAGCTAATTTTGTCATAAACATCTTATGAAGATAGGTATAATTTTCTCCATTGTATTGCGCATTAATTTGCGCTACTAAATCATTAATTTGGTCCATCATGGTTGAACCATTCTTAACCAAAACATTGTCGATATTAGGATAATCACAGCCCCCAATATTAACAGTTGCTCTTAAATCAGAATTTGGATGCGCATCATTTTCATTTAAAACGCCGTCACCATCTAAATCATTGCAATTACCAAAAGAAACATTGTCAACACCAGCGTAACCACCATAACTTGTATACATTACAATCTTAGTAATAGGCTCTACTGAGGTAACTCCCCAATATTCACCCTCATAACCGTTATCTAAGTATACTGATGAAGTTCCAAGGTACCCGGAATCTCCGTATACATCCATATATATATTAAGATCCCAATACCAACTTTTAACATTCATGCTCACACTTGTAACATTGTTGTTTGTAAAATTGATAATTAAGTCTTCATCATTATTTTCAAATAATGCTTTATCTACGTTATAATATTCGTCTGTCCAAAGATAAAGTCCATACCATTCACCTAAAGCTGATTCAAATGAGATCCCCGGTAAAATATCTCCCGGAGAAAATATATAACTATCCGTATTCTCATCAAGAATATTACTATCATCGCCATAAGTAGCGTACCAGTCATAATCCGCATCATCAAAACTTTCGGTTGGCAAGTCACCACATGGCATATCTTCAGCGTTAAAAAAGAAATTAAGCCCATTATTTTCAGTTATTCGAGATAATGCAGGTCTGCTTGCTGTGTTTTCTCGTTTTGGTATTGAGTTCAAATACGTTTGAATATCGACGCCCGCCAATATTGCCTCTCCAACAGATTTAATGTCTTTTAAATCAACTGTCTTAGTTTCCTGAACGTTCAGCTGAGAATTTTCAGGCAATGTTGTTGTTTCTTTTTCACAGCTCGTAAAAATAGCTACCGTTATCAGTAGCCAGAAACTCATTTTTAATTTTTTCATAATTTTTGTAACTTTTTAGTAAATTGATTAGTATAAATTAGTAATTTTTTTGCTTTTGTTTAATCATTTTTTGCAATATTATTTAAGACCAATTAAACCAAAGACAAATCAAATATAAATAATTTTATGTTACTAAAATTATTTATTTTAAAACTTTTTAAGCTGTTAGTATTTGCAACGTGCTTACCAAATGCCATTTACGCTTTTTTAAAAATTCAGGTTCTTATAATTGGTATCTTTTAAAATAAAAAAAAACCAGGCAAATTGCCCGGTCTTTTCATGTAAAATAATTTTATAAATTAGGCATCTCTATTAAAAGGAATATTGGCACTCCAGGCACAAATTGAAATGGCAGTCCTTTCTTTTGCGGTAATTAGCCCTGCTCTACGCCAATTATAAGTAATTCCTGCCAATTTTGTCATAATCATAAACATCTTATGAAGATAGGTATAATTTTGGCCGTTGTATTGCGCATTGGTTTCCGCAATTAAATCATTTATTTGGTCCATCATGGTTGAACCGTTTTTAACCATTTTATTATTCACATTTGGATAGCAACCGCCAATATTAATTTTTGTGCTTATATCAGAGTTCGGGTGTGCATCATTTTCATTTAAAACACCGTCTCCATCAATATCATCGCAATTTCCAAAAGAAACATTATCTATAATAGCTTGATAACCATAATAGTAAGATCCTGAATTTATAACAATTTTTGATATTGGTGTTGTTGATTTAACCCCCCAGAATGTTTTTGTATAAGAATAATAATTATAATTACCCCCAATAACATCTACTCCAAGTAAATTATCATTTGCGCCATATACATAAATAATAAAGGTTGAATAATACCAGTTTAAAATATCCATACTTATTTGATTGACATTGTTTGCAGAAAAATTGATGTTTAAATCTGTCCAATGATAATTTGACACAAGTGCATTTTGCATCCCGTAATCTAAATCCGTCCAAATATAAAATCCATAATTATTCATATCCCAATCAAGATAATCATATTCTAGACCAGTATAGTAATTATTCCTTGTTAAAACAAAAGAGATTCCAGGAAGAATATCTCCGGGAGAAAAAACCGAATTATTAGTGTTTGAATTTAAATAATTAGGGAAAGAACTATAAGTGTAATTCGCATTTTCAAAATCTTCTGTCGGCAAATTATTACAAGGTAAATCTTCAGTAGCATAGAAAAATTGTAAATTAGTATTTGGTATTTGGGAATAAGCTGGTTTGGCGTCAGTATTTTCAGGTATTGGCCATGATTTAAAATAGGTTTCTAAATCAACCCCAGATTTAATAATCTCACTAAAAGAAATTGGCACTGGTTGTCCAGTCGGTTCAGTTTCCTGTACATTCATTTCAGAATTTTCAGGCAAAGTAATTGTTTCTTTTTCACAACTTGTAAAAATAGCTACCATTAAAAGTAGGCAGAAACTCATTTTTAAATTTTTCATAATTATTTAGATTAAAGTTAATATTTAAGTAATAATGATTATCACTTACAATGTTTAATCTTAATGAAATTTTTAAAAAAGTGTAGCAGTAAAAAATCTTAATTTAAATTTAGCAAATTGTTTTTATTATAACAATGATTTTTAATTTTTTTTGTAACATTCTTATTTTAGGTGAATTGTCTTTTATTTTCGCGTTAAACTTCATTTAAATTGACTATTTTTAAAATAAAAAGCACATAAATTATTTAATGATCACTACTGTAAGGTACATTAGCGCTCCAGGCACAAATTGAAATGGCAGTCCTTTCTTTTGCGGTAATTAGCCCTGCTCTACGCCAATTATAAGTAATTCCTGCCAATTTTGTCATAAGTCATAAACATCTTATGAAGATAGGTATAGTTTTCTCCATTGTATTGTGCATTAATTTCTGCTATTAAATCAGTAATTTGATCCATCATGGTAGAACCATTCTTAACCAAAACATTATCTATATCTAGGTAATAATCAAGGATATTTATTTTCCCTCCTAAAATTGAATATATATTTGCATCTTTATTATTCATTACACCATCACCATCATAATCCAACTGACTTTGCCCACAACCATTTTCGTCCACTGATTCTCCTACCGGTGTATTTGAACAGTTATCTACTGAATTCATTATACCATCATTGTCATCATCCAATTGGCTTTGTGAACAACCATTGCTATTTACCGTTTCTCCAATTGGTGTATTTGCACACAAATCATCTTCATTTAAAACCCCATCATTGTCATAATCTCCACAAGAAATACCAGTTGTTATAATTTCATATCCATAAGGAAAACCACAACTAGCCGCTCTCACAATTGAAAGCGTATATAAGCCAGAATATGGCAATGTATAATTTCCTAAGTAAGGATCACCATAACATCCACCGAAAGAATTAGCAACATCATCATCATGCCAAATGTCAACAATAACATTGCCTTCCATTGATTCATAATAAAGATGGAAAGCTGAATCAAAACCAATGGTTGTTCTTGGAACATAAATAGAAATTACATTTCCTGCGATTCCATTAAAATAATAATTATGTATCGTTTGATAATCTGTTCCATCAGCGTACCATCCAGTTATATTTGTGCCGCAAAGTTCACCCTTATAGCTTACTGCCTCTCTTGAAGCAACATTTCCTTTTGATTTTTGAAAATTTTCAATGAGTTGCTTTAGTATTAATTCCTTGTTAACGGCATCAAATTCAATCAATTGTTCATCTGATTGTGAATTTTCAGGCAATGTTGTTGTTTCTTTTTCACAACTTGTCATGAACAGTATCGCCAAAAACAAGTAAGCAAAATGTTTTAATTTTTTCATAATTTTTAAGATTTAGTTATTAATCTAACGTTAGTAATCCATTGTTACTTTGAACTAACATTTATGAAATTTTTAAAAAAGTGTAGTAGTAAAAAAAACCACTTAAATTTAGCAAAAAATGGTATTAAAATAAATGTTTTTATCCCAAATTTTCATTTTCTAAACATTTAACTTACTTAACTATATAAACGGTAACTATTTTTGAGTAATTAGTGTTTATTTCATGTATTTCATAAATTAAATAGTCGCACTAAAAACTATGGCTAAGCTGTTGAAAATAAACCTTTAAAAATTAAGATTGGTCAATGACAACAATTCGCAAATGAAGGTCGCCAATAATGCCTATTTAATAGCATTATTCTTTCCAAATTGGCAAGGTAAACTTAAATTCACTGCCTTTGTTTTCAACACTTTCTACCCAAATTTTACCACCGTGACTTTCCACAAAATCTCTGCATAAAATTAATCCCAATCCCGAGCCTTGCTCATTGGAAGTTCCCAAATTGGAGTTTATTTCACTAACGCTAAAAATAGTCGCAATTTCTGCTTGTGTCATACCAACTCCGGTGTCTTTTACCGTGATTTCAACAAAATCCTTTTTCAAAGTTGCATAAATTTGAATTTCTCCTTTTGGCTGAGTGAATTTTATGGCATTTGAAATGAGGTTTCTAAGAATAGTATCTAACATATTCTCGTCGGCCTTCACAAGAACATTTTTTTCAACCCTGTTTAAAATTGAGATATCTTTATTAATGGCCTGAATTTCCAAAAACGAAATCACTCCAGCAACTTGTTGCGCCAAATTGATGTTTTTCGGATTAAATTTTAAATTACCCGATTGGGAACTGGCCCATATCAGCAGGTTATCGAGCAAACTGGATACTTTTGCGGTTGATCCCTTAATTATTTTTAAAAATTTTAATCGTTTAGCGGCATCATATATTTCATTATTTTCAATCATCAGGTCGGTAAAACCGGCGATTGAATTGAACGGGTTTTTTAAATCATGCGCAATGATGGAGAAAAATTTATCTTTTGTGCTATTCAATTGTTTTAACTTATTGCTTTGCTCATCAATTTCATCTTTCATTTTATGAACCTGATAATTTTTATACTCCAATAAATTATAAGCTTTTTTCTTGGATGCGTTTTGTTGAATCAGTAAAATAAGCAAAAAGGCAAAAATAACCATGGCAATAATTAAAAAATGGGTATATTTTCTTTCTTTTTCATAATTTAATTGTGCCTCTTCACTTGTTTTTGATAAATCATCTATGGTGTACTGCGATTTTTCTAATTCGTTTAAGGTATTGAATAATTTAATCTTTTTTACCCTGTCCATTTTCAACAAACTATCCTTAATGGCGGTATATTCCTTTAAGCGTTTTAATGCCAAAACATTGTCGCCTAGACCTTCATAAGCTATGGATGCCTGCAATAAATTTTCTGATTTATAGTCTAAATTTCCAATTAAATCAGCAATTGCATAACTTTCTCTAGCCGCATAAATCGCGTGTTGAAACCTTTTTTGTTTATTTTCAACAGAAGCAATATTCAAAAGCACAATAGACTGCAAATCCCTTTCTGCCAAGCTATCGGCTATTTTCATTGCTTTGTCGAGATATTCTTTCGCTTCCTTATATTGCTTTAAATTGATATAGCAATCACCAATATTGTTATAATTGATGGCGATGCCATATTGATCA